>CANGWP010000090.1 GCA_947457605.1 Bdellovibrionales bacterium | reverse complement strand
ATCGCGAGTGGTTCCTTTGGTATTCTGATTCTGGCTTGCTTTGTTTCTTGTGCGACTCCGCCCCCGCCCGCACAACAGGCGACTTTTGATCCGGAACTCGATTCCGGACTTCAGAGCGGGAAAACCAAATATCAGATCATTGTGGATTCATTTGATCGGGCCGGGCGGGCTCCTGAGGTGAAGGACTTTGACGCTTTGGATGAGTTCAGGCCAAAAACCAGGTGCTTCATGACCCGAGCATCAGCCCCGGACGAAATGGCAGAGGTCGTGATCCGCCAGATGACGGTGACCTATTCCGGAACTCCATCCTATGGACCTCTTTTTCCGGGAATTAAGGAGCATGTTGAAACGGTTTTGGTACTTGGAAAGAATACCGCCTGGGTAAACAGTACAAACCTCACCAATGAGAAGCGGCAGGTTTTCGAGCTTCACGCAATGGGGAATACATTGGTGATCAAGATCAATGAGAATCAGTTCGGGATTTACCAGGATTTTGGGAATCCGGCGGAAATCTGGCTCCGAAAAGGAGCGGATGGGAATATCTTCTTCAAGATTTTCAAAGTTGACGCTGAGCGCAATCGAAGTGAGGCCTCTGTCGGTTACTGCTTTTTAAAATAAAATCAAAGAAATTAAAGCTTTATTTGGTCCACGCCGAAGAGCGCTGTGGAGGCCAAATATGGACCAATTTTTCAGGCGGGAACTCAAAGTCGCAGTACTGGTTTTTGCGATTCTTCTTGTTTCGGCGTGCTCCTCTTCCAAGGTAGATTCAACCGAGGGAGCTCCGGAAACAGCCGCGAGCACTGACATGATGAGTGATGATCCTCAGGCTCCGGATGCCGTTGCGTCCTCGGAAGAAATGCCTCCACCAGAAGCGAACACGGATGCAGTTCCGCCGGTGTCGAGCGAAGAACCACCCCCTCCGGCTGATCTTGCATCTGCACCTACGGAATCTGAAGCACCCCCTGCTCCGGACGTTACGGCCACAGCTGCTGATGTGGCCACACCGCCTCCACCGATGGAGACACCGGTGGTGAATGTGGAGTCGAAGCCCGCTGTCTCTGAAAATCCCAGTCTTGCGCAAGAGCCTGCGCCTGCGGCGTTTGAGGCTGCAAAAACCCCTCCTCCTGCTCCGGTTGAAGAGCCAAGCCTGGCTTCCTCAGGAAGTGGCGGCCAAGTCAGCGGAGAGGTCACTCGTTATCGGGTGAAGCGGGGGGATACCCTCATGAAAATCGCATTTGAAAACTACGGGGATCTCTATCGCTGGAAGGACATTCTGGATGGAAATCAGGATGTTTTAAAGGATCCAAATCAACTTTCCCCGGGAACGACCTTGATGCTGAGTGGTACTGGCATGGTCACGATCGAACGGAATGGTGAAAAGTACCTGATCAAAGTAGGCGACACCTTGGGGCTAATCTCCAATGAAGTTTATGGCACTCAGGCCAAATGGAAAAAGCTTTGGGAAAACAATCGACAGATGATCAAAAACCCAAATCGAATCTATGCGGGGTTCAATCTTTATTATGTTCCAGAAGGTAGAATGACCCAGGATCAACCCCTTCCATTTAAGGGAACCTCAGAACCGGAGCAGGTTGCGACGGGGCCAGGTTCTGGCGATGCCGAGCGAATGCCAAACTCAGAGAAGTAATTCGGAAAATTCTCCGTGGATTCATCAAGCGTTCCTTGCTAACCTCAGGAGCACCTATGGAAAGCTTGAAAAATCGTAATTTCAATCCTGATACCCTTCCCGGTGAGTACAACGTGGTCGCGCTTTGGACCAAGTTCAGAGCTGAGCGCATTTCCGCAGGACTTTTTGCGGGGATTTTTGCCGGAATCATGATGCAAATTTTTGGAATGGTTTATTCCGCAACCCAGGGAATGGATCTCACCACGCCAATGCGGATTTCGGCGCTGCCAATCCTAGGAAATCAGGCCATGGCCTATGGCTCCGGTTCCGGGATTGTGGTGGGACTCTTGATGTTCTTCCTGCTTTGTGCGGTTCTGGGCACAACTTATGCCCATTTCACCGGCACGAACCACAAATGGAATCGGTTTGGAATGGGTCTCACCTGGGGTGCTTATTCCTGGATATTCATCACCTGTCTATTCAGCCCGGCTTTCCGCGCTTATGAGGAAGCGGCCATCCCTCGAGGAGTGATGTTCTTTGCTTGGATGGTGTTTGGAATTTCCTTGATGAGCGTTGCGTGGTTCGACAAAAAAGGCCCCGCCAAATAAGCATTCAGCCCAAGGGTTACGAGTGATTTTTCGCCTTCGAAATGATCCGGGTTGTGCTTCTTCCCTCAAGGAAGGGAAGGATCCTTACGGTCCCTCCTGAGGCGATCACCTCGTCATAACCAACTATCTTTTTGACCTCGTAATCGCCACCCTTGACCAGAATGTCGGGCTTTATTTTTTGAATGATCTTTAGAGGAGTGTCTTCGCCAAACGAAACTACGTAGGTTACGGATTCCAGGGCCGCAACTACCTTGGCGCGATCTTTGAGGGGGTTTATGGGCCGTCCAGTGCCTTTGAGGCGACGCGTAGAAGCATCCGTGTTGAGAGCTACGATCAGGATGTCTCCAAGGTTTCGGGCCCGCTCTAAATAAGTCACGTGTCCTGCGTGAAGAATGTCAAAGCAGCCATTGGTGAACACTGCCCTTTTCTTTCCTCGTCTTCTAAGAATTTTTGTGAGCGCATCTGCAGTGAGGATTTTATTCCGGATCATACGGAGGGGAGTCTTTGTTTGAGTTGGATTTTTCCCAAGCGATCTTGGGGACGGAAATACAGACCAAGCCCGAGTGTGAGCGCGCCCATCATGAATACCAGTGAACGAAGGAATAGAGATCGGCGATTCCGCTGAAACTCGAGATGAAAAAAAGCTTTCCCGATGGAGTTCTCAAAAAGCACTTCCTGAAGGGCGATAAACATCCATTGGGAAAACAGAAAGAAAAGAATGAACTGAGGCAAGCTGTCCCGTACGATCTCAGAATCAATTTGAAACCGGAAAAGCAGCAATGCAGCGAGATTGGTTCCCATCCAAAACCCTGCATGAATCACAGAGTCGAGAAGGTAGGCAAAACATCTTTGGCGAATGGGGTCGGCCTCGGCTTTTGACTGTCTGGAACTTGGCTCAAGTGGTCTTGGTTGGGCATTCGGTCGAACTACGGGGGCCTGAGGAGTTGTGACCGGATTTTGAAGTTGGCGAGCAGTTTTCAGTTGGGGGCGGACTTGAGGTGGAAGTTGTGTTGTGAAACGAGGGCGGCCTGCCGCGGTTGCCCCAGTACCCATTTGGGGTTTTGACTTGCTCTCGGGAGCATAGGGTAAACCATCTGAGAATGGGTGGAACCCCATCCCTTCATGTAGTGGCTTGAACTTGATTTTCCCTTTTTCCATAGTGTTCCCCGACCAGAATTGAAATTCCAAGCAATGCTGCTGTTTCGGCGCGCAAAATCAATGAACCGAGGTGCACTCTATTTATCCCTTTGTTTCCCGACACCGTCAATTGCAAAAGCCGGCTTCGCTCGCTCGCGCTAAAGCCGCCTTCAGGTCCGATCAAAAGAGATGTCCCCGAATCAAGATGGGCCGGATTCTTCCGGGCAATTTGGGAGAGGTGCTTTTCGGGATCCGAATTTCGGGCAAGTTCCTCGTCAGACCAGTACAGAACTCCGGCTCCTATGCTCAACATCTCCAAGGGCACGGGGGGCAGGATTTCCATCCGGTCAAGTCTGCCGCATTGCTTGAGAGCTTGATCCGCGATTTTTTGCCAGCGCTCCAAAAAAGTACCAGCCCCCTTTTTGTGTATTTTTACTACTGTGAACTCAGTTTCAATCGGGGTGAGTGTCCGAACCCCGAGTTCGACGGCTTTTTCAACCACCCACTCCATCGCCTCACCTTTCAGGATTCCCATTTTCAGGTGAATGGGCAAGGAGAGGAGTTTTGGATTGGTGCTTGGAGACCCGGTCAGCTCGGCAAAAAGCCTTTTGTCGCGGAACACAAGGCTTCCGGGTGCGCTCAGTCCTTTGCCGTCCAAAAGTTCAATGGAGTCTCCGGGACCCAGTCGAAGTACCGAGATCAGGTGTTTGGCTTCGTTTTCCGAAATTTCAATCAAGGACTTTCGGCTCGGGGAAATGTCATCGCAAAGTACTCTGCGCATCCGCATCAGTTTAATCGAAGGAGTGCCAAAAAGCGAAAGGAATCATCGGCAGTGAGAGTGACGCCCTCCGGGATCCGAATTCGTTTTGAGAGAAGCAATCCGTGATTCCAGGTAAAAAGTGGCAGAATGGGAAGATCCTCCCGAATCCGGGGGATCAGTTCTTCGAAGCCGGCCATTGGATTCGAGGATAGGATCAGATCCATTCGGGGATCGGAATAGGAAAAATAGTTTCTCCGACCATCGGTCTTGAAAAAATCAAAAACCGGCTCTGAGGGTGCGCTTCGGGGAATCCGGGAGCCGAAGATTTCAAAATCCGAACGTCTGAGTTTGCTGAAAAACAAGGACGGCTCAAGCGGAATTATCTCAACTTGAACATGAACCTGCTTCAGGGCTTCTCGAACCAGCAGTGCAAGTTCAAATCCCTCTCGAACCGGGGTGGTGAGATACCTGAGCGTAAATCGTGATCCATCGCCCAGGATCGGGAGTTCAGCGCGATCCAAAGCACGGTTTGACGAGTTCGGATCATAATCGAGAGTAAAGCCCGGTAGGGGCTCAACGAAGCCCAGGTATTTTTCTTTGATCCACATGGATACGGGAAATGCCTGACTAAGTGCTCTCCGAACCTCAGGACGCGAGAGAATCGGATTTTTCAAATTGAAGCCAAGATAGGAAAGGTGAAAGCCCCTTGAGACTTGTACCGGGAAATCCGATCTTTGAAACAGTCCGGTTTTTGAGAGAGAGAGGGTGTCGAACAGCACATCGGATCTCCCGGATTGGTGAAGTACTCCGCGAGCAAGGTCGTCTCGCACCACTTTGAAATGAAGATTCGGCTGGATCGGACCCGGGGGGTTAAGGGTGAATTCCTCGGGATTTGAACCCTCAGCCACCGAATAGTGCAATTCCTCTATGAGCGGTAAAATCCGTCTCGCCATTGCGTCAGGAGTTTGACCCGGAAAAAGCGTATTCGGAGGCCGATCGATCAGTATGACGATGTCCCTATTTCGGCTATCCTGAAAAAAGGGCAGGATTGGAGCCAAAATGAGCAAGGAAAGAAAAAGCAGAAGGAGTTGCCAAGCGTTCTTGATGGGTCTTTTTGTTTTGCTCCTGTCCACGCCAAAGACCATAGCGCAAGAGGAGCGCTTTCAAAAGTTTGGAGTGAACCTTACTCCTTGGGCGGAATCCCAGGTGCGTTTTTGGAAAAAAATCTTTACCGAGCACCCGGGCTCGGATCTTGTCATTCACGATTCCGTGAATCTGGCACATGTGTATGGGGTTGCAAAGACTCCCGAAGGCGCCAGGAAGATGGAGATCGAGGTACGTGCCGGGCTGCTTGAGATCGCGGCACTCGGGCCCGAACCGATCGCGCCGGAAAAGCTGACCCCTTCCCTCATGAAGCTTTATGCAACTTTGGATGCAAATGAAGATCCCAGGGCTTATCGATTTGCTGCAACTCCGAAAAGAATCCGATTGCAGGTGGGTCTGAGGGACCGGATTGAATCGGCGTTTCTGCTCTCGAAACCTTATTTGCGGAGAATGCGGGAAATCTTCAAAGAAGAAGGAGTTCGGGAGGAACTGGTGCTTCTGCCCTTTGTGGAGAGTGCATTTGATTCCGAGGCGCGTTCGAAAGTGGGAGCGATCGGGATATGGCAGTTCATGCCGAAAACAGCGATGAAGGAACTCCGGGTTACACCATCCATTGATGAGCGCCATGATCCTTTGAAGTCCACGCGGGCTGCTGCCCGATTTCTGCGAAAGAATCACGATGCTTTGCAAAGTTGGGCCCTTTCGGTGATGGCATATCATCATGGGGCCGGATTGGTTCAAAAAGCGATCCGAAAGGTGGGGAGTCGCGACCCGGTTGAGATCATTCAAACATTCAAGGACCCGTCTTTCAAATTCGCTTCTCGAAATTACCTCTTCGAATTCCTTGCAATGTGTGATGTTGCGGAAAGCAGGGGACCGCTCTTTCGTCCAGACTCTGATGTCGGTTTGCCGCAATTCATCACGGTCAGTTTTCAAACAAAAACCAAGGTGAAGGACATTCTGCAACGATATCGTTTGAATGAAGAGGAAATCCGAATCCTGAATCCGCACTTTCGTGACCCGATCTGGAAGAGCGAGAATCCCATCCCCGCTCATTATCCTGTGAGACTTGCCGGGATTACGCTTGAGGAGTTCCGCAGGCTTGAGTATCCTCATCCTTAACGTCTATGCCAATTTACATCATCGGGATCGCCGGAGGTTCGGGCTCCGGAAAAACGACCTTTACCCAGAAAGTTTTAAGTCAGGTCAATGATTCCAAGGTTGGAGTTCTTCATCAGGATTCGTATTATCTTCCTCGTCCTCCGACGCATCTCAAGATCAACAATGAGCTCAACTTTGATCACCCTGAAGCCTTTGATTGGGAGCTTTTCAGGTCTCATCTCGAACAGGTGCGCGAAGGCAAGCGGATCGAAAGTCCCGTTTATGATTACAACAGCTCCCGCCGTACCGCCAAAACCCAAAGTGTAGGGCCCTGCAAGGTATTGATTGTCGAGGGCATCTTTACGCTTTGGGATGAGTCCATCCGGAATCTCTTTGATTTGAAATTTTTTCTTCATGTGGAATCGGACATCCGGTTCATTCGCAGATTGTTTCGGGATCTGAAGGACCGGAATCGGACACTGGATGACATCATCCGGCAGTACTACGATACCGTGCGCCCCATGCATCAGCTATATTTGGAGCCCACCCGGCAATACGCGGACATCATCGTGGGTGAGGAGACCGATACCGCGGCCGCAATGCTCTCTGCAATGATCAAACAGAAATTGTACGAGTTGAAGTCATGAAGGGTGCTGTCAGAATCACTCCATATGGAGGTTTGGGTGAAATCGGCATGAATTGCATGTTGATTGAGACCGCGAGTTCGGCAATTCTGGTAGATTGCGGGTTGATGTTTTCAGAGCTCGACCATTTCGGGGTCGAGTTCGTGATCCCGAATTTCTCGCACCTTCTGAAAAAGAAAGACAAGATCAAGGCCATTTTTGTCACTCACGGCCACGAAGACCACATTGGAGCCATTCCATTTGCGATCAAGGCCGGACTCCGCGTGCCAATTTATGCATCCCATTTTACAAGCCTTATGGTTCGTGAGCGCCTGAAAGAGGCGGGGCTTGAAACCGCGGTACCCATCCAGGTGATGAGTCCGGGCGGCCCGATCCAAATCGGAGACATGACCATCACCCCGGAGCGTGTGAATCATTCAATCATCGATTCGTGTGCCCTGTTCATTGATACTCCGATCGCGAAGATCATACATACCGGTGATTTCAAGATGGATCCTTCGCCTCATTTCGGCGATGTGATGGAGTGGAACGTGTTCCGCAAGGCCGGCGATGATGGAGTTCTGCTTTTGATGTCGGATTCAACGAATGTGGAGCGGGAGGAAGAGGGAATCCAGGATGAACACATCTCGGTCAAATTGGAGGAAGTTTTTGCTAAAGCAAAAGGCCTTATTCTTGTATCCATGTTTTCTTCAAATGTCGGACGAATGGCGAACCTTTTCAAACTTGCCGAGAAAATGGGCAAGCGCATCGCTCTTACCGGACGAAGCATGGAACAGAATGTGCGCCTCGCAATGGAGCATGGGGCGATCTCGTTTCCCCGCTCGCACATGATTTCGATTGATGAGATCCACCGGTATGATCGGAATCGCGTATTGGTGCTATCAACCGGATGTCAGGGGGAGCCAAGATCCGCTCTCAATCGCATCGCGCATGATGAGCATAACTATGTTTCCCTTACTGAGGATGATCTTGTGATCCTGAGTTCAAGCCAGATCCCGGGAAATGAAATGCCCATTAGTAAGCTCATCAATGAGTTGTTCAAGCGGGGAGCGCACGTTCTTTACGATGCGATCGAAGATGTGCATACCAGCGGGCATGCCACCAGGCCCGAGCTTAAAAAAATGATCGAGATGGTGAAGCCCAAGTTTTTTGTACCCATTCATGGGGAATACCGGCATCTCGTCCATCACGCCAATCTTGCGGCCGAGAGCGGGGTCGAGGAGCGCAACGTGTGCGTGATTCAAAATGGGGAAGCGATCGAGCTTTCTCCGAATGGAATCGAGATGGTGGAAGTGGTAACCGAGCTTAGGCTTCTCGTCGATGGGCGCGAAGGAAATGAAATCACCAAGGACCTTCTTCGCGACCGGAGACGTCTTGCGGAAACCGGGGTTGTCATTTGCATGCTCGCGCGCGAAAAGGAGTCGGGAAAGATTCTGACCAAGCCCGAAATCCACGCAAAAGGACTCGTAAACGAGTCTTTTGAGAGTTGGCTCATTGATGAGGCTATGACGGTCGTGGACCAGGTGCTTTCGGTTTATAAAAAAGAGCTTCGCCAGGGTGTGATTGATCCGGATCTCGGAGAGAATATCCGCATCGAGCTCAGGCGCTTTTTTGAGCGAAACGTCGGAAAAAAGCCGACTGTTGTGCCCTTGATCATGGATGTGTGACAGTTTGTGGTTCTGGATTGCGGTGATAAGGGATGTAGTTGTTTTTTAGAAATGCCGCCTTGTCATCTCGGTACGAGGAAACCACCTTCATTTTGTGCCAAAGACGAATGATCTCCCAGGCACCGTCAAACTGATAAGGTAGAAATCCGGAACGAGCGGAATTTGGATAAAGGTGGTGGTTGTTGTGCCATTCCCCCGCAACATACCCGGGCCACACTTGATTGATGGATTGGTCTTTGCGATTGAAGTCGATTCCATCTTGGCGTTTGTCCAGCCCCCTGCCGTGACCATCGAAGTTATAGGTTCGAACCCCGAAAGCCCAGACCCCTGCCATTCCAAAAATGGCGATCGCAAGCGGGGTCCCGCCAACCCAATAGAACAGCATGAAGTGAGTGATCCAGTTTGCCGCAAAATGAAAAAGCGTTCGTGCCGGGTGCGCAACCGTTCCCCATCGAAGGTATTGCTTGAAGGAGTTGGGTTTCACGCCGGTATGTTCCACCATTCGGGCCACTCGAAGGTAGTCGCTTTCGT
>CANGWP010000089.1 GCA_947457605.1 Bdellovibrionales bacterium | reverse complement strand
GTTCTGCACTTTCTCCAGACTCTTTTCTGCGACGAAACCATTTTTGCAACGGTTGAGGATGACGCGGGCCCGGGTCTTTTCGGAGAAGCTTCCAGTGCTCGGAAAAAAACCGGAAGAACTCCCTGCGGGACATGTCCCTCGTGCACCCGCGCGCTCCGTGACCAGTGGCTTGATCTTTATTGGTTTGACCCGGAATCCTCGGATGAAGGAACGAGACTCGGAACCCACAAGATCGAAGCCTTCCGGGAGCTCAAGGGAAAACTGGGACTTGGTCCCTCCAATGAGCCGTTCAAGGCAGTGGTCATTGCGGATGCGGATCGGATGACTCCTCCCGCTGCAAACTCAATCCTGAAAATGCTGGAAGAACCGCCCAAAAACTGGATCTTCATCCTGACCGCCTCGGATTCCTCCCGCCTCCTTCCCACCATCTTGTCTCGCTGCATGGAAGTGAAGCTCTCCCCGATTCCGTCTGCTCCCCTCTTTTCCATTCTGAAAGCGTCCAAGGGCCTCGACTTCAATTCCACGAGAGGTCAGGTTGCCGCTCGATCCGCCAACGGGAGCCTCACCCGTGCACTCCAATTTTCAAGCGAGGAAGTCTGGACCCTTCGGGAGCAGATTCTGGGGCTTCTCTCCAGTCCGGCTCACGAATGGATGAAACTCATCGATTCCCTCTCGAAATCGCAGTTCCAGGCCCATTTGGGACTTGATCTCCTCGAATCTATTTTTTCCGATATGCTGCTTTCTCAAATCAAAGAGAACGCCCATGAATGGACGAACCAGGATCAGCGGGACCTCCTGCTTCAAATCTCCGAGATTCGAAAACTGAACCTTGAGCGCCTCTGCAGAATTCTCGAGTCACTCGCTGAAAAGAGAAAGCTCGTGAATCTCCCCTTGAATGCAAAGCTTCTTGCCCAGGAAATCCTGATTCCGGTGCTTGAGGTCCTATGATTGAGCTGAACGGGGTTTCCTTGCAAATCAAGGATCGCCTGATTCTGGAGAATGTCCATCTTACCGTTGGGCCTCAGGAGGCATTGGGAATCATCGGTCCATCCGGCGCAGGGAAGAGCATCCTATTGAAAATGATTGCTGGCCTGATCCCTCCGACCTCAGGCTCCATTCGGGTGGAATCCGAAAAAGTCAGCATGCTCTTTCAGAAAAACGCGCTGTTTGATTCCTTCAATCTTTTGCAAAACCTGCTGGTGCCGCTTGCCGAAACCCGAAACATCCATGGCACCGAAGCCCACGAACGCTCGATGGAGCTTCTCAAGGCAGTGGGGCTTGATCATGCGGCTCACTTGCATCCGGATGAAATTTCCGGAGGAATGCAAAAACGCCTCGGAATCGCCCGGGCCCTCATCATCGAACCCGAGGTCATCCTCTATGATGAGCCTACGGCAGGCCTTGACCCCATTACCTCGAAATCCATCGCCGAACTCATGATCAAACTTCATCGCAAAAACAAGACGACACTTGTGATGGTCACAAACGACCTCCAGCGTGCCTATCAGGTATCGGATCGGATCGGATTTTGTCATGAGCGTGGTCTCAACATTCATGGCACTCCCGATGAAGTGAAGCAGACCAGGAATCCTGAACTCCGGCACTTCATTTACTCAAGCGCCATTTCCACAAATCAGGGGGCCGGAAGCCCATGAGCATTCGTTTTGAGGAAGTCCACAAGTCGTTCGGTCCGAAAAAAATTCTCGACGGTGTCACCTTTGAGGTGAAAAAAGGCGAGATCCTCTTCATTCTTGGCAAAAGTGGTATGGGAAAATCAGTTACCCTGAAACACATCATCGGAGTGCTTGAGCCGGACTCAGGAAAAATCCATGTGGACCAATTCGAGGTAAGCTCCATGTTCACAGAACAGGGCCGCGACCTTCTTCCCAAGGTCAGGCAACGGTGTGGAATGGTCTTTCAACATCCGGCCCTTTTGGATTCCCTCAGCAATTTTGACAATATCGCATTCGGTCTCCGAACCCCCCAGTACCGGGAGAAAATCGGACGTGAGCCGAGCGTGGACGAAATCGATTCGATCGTCAGGGAAAAATTGAAACTGGTTCATTTGACCCCTGACATTCTGTCCCTGTTTCCAGGCGAGGTCTCCTATGGTGTTCAGAAGCGCGTATCCATGGCACGAACCCTTGCTCCGGGACCGGAGTACCTTCTGTTTGACGAACCCACCACAGGCCTAGACCCCTTAAGCACGAGTTCGATCAATGAACTGATCAATGAACTCTCCCGCACCCTCAAGGTCACGAGCATCATTGTTTCGCATGACATGGCCTGCGCACTCTCGATTGCGGATCAGATCCTGTTTCTCGACCAAGGAAAGATTCTGCTCATGGCCCCGCCCTCGGAAGTGGTCAAAAGCAAAATTCCTCTCGTAAGCGAATTCTTCCAAGAGACACTCTCGCTCCTTCCTCCTGATTGGAGGTTCGAATGATTGAGCGATTGAACCTTTATCTGGAGCGATCAGGCCAGGCGATTGTCGATGTGCTGCACGAGTTCGGAGGCGCCTGGCTTTTCATGGGCAAGGTAATTCGCATTTACCGAAAGACCTCGGGATACGGAAAACCGATCATCGCGCAAGTTGCCGAAGTCTCCATGCGAACCATGAGCACCGTGATTTTTGCCGGTGTATTCGTAGGCGCAATTCTGGTGCTTCAATTCGATGCGATGCTGAGGCGTTTCGACGCCCAAGCACTGCTGGGCGGTCTGAACACATCGGCCACCATTCGAGAGGTAGGCCCCCTCATCATTTCCTTTTTGCTCGCGGGCAAAATTGGCGCCTACACCACCGCAGAACTTGCGAGCATGCGTGTGACCGAGCAAATCGATGCGGTCGAGAGCCTGGGAACGGATCCGATCCAGTACCTCATCATTCCTAGATTCTTTGGAATCGTGCTTTCATCAGTGATTTTGCTCTCTATCGGCCTTTTCGTATCTGTGGCGGGTGCTGTCCTCGTCGCTCAGAGTTTCAGTGGAATGAACATTTATCAATACATTGCCTCGATTCCACGGTTCGCCGGAGCATGGACCCTGTTCGAGGGCCTGGTTCGTTCCACTCTTTTCAGTACGATTGTCGCAACCATCTCGACCTTCAAGGGATACACGGCAAGTGGGGGAGCACGGGGAGTCGGAAAAGCGGTGACCCAATCTGCCATCTACATCAACATCTACATCGTGCTGGCAAACTTCATTTCAACCAGTCTTCTCGAGTGGATTCATGATTTCGTGTATTGGATTGCAGGAATCCTTGGGGGGCTTAAGTGAACCAGCCTCAGAATCCGCTTCAAGTTCATTTCAAAACCCTGCTGCTTGCCGTGGGACTCCTTCGAAAGCTCTTCGCACAGGCCTCCCGCGGCCCCCACCGGAAGAACGAGATCGGACACGCGGTGGAGTCCATCGGCATCGGAAGCCTTCCGATCATCTCGATTGCAACCGGCTTCACCGGCCTCGTAATGACCTCGGAAATCGCCTGGCATATGGACTTTGCCCTGAGCAATGTTTCCATGATTCCGGGATTCACCGGCCAATTCGTACTTCGGGAACTTGGAATTGCGGTTCCAGCGCTTCTCTTGGTTTCGAAAGTTGGCGCATCCATGACCGCGGAACTTGCGTCGATGAAAATAACGGAGCAGCTTGATGCATTCAAACTTCTCAAGATTGATGTTGTCTCCTACCACATCTTCCCCCGCTGGGTGGCCTGCATTCTTTCGACCGTTTGCCTGACCCTGATCTCGATCACCATCACCCTTCTGATCGCCATGATTACGGCCGTCACCAAATACCACTTCAACTCCCAGGAATACCTGAACACTCTGGGCCAGTTCATCAATTCCATGGACCTGATCTGCGCGATTACCAAGGCGGCCATTTTTGGCATGCTGATTCCACCCATCGCAAGCGCCTACGGTCTCCGCTGCGAGGGGGGCGCCCAAGGGGTCGGCCAGGCCACGACCGATGCCGTCGTGACGGCAACTCTTGCGGTAATTACCGTCGATTTCATCCTCACCGCTATTTTTAGTGCGCTCCTTTGAAATGTTCGTTACGATGATTTTCGCATGAAATTCACGAATGAATCCAAAGTGGGCGCCCTCGTCACCGGCACCGTCGTGATTGCCATCGGCTTTGCGTGGTTGCTTGGCTTCAAAAATCCATTCACGGATCAGAACTATTTCTACGTGACGTACAATTTTGCAGGCGGGATTGATCTTGGATCGCACGTCAGACTCTCCGGAATCAAAGTGGGCAAAGTCGAGGAGATCGAGTTCTTCGCCCCCAGTCCGAACCAGAAGGTTTCCGAAAAAGAACCGGGGAGTGCCGACCAAGGATCCAACATCGCCTACACTCCCGTTCGACTGAAGATCTCGGTTAAAAAAGCAGCACTCCCCGGAATCCGAAAAAACTCCCGCTTCTATGTCAACCTCGCAGGCCTGATCGGCGAGCGCTACATTGAAATCACTCCGGGCACCATCGATGCTCCCCAACTTCTGCCCGGAGATGCCATCGCAGGGGTGGATCCCCCTCGAATTGATCAGCTGATTTCCCAGAGCTTCAATCTGGCTGGAAAGATTCAGGAGCTCATCGAGCAAAACAAGGGCGATCTTACCCACTCGATCGAACTTCTCTATAAACTCAGCAACAACCTGAACCGCACTCTTGAGAAGATCGATCAAAGCAAAATTCTCTCAAAGGATCTCGCTCAGCTGATCACGAACCTGATGGAGGTGACCGCCGACATCCACGAGATCACGAAAAACGCCAGGTCTCCGGAAGGACAGAAAACCCTGGATCTCCTTCACAATCTTTTGTGGCGTCTGGAGCCACTTGATTCAGCAAGAATCCGGGAGTTCATGCAAAAGGAAGGCATCAAGGTCAAGATTTTCTAGGGCAACCTGATGATTCGAAAACAAATTCCTCTCTTTATCCTCCTTGTTGCAGTAATTCTCGGGATCAGGTCCTCGATCATCGAGCCTTTCCGAATCCCGACCCGGTCCATGCTCCCCACCCTTTTCATTGGCGATTTTTTGTTTGTGAACAAATTCCAATATGCGCTTCATGTACCCTTCAGCGAGGTCTTCGGGAATCGTCCTTGGTACCTGAACACAGTCAAGTCTCCGGCACGCGGCGATGTGGTGATCTTCACTCCTCCCGAGGCGGGTCAGGAAAGCCTGTACATCAAGAGAATTGTCGGACTTCCCGGGGATCGAGTCCGTTTTGACGGCAAAAAACTCATCCTGAACGGAACCTCTATTTTCCGGGAGGAAATCACGGGTGATGAGCGCGAGCGGCTTCTCGCGCAAAAAGGGTTTGATCCCGAGAATCGCTACACTGCAAACAAACTGCACCTCTTCCGGGAAACCCTTGATTCAAACACTCACCTCATTCTCGAAGATGATTCCTTTGAAGGCCTCAAGAGCGAGTCCGAAATCGTGGTTCCTGAAGATCATTTTTTTGTATTGGGTGACAATCGGGATGACACTCGTGACAGCCGCGTTTTCGGGGTGATCTCGCGACACTCCATCCGCGGACGGGCCTTTGCGATCTGGATGTCCCACCGGATTTCTTTCTCGGATTCTCACTGGTCTTTTCGGCCGGAAAGAATCGGCAAGTTGATTCAGTAAATCCTACTGCTCCAACGCCTTTTTGATCAAACTGGAATCCTTAACGTCAGTGAACTCGAGCTCGACCCAGCGATTGCGCGACCAGGCCTTTTCATTGTTCCCGCGAACGAGGGGCTTCGAGCCTCCCAATCCAAATGCCTTGATTCGTTTTCCGGAAACCCCGCCTTCCATCAATATCTTCCGGATCAGTTCCGCACGTTTCAGTGATATCCTTTTGTTCTTTCGGCCGTCCCCTCGATCATCCGTGTGAGCCGATACCTCCATGCGTTTCCACGCAGCCTGATTCTTGAAGAGATACTTTCCGATGTTCCGGATCCGCGCCTGATGCGCCAAAGGGAGCTTCGCATCAGTCGGGCCGAAAGGTAGATCATTCGTGCCCAAGGCCAGGACCAGTTTTTTCGCAGGGACCGGCGTTTGATTGGCAGCAGAAACGGCCACTCCCGCCAAAGGAACGGGGGTTGCGACTGGATCGAGGTTTTCTTCCGGTGGTGCCGGAGTGCTCATCACGTCTGGCGCCGGCTCTGAGTAGCCAAGATTCTGATCAGAGGGGACCGAATCGGATCGCGGAGCCATCGGAATCGGTTCTTTCGGTGTGAGCGAATCCGCGCGTTCCAGATCTGCGGGGCTCACCTGTTCGTAAGTCTTGTTTTGAACAGGCTCAATCTTTTCTCCAAACACATCAAAGCTGATCTGATAAAACGCAAGGTACTGGACCACAGTTCGTCCCGGAACTCCAAGACTGGTGAGCACCCGCCCTCCCACCCGGTATTTGCGGTGACGATCCCACTCGTACACGCCCTCAACTCCGATGAATTTACCGTTGTTGGAATCACTTGAGGCAATGTAATCATTCAGCCCATTGTCTGTACCAAGCCAAAACTCCAACTCGGGACCCAATTGAAATCGATCACTGATCCGGTAGCGAACCGATAGATCAAGATAAGGAACCTTGGTCGAAATCGTATCCTTGGTGCTATTCGGGTTCACCCCGCTCGCTGAAATCAATTTCCAGCCCAAGCCCCCATCGATCACAAAGCTCTCAGAGTGTCGGGAGACCAAGAGTCTGCCGCCGAAAGAAAACCCGCTTCTTGCCCCCTCAAAGGCCGGATCGATGCTGGAGTAGTTGATCCCTCCGAGATCGAGGCTTCCAAACAGCCACCAGCTCTTTTTGCTGAGATCCGGATAGGTTTCTGGAGCGCGCTGCTGGCCGGGGGGAAGCTCGGTATAGGTCGTGCGAAGGGGGGCTGCGAAGACCTGGGAACAAATCAATGAAACCAAGCCTAAAACGGACAAACGGGATCTCTTCATGCAAGGAATCATAGGAAAAAGGCGGCTATTTGTGAAGCTCATCCTTCAGGGCTTTTTCGAGGAGAGGGTACCAGGGAGCCCCATGATCCTTTCTGCAAAGGTAAAGGGGCTGACGGCGTCTCACGAAATCCTCCACCGACAAAACCATCTGGTGCCTGACCGAGTACCGGAATTGGGCCTCGAGCAAGGGGAATCCCTCCGGATCGACCGCAGTAGGGTCACAAACCTCCTCGTGAATTCTGCAAATCTCAAGTGCATCGGCACCATATCGATCCAAAAGCTGATCGGGTACAACCACTCCCCGCGCCCGGGCGGACTCGCGGGCCTTTTGGACCTCTCCGGGAAGTGCCGCCTCAAACAAGGAAATTTCAGTGTTCGGCTCTCGGTATTCCTGATCTTCGGTCGCAAAATCGACGATCTCTTCGGCCATCTTTCGAAAGGTCGTGTACTTTCCACCCGCCACAATGACCGATCCCCCGGGACCGTGATCAATCGTGTGTTCCCGCGAAACCTTCTGTAGGCTCTTCGCCCCCTTTTCTTGATTCCGATCGGGATTCACCAGTGGCCTGATCCCGATGTAGTGATTGATCACATCCGAATCCTTCAATTTCAGGGCCGGAAAGTATTTGGACAAAAGCTCGATCAAATAAGCGCGATCCTTCGAAATCGCATCATTTTCCTCTTCGATCCGGTCCGGAGAAAGCGTGCATGGTCCGTCCGTCGTTCCAACAATGGTGATGCCGGGGCCATAGTCATGTCTTGGAATCGCAAATGCGATGCGTCCGTCATCGATCTGCATGGTAACCGCGCCTGGAACCGGAAAACGCTTCCAATCAAACACCAGATGCAATCCACGGGAAGGCGCAATCCACGGTTTCCATGCCTTTCCATCAAGCAGAGCCCCCACCTCATCGGTCCAAACGCCTGCGCAAACAATGAGCTTTTTGAAGCGGACCTCATGATCCCGTCCACTCCTCATGTCACGAAAACCGACCCTGGTGATCTTGCCCGAGGAATCGCAACTTGAGGTCAAGGCCTTGGCCTGAGATGCAATGCAGGCACCGTTTTCGTGCGCGCGAAGGAGCACATCGATCACGAGTGCATCATCCCACATCGAGGCATCATAATATTTGAACGTGCATTGAAGACCCTCTTTTTTGATCCCGGGAATCATCCGGGCGGAAACTCCGCCGGAAAACCGCTGATGAAGTGCGGGCGCCCGAAAAAGCGAAAGCAGATCGTAGAACCACATTCCGGCACTCAGAAGTGTTGCGGAATGGGGACTGTTCTCATACACGGGCATGAAAAACGGCAAGGGACGCACCAGATGAGGTGCCGACTGAAGCAGATACGTGCGCTCGCTCAGGGCCTCGAAAACCAATGGAAACTCATAATTCTCAAGGTAGCGAAGCCCCCCGTGAACCAGCTTGGAGGATCGAGAAGATGTCCCATGCGCAAAATCATCTTTTTCAAGGAGAGCAACTTTGTAGCCGCGGGAAGAGGCATCCCACGCCACCCCTGCCCCTGTAATTCCGCCTCCGATGATCAGGAAGTCAAACTCCTCCGAGGTCAAACGCCCAAGGTTCTTGGATCGCGTCCGATGCGAAAACTCTGGAGTCGTGTACATACCCTATCCCCCCAATTTCTCTTCAGGTGGTCTTTGGTTTGACCACCATCACGTTCAATTCCTGAAGCTGCTGCGGAGTCACGGCAGACGGAGTTCCCGCCATGATGTCGGTTCCTTTTTGAGTTTTCGGGAACGCCATCACATCCCGAATCGGACCGACCCCGCACAAAAGCGCGGCAAGGCGATCCACTCCAAAGGCAAGCCCCCCGTGCGGAGGAGTTCCGTACTGAAGCGCCTCAATGAAGAATCCGAACTTCTCTTTTGCTTCTTCCGGAGTGAGTCCCAAGAGCTTGAACATGGCCGCTTGAACATCCGACCGGTAAATTCGAAGAGAGCCCCCACCCACTTCAACCCCGTTCAAAACCATGTCATAGGCGGAAGCCTCGATGTGATCGAGATTTTTTCCTTGGATAAAGTCATCAAAAAACTGCGGCCGCGGTGAAGTGAACGGATGGTGGCAGGCAAAGAATCGCCCCTCTTTGTCATCAAACTCAAGCAAGGGAAAGTTCACCACCCACAAAAATGCGAACTTTTTGTCTTCGGGTTTCGGAATCACTCCAAGCCGGTGTCCGAGTTCGAGGCGGATCGCCCCGAGCGCATCAAACACCACTTTGTTCTTGTCGGCCACGATCAAAATCAAAGACCCCGGCTTCAAATTGAGTCTCGCCGTGAGAGCCGACTTTTCTTCTGCAGAGAAAAACTTGGCCGCAGGACTTTG
>CANGWP010000088.1 GCA_947457605.1 Bdellovibrionales bacterium | reverse complement strand
CCTCTTTTGACACGAGAATGGCGGCCTCCTCAAGAGTCTTTACCGTTCTGACCCGGGGCTTGCGCCCCCCTCCCACTGCATCAATGGCGATGCCAAGTGCCTCGGAGGTCACCCCGTCAATCGGCTCCTCGCTTGCGGCATAGATCGGAAGCAGAATCAGCTCATCGGTATCTGAAAAGCAGGAAAGAAACTCCCGCCAACAAAGCTGGGTCCTCGTGTACCGATGAGGCTGAAACACGGTGATGATCCGATCAGCCTCGGTCTGTCGTGCAGTCTGAAGCACCGCCTCGACTTCGGTGGGATGATGACCGTAATCATCGATGATCCGGATTCCAGAACGCTCGGAAAAAAACCGCTCATCAAACCTTCGCTTTACGTGCTGGAATTCACCGAGCGCGACTTTTGCCGCCTTGAAATCCGCACCGGCACTGAAAGAAATTCCAATTGCGCCGAGCGCATTCAAAACATTGTGGCGCCCAAGAACCTTGAGCGTGATTGTCCCGAGCAAGCGATGAAGTCCAGCGGGATGATCCCGATAATGCAAATCAAAGATCTGCCGCCCACCGGGCTGCACGCGAAGATTTTTCGCAACCAAATCCGCCTGCTCACTGAATCCGTACGTGGAAAAAGGCTTTGTCATCGAAGGCAGAATGGCCCGAACCCCTGCGTCCTCAAGACAAACCCAGGCTCGACCATAGAACGGGAGTTTCTTTGCAAAATCCACGAATGCCTGATCCAGTGTTTCCCGATTCTGATAAAACTCCATGTGATCCGTATCGACATTCGTGATCACGGCAAAGGTTGCAGGCAGCAGGTGAAAACTACCGTCACTTTCATCCGCCTCGACCACGACGAGGTCTCCGGATCCCATCTTTGCATTGCTCCCGATCGCCTGGACCTTTCCGCCAACCACCACTGTGGGATCGAAATCCGCTTTCATCAGGATCTGGGCCGCCATCGAGGTCGTCGTCGTCTTCCCGTGGGTTCCCGCGATCGCAAGGCCCGTCTTTCCCCGCATGATCTCGGCCAGCATCTCTGCCCGTGGAATCACCGGAATTCCGCGGCCCCGAGCTTCAAGCACTTCAGGATTGTCTGCCTTTACCGCAGAGGAAATCACGACCACGTCGGCCGTCTGAACATTACTTCGCTCGTGCCCTAAAAAAACCTGTGCACCAAGACGCTCGAGACGCTCGGTGGTTTCACTTCGATTGAGATCCGAACCGGTGATCTTCATTCCCTGCGAAAGAAAAATCTCGGCAATCCCGCTCATCCCAATGCCGCCGATTCCGACAAAATGCAACTGATAGATTGCCTTCATGACGGTAACCTCAGGGTTCTCACGATTACTTCGGCTGCATCGGGCTTGTAAAATGCTCGAATCCGCGATTCGACTCCGGCAATCTGGGAAGGATCATTTTTCAGCGACAGAATCAGCTCTGCAAACCGAGCCCCGGTCATCGATCCTTGAGGTACGACCCAGGCTGCATCCTGTTCTTCAAAAATCTTCGCATTCTTTTCCTGATGGTTGTCAGCAGCCGTGGGGAGCGGAATGAAGATCGGAGCACGCCCCACCGATGCTAGCTCGGTCATCGAAGACGCACCGGCACGACAAACCACAAGACTCGCCTTCTCATAGCAGGAGCCCATGTCATCAATGAATTTTTCAATCCGACCCGAAACTCCAGCTCGCTCATAGCCATTGGCCACACGCTCATAATCCTTAACTCCGGTCTGATGGATGAATTGCAGACCATGATCCCTCAAAAACGGGAGCGCATCGAGGATCAACGAATTGATTCCAAGCGCGCCTTGGCTGCCTCCGAAAACAAAGAGGGTAAACGGATCTTTTGACGATGGCGGCAAGGGCCTAAGCGAAGAGCGGATCGGGTTTCCGGTCACCATGACCTTTTCGGAGGAAAATTGTGAGGCGCCCCCCTGAAACGCGCAAAACACCCGATGCACCCTGCGGCCGAGCATCCGATTCGTGAACCCCGCAACCGAATTTTGCTCGATGATCGCGGTGCGGAACCCGAACAACGGGGACAGGAGCCTTGCAAGCAACACCACTGGACCAGATGCGTACCCTCCCACTCCGATTACGGCATGGGGGCGAAATGAAATCAAAATGAAAAGCGCCTTTAGAAAACTCAAAGGGAGCTGCAGCAAGGTCAAAAGACGCGTCTTAAGCCCCACCCGGTTTAACGCTCCGATTTTGAGGAGCTTCAGCGCATACCCATGCTTTGGAACAAGCCTGGCCTCAAGCCCCTGTTCCGCACCGACAAACAATACGGAATCCTTGGATCCGGTCTGCTTGACCCACTCATCCGCGATCGCAACTCCGGCAAGAATATGTCCACCGGTTCCGCCACCGGCGACAATCAGTCGATCATTCGCCTTCATGGAAGGATCCTTGATTCGCCTTCGAGATGCTGTAGAGAATTCCTATTGCCAGGAGATTGAGAGTAAGTGCAGAGCCCCCGTAACTGATGAAGGGAAGAGTCAAACCCTTCGTCGGAAGCAAGCCCATGACGACACCCATGTTGATAAACGCCTGAAGTCCGAGCAAAAGCGAAATGCCACAGCCAAGATAAAACCCGAACCGGTCCTGTCTTTGGTTCAAGGCGTTCCAGGAAATCTTAAGTCCCCGATACACAAACAGGATGTAGGCAAAGATCACTCCGGCAACCCCGATGAACCCGAGCTCTTCTCCGATTACTGCAAAAATAAAATCGTTGTGGGCTTCCGGCAAAAAGAAGAGCTTTTCTTTTCCGTTTCCAAGTCCCTGGCCAAGCAGGCTTCCATTGTGAAGTCCAAGCATGGATTGAATGACCTGAAATCCCTTGCCGGCAGGATCGCGCCAAGGGTCGATGAAGGTCATGACCCGGGCCAAGCGATAGGGCGAAGTCACAATCAATGCGGTGGCCGCCGCAATTCCCCCAAAGAGCCCTCCGAACAAAAACAAGGGACGAACTCCGGCAACATACATGAGCACGAACGTGGTGCCCGCAAGAAGAGCGGTCGATCCGAAATCAGGCTGAAGGAGCATCAGGATCATCACCGGAATGAGAAGCGCGATCGGGGCAATCACACCCTTCCTGAAATCCGATAGTTCACGCTGATGGCGCACGAGCTGGCGCCCGACAAACATCACACCCACGAGCTTCGCAAGTTCCGCAGGTTGAAAGCGAAAAACACCAAGATTGATCCAGCGCTGCGCCCCACCGGCACGAGCCCCGATTCCGGGGACCATCACCAGCACCAGCATTGCGAGCACGACAAATACCGCGGCAGGCGCCCATTGATACCAGCGCTGATGCGGGACTCTGGATGCCATGAAAAGTGCGCCCATTCCCAGCACCGCGTAAAGGAGTTGCTTTTTGATGAAAGTATAGCCATCCCCCGTACGCTCTTCCGCGAAGATGTAGGAGGCGCTGTACACCATCAGGAGGCCGAACAGGACCATCGCGACGACCAGTACCAGAAGCATCAGGTCGCCCGCAGGCTGCCTTTCGAAAAAACGCTTATAGCTGATTGACCAATTTCTTGAAATATTCCCCTCGCTCTTCAAAATCCCGGAACATGTCCTGACTCGAACACCCGGGCGATAACAAGATGATATCCCCATTCCGCGACTTTTGGAAAGACATGAGTACTGCTTCCTCGAAGGTCCCTACGAGGTAGGTTTCCGCGAAATCACCGAGCGCCCGATTGATCTTCTCCTTGGCCTCGCCGACCAGAATCAACAGCTTCACTTTGGAGTGAACGATCTGTGCAAGGGGTGCGAAATCCATGTTTTTGTCCTTACCGCCGGCAATCAGGATGATGGGAGAGCGTTTGAACGCGTTCAAGGATGCCTGAACACTCTGAATGTTCGTGGCCTTGGAGTCATTGAAGAAATACACCCCGTCTTTTTTGCGGACGTATTCGAGGCGATGCGGAAGTCCCTTGAACTGGTTGATGCAATTCTGAATGGCCTGCTGGCTCACGCCCATGACACGTGCGGCACAGATGGACGCCATGAGGTTTTGCTTGTTGTGATCGCCAAACAGCTTGAATTGCTCAAGCGTGTACACTTCGTCTTTTCCGGTCAGCTTCGTCACAATGGTGTTTTTCGAAGAATCGTAATAGGCACCAAAGAATTTTTCTGCAAACTCTCCCCCCTTTTTCATGGGGTCATCCATTGTGAACCAAATGATCTTGCCATTGCATTCATTTGCAAAACCGCGAACGACATCATCATCGTGATTGAGCACCACCCAGGAGTTGCGATCGCACACTTTGAGCAAGCGTTTTTTCGCGTTGATGTAGTTCTCCATGGTTCCATAACGATCCAAGTGATCCTGATCGATGTTGGTGAACACGGCAACGGCCGGAACCATTTTTTCGGTAAGCTCGAGCTGGGCGCTTGAGAGTTCGCAGACCGCAACCTGGCCCGCCTGCCCTTCGGTCACATATTCGATGAGAGGAGTTCCGAGGTTTCCTCCGACGAACGCGGGTTTTTGATCCGCCTTGAAAAGCTCCCCAATCAAAGTGGTAACGGTAGACTTACCATTGGTTCCAGTGATGGCAATGAGCGGCTGCTCAAGCTCACCCACCGCAAGCTCGATCTCGCTTGTGACATGAGTTCCCTTTGCTTTTACCGCCTGAAGAAGCTGGTGGTGCGCCACATTCACGCCGGGGCTTACGATGATCATCTCGGCTCCCATGAAGGAACGCTCGGTGTGCCCACCGAATTCGAACTCCACCTTGAGATCGCCCAATACCTTGAGCGGTTCCGCAAGCTCGGTTCGCTGCTTCATGTCCGTGATCATTACACGGGCTCCCTGCTTCACCAGAAACTTGGCCGAAGCCACTCCGGAAGAGCCACAGCCCACGATCAATACTTTCTTTCCTTTGAATTTACTCATGATCAAATCCTCATTCTTGGGGTCGTTTGAATTTTACGTTTTTTATCTCAACTTTAGTGTTGCCAGGGTCGCAAGGGCCAACATGATCGATATGATCCAGAATCTCACGGTTACCTTGGATTCGTGCCACCCTTTTTTCTCAAAATGATGGTGAAGCGGCGCCATCTTGAAGATCCGCTTTCCTGTCAGCTTGAATGACGCAACCTGCATCATCACGCTGACCGCCTCGAGCACAAAAATGCCGCCACAGATCACAAGCAAAAGTTCATTTTTGGTGATCACGGCTGCAACGCCAAGCGCTCCGCCGAGTGCCAGCGCACCAACATCACCCATGAAAACCTCAGCAGGATAGGCATTGAACCAAAGAAAACCAAGACAAGCGGCACCAGTACTTGCCAGAAAGATCGAAAGCTCCCCTGCTCCGCTGACAAAGGGAATCTGAAGGTATTCCGCAATCACGAAGTTGCCGGCACAGTAGGCAAGAATCGAAAAGGTGATCGAAGTGGTGATTGTGGGCCCGACCGCAAGACCATCCAGACCATCCGTCAGATTGACTGCATTGGAGGCTCCCACAATGACGAGAGTCGAAAACGGAATGTAAAACCACCCAAGATCAAGCGAGAGGTCCTTGAAAAACGGGAATTTCAGAACGGGCGGAGAATCGCGGAACTGATACAATAAAACGGAGGCAACCAGTGCGACGAGCGTTTGAAACACGAGCTTTTGTTTTGCGCTTAAGCCCTTTGAATTTTTCATGACGACTTTTTTGTAGTCATCAATCCATCCGATCAAACCGGTTCCGATCAAGACAAAGAGCGAAATCCACACATAATGATTTTTGAGATCCGACCAAAGAAGAGTCGAGATCAGGATTGAGCCCAAGATGAGCCCTCCCCCCATCGTGGGAGTTCCTTTTTTGGAATAATGGGATTCCGGCCCAAGTTCCCGAATGCTCTGCCCGATTGCCTTCGCCTTCAGCCATCGGATAAAGGGGGCGCCGAGCATCAGACTCAAGACCATCGCCGTCATCATGGCGCCAAAGGATCGAAAGGTGATGTATTTGAAAACATTGAAAACGCCAAAGCTCTCGTGGAGCGGATAGAGCAGCGAATAGAGCATAGGCGGGCAGCCTACCGATTTATGCAGCACGAAGTCAAGCGATTGATTTTAAGTAATTGAAATTATGGTATTTTTATCAAAAAACCCATATCCGCCGGTTCAAATTGACGCGTCGCACAAGACACAGGTAAAATCAGACAGAAGGGGTATTCAAATGAACGCAAACCTTGTTTTTGGTCTGCTGCTCGGTGCCGGAATCGTTGCGGAAGGGGTGATTCGCCGCTCTTCCAATCCTTGGCTCTTTTTTGATTCCCACGCACTCATCATCGTGGTGCTCGGCACCCTTGCCTCCGCGCTGATCGCTAGCCCTCCGGGCCGGATCCGCGCCATCGCGAAATTTTTTGTGAGCGGAGCCCTGTTCCGAAATGAACGCTCAAAGTCCTATCTCATCAAGACCCTGATTTCGGCGCATGCCTACATTCTGAAGTCGGGATCCTCACGCGTGATGATTCCGGAACGCATTCATCCCTTCTTGAAAGAGGGAATCGATCTTATCCGCGAGGGCCACTTGAATGAATCCGAACTTCAAGAGGTTTTAGAACTTCGGGTGAACCACTTCAAACGCACCTATAGCGAAGATGCGAAATCGATCGCAGCGATCGCAAAATTTCCGCCCGCGTTCGGACTCCTCGGTGCCGCATCCGGAATGATTTCGCTCATGTCGCAACTTGGATCGGGCGGCAAGGAATCGGTGGGTCCCGCGATGGCGACTGCCATGGTTGCCACATTTTGGGGAGTGGGCATTGCGAACTTCATTCTTCTCCCCCTTTCGGATTATGCGAATCGACTCGGCATGGAAGACGTCGAGCTTCGGAATCTCATGGTGCACGGCTTGATTCTCATTCACAGACGCGAAGACCCTGTGATTTTGCGCGAGAAGCTTGTGAGCTTTTTGCGCTTGAATGAGCGGGAAGATGTTCACAATCACTTTGAAACCCAGTTTCCCACTCCTGCCAAGGAAACGGCAATTCATCAGCGGAGTGTTTCATGAGCAGGACTTCCCGGCCTTCGCCGGAATCATTTCCGGAATCCTCCACTACCCGGAGGATTCTTGCGGACCTCACGCACCTCGAGGATGAACATTCCGCAGGCCCCGAGCACGGAGAGCTTTGGCTGGTTTCCTATGCGGATCTCATGACTCTGCTTTTTGGTTTCTTTGTGATGCTTTATGCGGATGCAGGTCGGATGCAAGACGTAGAGGATACCTTCAAGAAAGAAGAGTCGCGCCTGACTTCGAATTCCTCGATCGAAGAAGACCGAGCCGAAAAAGAAGAAGCTGATAAGAACCAAGCCAGCATCGAGGCGATTGTGTTGAAGGAGCGCATCGCGGATCTTGAGTCTAAGCTCAAGGTTGCCCATGCCGAGCTCTCGGTGAAACGGGCAAGCCTCGATAATCCGTCTTTCAGCAAGGCATCGATCAAGGAAGAAGCGCGCCTGCTCTTTAAGATGCCGTGTCGCTTTTGCGCCAATTTCAGCAATTACATTGATTCCGGAGTAGCAGGCCATTTGCAGGCATCCCAAACCGATGTGGTGATCACGCACGTGACCCGCGGCGGCCCCGCAGACCTGGCTGGTCTTCATGCGGGGGACATCATTGAGAACATCAATGGCCACATCCCGACCGAGCGGGGATTGTTCGAATCCTTTGCCGTTGGACAGGAAGTGCCTGTGAATCTCAGGCGCTTTGGTCAAAGGATGACGCTTACCGTGCGCCTGGATTCGATCAGCCCAGAGGCACTTCAGCAATTGAAACTCTCGCCTACCGAGGAGAGCCTTGGAGTAGGTGAGGTTTCGGTCAGCCGGATCGGCCCAAAAGAGCGGATCATGCACTACATTCCATCCGAGATCGAAGGCGCACTCGTCACCCGAAGCTGCGAAACCTGCGGCTATCTTCGCGACCGCCTTCAAGTGGGCGATGTGATCGTATCGATCAATGGCGAGTGGGTGCGCTCGCCCGAACAACTCTCTCAAATTTGGGTGGGCCCTGCGGTCGTGGAAGTGTGGAGAAAGGGCTCCCGATCGTATGATCTCGTCAGGCTTGCACCGGGGGCGGGGCCTGCGTGATGCCGTCCACCTCCGATTTCGCCTAGAGTCTCCTTGCTCGTTTGATTGTGTCCTGAAGAACGGCTTTACCGTTATGGGTTCCGTAATCCTTTAAGTCCCGGATCAGTTCTTTTCGAAGGCTTTGGATTTTGGCAAAACCTTGGACCGGGGTTTCTTGGGTGCAGAAGTCACAGGCATTTTTGGAAAGCTGCGCACCCGCCAAACTCAGCAGCATTCCCTCAGGAGTGGCTCCTGCATCCACAGACTGAGCAAGCTCACAAAACTCCTTCATGGATAATGGCTGCTTCAAATGATGGAAAAGCCAGTAGAGATCGTACAGATCTTTTTCACTGCATCGACTCACCAGAGTGGCTGCCTTCATTCGAAGAATCGTTTTCAAGCTCGCGACAAGCCCACCCTCGATCGCGGAGAATTCGCCCACTCGGAATAAATTGGAATCAAGAACCACATCCACGGTGAACGAATGCCCCTCCCACTCACAAACCGCCCTGAAATAGTGGGGAGTATTCATGGTTTCTTGAACCACTGCCCCTTGGGTACTCAAGGATCGCACAGCTTGGAGAGCGGTGATCTTGCCAAGTTCGGTTTTACAAAAAAGATCCAGATCATCAGACCTACGGTGCCCGGCATAGAATCCGGAAAGAGCAGTGCCTCCCACCAAAGCAACATCGGGGAGCCTCTGGGCAAAAAGGTGATGAATGGCTTTGAAGAGAGGTTTTGGCAAAACCCGCTTTGCAATTTCTAGATCAGGTGCATCTCGTGAAGGGTCAAACACAGTTGCCTCAAGTCCTTTCTCAGGGCCGGGGGTAAGAACCCGGAATAGCTATCGAACTTTTGGTACACCCATTTTCCAAACACTTTCTCTGCATTCAGAATTCCAAAAGCTTGAATGTAGCGGGCGACAGCTTTGCGCTCCTGTCGGACCAGCGCCGCAATGAAGTCAGGAAGTCCAGGATACAGATGATCCCAAAGGGTGAGCGCGATGACACGCTTTTGCTCTTCGGAAGAGACGCCGGAGAGCAGACTTCGGGTGAGCTGTTCTGGCGCCACATTCAGTGCTTGAGCGACTTTTTGAATGGTTTGCCACCTTGGATTAGGATTCCATTTGGAAATGGCCTGCCTCGAAAGCCCTGCCCGCCTTGCAAGCTCGGCAGGACTCACCCGCCTTAGGTTCATGATGATTTTTAGCGTTCCCTCATCCACTCTTTGATGATCACATGAATAAACTTTTTGG
>CANGWP010000087.1 GCA_947457605.1 Bdellovibrionales bacterium | reverse complement strand
GATCATTTTTGCTGAGCCAATCCTCGGCCAGTCGATCAAGCTGGGGATTTGATTTGTCCATCTTCACATGGACTGCGATCTTTTGGTTTTCCTCGAGTTTCAATGGAGTCCATTCAAAGGGGGCTTCTTCCAGTGCCCCAAGGGAGCTGTCGGTGATCTGGGTGATGCGCTCGGGGAACTCGGGATCAAGATAAAACTGGAATACGCTTCCCAGGGAATCAAGGCAAAGCGCAAGAAGATCATTCACCGAGGGTTTTTCCTGATCGGGGCGATAATCCACACTGCCATGGGCAGTGGTTGCGGATAGCACCTGGGGTCCATGCGAAAGAGTGATCGAAAGCAAAATCTCGTCAGTGAAAATCGCACCCTGTGCCTTGAACGTGGAATCCGGATGAGTCTTTCGCACTTCATTGAGTCCACGCTCCAAGGCCTGGATCAACGTTTCTTCCACGAGCTTTAAGAAATCAAGGGGGAGCTCGCTCCCAGGAGCGTCGGACTTTGACGGATTTCGGTTTCTTCGTTCCCATTTTGTCATAATCAAATCACTCCTTCGCGGACACGGTTCAGCTGTGGCGGAAACTCCTCGAGTTTGATCCGCACCTTCAAAGTTCGATTCGCTCGCCGAACCGTAAGCATCGCCTCATCAAAGGGCTTTAGTTTCGAAAGTTCGCGCTCGATCTCGGTCTGATCCTGGACCTTGCGTCCACCCACTTCGGTGATGATGTCACCCGCCCTCAGGCCCTCGCGATCCGCGGGCGCATCGGACACGAGATTCAAAATCAAAAGTCCCCGATCGGAGGGAAGTCCATAGAGATAAGCAAGCGTCGGATTGACCTGACGGGTCACCACCCCAAGCCAGGGCCTCGGAACCCGGCCGAATTTTTTCAGGCTCGCAAGAATGCTCTTGCCGTCATTGATGGGGATCGCAAATCCGATCCCCCCGAACTGACCCGACCGGCTGAAGATCGCGGAGTTGATTCCGATGACCTCGCCCTTGGTATTGAAAAGAGGGCCCCCGCTGTTGCCCGGGTTGATGGCCGCATCGGTCTGCAAGAAATTGTCAAAGGGTCCCTGACCGATGTTGCGATTCTTGGAGGAAATGATCCCCGCGGAAACGGAGTAATCCAGGCCAAAGGGATTTCCAATGGCCACAACCGGTTCGCCGATTCGGACCCGATCGGAGTCCCCGAGCTTTGCTACCGATAGTTTTGCAGGAGCTGATCCGTTTTTGTCACGGATCTGAAGAAGGGCAATGTCAGTCTTGGGATCGCGGCCAAGGATTCGGGCGGAGAACTGGCGTTTGTCCCGAAGGGATACCACGATTTCGACCGAGCGGTTCTCGGCAGCTTGTTCAATCACATGGTAGTTCGTGAGCACCGAACCATCCGAGTCGATCACAAATCCGGTCCCGAGCGAGCCCGAGGGTTGATCTTCCGGGATTCCATAGAATTGGAGAAAGTCCCCCCAGGGAGAGTTTCTGAATTGCTTTCGTTGATCCATTTTGGTGGAAATGTGAACCGCGGACGGAGAGATCCGCTCAACCAGGTCTGGAAGATCGTTGGGAGTGAAGGGGCCCGCCCGAGAGGCTGTGGCCAGGAGCAGGGAAGCTGCGATCCAGTGCGAAAAAATTGGGAATTTGCGCATGGAAAGGAATTAAACCCCCGCGCCTTTGGTTGCAAGCCCGAATTGAGTTCGTTAGAGTAAGGTCCTATGACAAAAGACATCGTGATCACGGGCTTTGCCCGAACCCCGTTCGGAAGTTTTCAAGGAGCTTTGGCAGCCCTGACTGCGCCCAAGCTTGGCTCCCATGCAATCAAAGAAGCGCTGCTTCGATCAAAAGTGAGTCCTGATCAGGTGTCGGAAGTGATTTTGGGAAATGTTTTGACCGGTGGCGTGGGGCAGGCGCCCGCGAGACAAGCCTTGATCGGAGCGGGACTCCCGAACTCGATTCCAGCGCTTACGATCAACAAAGTTTGTGGAAGTGGCATGAAGGCGATCATGCTAGGAGCGCAAAGCGTTTTGCTTGGCGAAAGTGAAATCGTGGTCGCAGGCGGACAGGAGAGCATGTCGAATGCGCCCTATCTTATGCCGGCTGCGCGCGGTGGATTCCGCATGGGCAATGGGCAGGTAGTCGATTCAATGATTCACGATGGTTTGTGGGACCCGTATCACAATCAGCACATGGGAAATTGCGGTGAGCTTTGCGCGCGCGAAATGCAGTTCACCCGGGAGGCGCAAGATGCGTTTGCGATCGAGAGTTTCAAGCGAGCTTTGCAAGCCCAGGCCGGGAACAAGTTTGCGAACGAAATCGCACCGATCTCTCTTGCGGGAGCAAAAGGCGAAAGCATGCTGATTTCGCAGGATGAGGGCCCTGCCAAAGTAAAGTTCGACAAAATCCCGGGCCTTAAGCCCGTGTTTGACAAGGCGGGCACGGTGACCGCGGCGAACGCCTCCACCATCAACGACGGTGCGGCAGCTTTGGTTCTGATGAGCGGCGACAAGGCACGTGCGCTCGGGATCAAGCCGCTTGCCAGGATTGTTGCTTCGGCTACCCATGCGCAGGATCCCCAGTGGTTCACGACAGCACCTGCGGGTGCGATGAAGAAGGCACTCTCGCGTGCATCCTGGAGCGTGAAGGATGTGGATGTCTTCGAGGTGAACGAGGCCTTTGCGGTGGTCGCGATGGCTGCGCAAAAAGATCTGTCCATTCCGCATGAAAAGCTGAACCCATGGGGCGGGGCGATCAGCCTTGGCCATCCGATCGGAGCCTCGGGCGCGCGAATCGTGATGACGATGGTGTCGTATCTCCAGGACACCGGCAAGAAGCGCGGACTCTCGGGGATCTGCATCGGAGGGGGCGAGGCCACCGCTCTTGCCATCGAACTTTGTTGATGAACCGGATTCTTTCGCTCGCCTCCTGTTTCGCGCTTTTCCTCTGCTTTGAAGGTGCGCTCGGAAAGACACTCAATATTCATCTTCCGGATGCTCCCGCAACCCTCGATTGGAACGGAATGGTGACCAACCCCGAGGCGCCGATCATCGGTCTTTTGCAGGAGGGGCTTTATGGATTTGATCCCGTCTCCCGAAAATTGATGCCTCTTCTTGCGGAAGGGGTGAAAAAATCAAAGGATCTTCGGGAATACACATTCACCATCCGGAAAGACGCCAAGTGGTCGGATGGACGACCGGTGACATCCCATGACTTTGTTGACTCCTGGCTCAGGCTCTTGTCGCCACAGTCGACATCCCTTTATCTGTATTATCTGAATGATGTGGAGGGCGCGCGCGCCTACCATCAGAAGGAAGGACTCAGCGGTGAATCGGTGGGGCTTAAGGCTCCTGATGATCGGACTCTGATTGTAAAGCTCACGCGCCCGGTTCCGGACTGGGAGAAAACCCCGACATTCTGGCCCTTCTTTCCGATCCGGAAGGATGCGATCGAGAAGTTTGGTGATCATTTCTGGCGGCCAGGAGTGCTTTTGTCCACAGGCGCTTTTGTGCTGGAAAGCTCTGAGCCCGGAAAACGAATGACTTTGAAAAGAAATCCGTTTTATCCGAAGGGACGATCGAATGTGGATCAGGTGGAGGTTTATTTTGACCATGATCTGAAGGCTGCGGAAGAGCGGTTTCGTTCTGGTTTTTTTCATTATCTCCAGTTTCTGCCTCCGGAGCGCCTTTCGGGCTTGAAGCCATCCAAAAGCCTCTTGCAGCCGCCCCTGTACCGGAATCACATGCTCGTTGCGAATGCGAAAAAGTACCCGATGAGCATCCGCGATTTCCGGGCCGCCGTGATGCGGGCGATTGATACGTCGGATTTGAATGAGGGCAAGGAGATTGCACTCGCTCCCTCCAGGAACATGATTGCAGCTCCCTTGGAAGGATCCGAAATTCAGATTCTGGATCGAGCCGATCCTGCGGAGGCGAAACGACTTCTCAAGGCATCCGGAGTGGTGCTGTCAAAAAAATTCACGATTCGGATCATGACCCGCATGGGAGAGCCGTTTCAATCCATCGGAAAGCGGATTCAACATCAGATCCAGAGCAGTCTCGGATTCCCTGTTGAGCTTGCCTCGCTTCATCCGAAGGAATTCAGCGCATATGCAAGTCTCAATGAGTTTGACCTGATCATGGTCTATTGGAACGCGAAGCTGCCCGAGCCGGAGGATTTTCTTTTGGCCTATGGAAGCCAGTCCACCAACCGGCGCCTGCAGTTCGAAAGCGCGGTCTTTGATCGGGAGGTCGGGCTTGGAATGCTGGAGCGTTCAAAGGCGGCTGCTCTGAAGCATTTTACAGAGGCGCAAAAGGAGTTTTTGCTGAAGGAGCGGGTGCTCCTGCCGCTGGTCGATGAGAAGGCCACCGTGCTCCGGAGTCCGAAGATCAGGAATCTCAAGTTCAATTTCATGGGCTTTCCTGACCTGAAAGATGTCATTTTGGCCGATTGATGGGGCTGCAAGAATCGGAAGTGCAGCAAGGTCTTCCGCTGGAATCCTGAAAGTTTGACCTCCGAGTCGCATCCTGCGGCCGCGCTCATGAGGATCCGGTAAGGAATTGCAAACCTTGGTCCATTGTGTGATTTTAGGTGCCATGAAAAAGGGCATGAGCAAATTGGTTTCTGGTCCGGACGAAGCGGTTCGGGATGTGTTTGATGGGGCGATTCTGACCATGGGGGGATTCGGGCTTTGCGGGATTCCCGAGAATTCAATCGCGGCACTCGTCAGGCTTGGGGTTAGGAATCTTACCTGTGTCTCGAACAATGCGGGTGTGGATGGATTCGGCATCGGGCTCATGCTGGAAAAAAAGCAGGTGAAGAAGATGGTTTCAAGCTACGTGGGCGAGAACAAGCTCTTTGAACAACTTGTGCTCACCGGAGAGCTCGAGCTTGAGTTTGCGCCGCAAGGAACTCTGGCCGAGAGGTTGCGTGCCGGGGGTGCCGGCATTCCGGGATTCTACACCCCAACCGGTGTGGGGACTCTCATTGCCGAAGGAAAAGAAGAACGCGAGTTCGGCGGGCGCAGGTACATCCTTGAAAGGGGCATTGTGGGGGATTTCGGGATCGTGAAGGCCTGGCGGGGGGATGCGATGGGGAATCTTGTTTTTCGGAAGACCTCCCGCAACTTCAACCCGCTTTGCGCGATGGCCGGAAAGATCACAATCGCGGAAGTCGAGGAGCTCGTGCCGGTCGGAGCGATTGATCCGGATCAAGTCCATTTGCCCGGCGTATATGTGCATCGGATTTTTCAAGGCAAGGATTATCAAAAAAGAATCGAGCGGAAGGTTTTGCATTCCGCCCATGAAGAACGAGGTGTGAAATGAGCCTTACGCGAGACCAGATTGCGATGCGGATCGCCCAAGAGCTTCAGGATGGATACTATGTCAATCTCGGAATCGGGATTCCAACTCTCGTTGCAAATTACATTCCCCCTGGAATGGAGGTTGTGCTTCAAAGCGAGAATGGGATTTTGGGACTGGGACCCTATCCGACCGAGGGGCAGGTCGATCCTGATCTCATCAATGCGGGCAAAGAGACTGTGACAGTGATTCCGGGGGCTGCATTTTTTTCGAGTGCGGATTCGTTTGCGATGATTCGCGCAGGCAAGATCGATCTTACGGTGCTTGGAGCAATGGAAGTGGACGAGGAGGGGGATCTTGCCAACTGGATGATTCCGGGAAAACTCGTGAAGGGCATGGGTGGGGCGATGGACCTGGTGGCCGGAGCAAAGCGCGTGGTGGTGGCGATGCAACACGTGTCAAAAGACGGCAAGAGCAAGGTCCTAAAGAAGTGCCAGCTTCCGCTTACCGGAAAGAAATGCGTAAACCGGATCGTGTCCGAGCTTGCGGTGATGGATGTCACTCCAAAGGGGCTCAAGCTCATTGAGCGTGCGCCCGGGGTGAGTGTCGAGGAAATCATCAAGGCCACCGAGGCGAAACTTGCGGTCGATGGCGAAGTTCCCGAGATGAGGTTTTAGACCGTACTTCGATCATTTTGAAATGATGATGATCGGGTCTTTTCTTTGGCTCTCATCCCGATAGCAGGCTTTTTGGAACAGCCTTGCCTGGACATTTGATCTCGTCATTCCCGATTTTGTGCCAAAATCCTTTTGTCCGAAGGGAACGCTCAGATCATCTTCCACGTTCGTGATGGTGTAGAGATACTGGTTCCAGATTGTGCGCGATGGCATCCATTCCGGTGCCTGGATGATGCGGATTCCGGTAACGTCCTTTTCATAAGGCAGGTTCTCGGAATTTGGATTGGGACCCTGGATTTTGGATTGATAGCGATTCGCGGGAATGATGATCGAGGCCGGCTCGTTTTTTCGAAGAGAAACGACGACCGGATACTCAATTCTGGTTCCTGTGTTGTTGGGGAGAACCGCAATAACGTCCCCCGTTTCGCCCGAATAAATGCGCAAGGATTCTTCGTCATTGTAAAGTACCTCAACCCGGCCATCTCCATTGAAGTCAAAAATGGAGGATCCAGTGGATGCCGAACTCACATCAAAGGATTCCTTGGACCAGAGGAGTTCAAATCGGAAGCCCGTGACAGGATCATCAACTCCCTTGAGCGCGTAGATCTTGCAAGCTCCAGCGAAGGTAAGGTCATTGATCTTGTCTCCGTTGATGTCGCCTACATTGACCGGTCCAGCAATGGATGCATTGGAAATTGCCCTTTCATAGCCTCTGATTCGGGAGATTCGGTCTTTGCAACCATTAAAATCCTCCAATGATTGGACCCATTCTGTACGAACCGCACCGGTCGCACCTTTCATGAGAATGATCCCGAGTGGGCCAAAGCGTGGAGCACCGGTCGAGTCGACGTAGAGATTTGATTCCTTTTTCAGAAGTACATCCGTGGATGCTGGAGTAGAGAAGTTTCCGAAGGCAACTCCAGTGAAGCTCGAAATCGTGCCCTTGGTATTGTGCTTTTCGAGTGAGTAGAACTTTGATTTTTCCGGCGAACGGTCGGCACTTAGCACTTTTACGGATGCATCCGGAGTGGTGCCTGCGGAGTTGCTGACTTGAAGAATCTCCATCCCTTCAAAGCCCGGACCCGAATTGAGATCCATGACACCAATGACAGAAGAGACATAAGAGGTTTCGGCAAGGGTCAGATTGTCCGGATTGAATTGCCAAAGGTTTTGGGCAGCCTCTATGTAGATCCGTTGATCGTGGAAAATCCGGTGGGCGGCGATGGGTGTGTTTTGAAAGGGTTGAGTGAAAGCGCCCGTGATCAAGCCTGCAGCTTGAGTCATATCCTTGAAGCTTTTCAGGGAAAGTTGAAACTTGCCGTCCGAGCCTTTGATCAGTTGATAGACCGCGAGACCGGGCATGCCGCTGTGAATGCCCGTGGTGGTATCTGCCGCGACTGACCTTTCGGCGTAAACCAGGATCTCCGGATTCAGCTTTCCATTCGAGTCCTTGGCCATGTCGAGATCATAGATGGCGATGTTGCTGATGCCATAGGGGCGAACAGATCCCGGCGTGGAAATCATCGTGGTGGAAGCAATCTCCTTTGCGGTCGCACCCGATATCACACGCAGGATTCCGGGGCGCCCGAACCTGTAAATGGTGATGTCGTCGGTTGAAAATGAATTGAATATGATTTCTCCTGCGCCGTCTCCGTCAAGGTCCGCGACCATGGGAGTGGACATGACCTCGTTGTAGGAGGGGCTGGAGCTTGTCGCCCAATCCCAGCGCATCGACAGGTTTTCAGTGACACCCAGTTCTCCGATCACGTTCTTGCAGACAAGTGGGGCTTCTTGCAGAACCTTCATCATGAAAGAAGGAGCTCCACAGGCAGTCAAAGTGATTCCCGCCAAACTCAGGAAAAGGTATTTTGATTTTTGATTCATTTGATCCCCCCCCGCTTGCATTCATAGAATATCAATTGTGTCTTTTTTCACAATGTGTCCCAAAAGACACCAAGGGAAACCACTAAATTCATTGAAGTGATCGTCATTGCTTTGGTTTTTGAGTGCCTCCGGTGATACACAAAGGAATGATGAAGAAGAGTCTGAAGTTTTATCGCGGCACCATCCTGAATCCGAAATCCGATACCCGCTGTGATTTCATTGCAGACGGAGTGCTCGTGGTTTCTGGGGCTCCGGGGCGTGCGATCCTCGAGGATGTGCTCGCGTGGGATGCCGCTCAAAAAAAATATGCAAAAAAAATTCGCGCGGCCAATACCTTCGATCATCGCGGATCCGTATTTTTGCCCGGCTTTTTTGACATGCACTTTCACTGGGTGCAGGACGAGGTCCGGACGATGCCGAAGGATTCGCTGCTCGAATGGCTTGAGCGCTACACATTTCCAACCGAGGCACGGTTCTCGGATCCCGTGTATTCGAAGACCCGGGCCCATGAGTTTTTCAAGCATCTTTCGAGGGTGGGAACCTTCGGAGGGGCTGTGTTCAGTTCGATTCATGAGTGTGCCCTCAGTGCAGCGATGAAGGAAGCAAAGGGGGATTTTGTCATCGGGAACGTACTCATGACGATGAATTCGCCAAAGGACCTTACGCAGACAGAGGATCAGGCGATCGGGCTTGCAGAAAAAATGACTCGGCGATTTGGAAAACGCTACGCATTCACCCCGCGGTTTGCGATCAGCACCTCGCCCCGGGTCATGAAAAAGGGAGCGGTTTTTGCGAATCGTGCGCGCTGCTTTCAGCAAACGCATTTGTCTGAAAATCATGAGGAAATCGCGTTTACGCTGAAACTCTACCGGGGATTCCCGGGCTTTGAAAAGATAAAATCATACACGGAAATTTATCAGAAAGTCGGAATGCTCGGGGCGAGGACGCTCATGGCGCATGGGATTCACCTGTCAGACGCGGAGCTGAAGATGCTCGCGAAAACCCGCACTGCCATCGTCCATTGTCCGACCTCGAATGCGCCCATTGCGGAACGAGGACTGGGCTCCGGGCTTTTTGATTTCAAAAAAACGGAGCGCGCAGGTGTGCGTTGGGCACTTGGGTCGGACATTGGCGGCGGGCCCGTACTTTCAATGTTTGATGTGATGCAGAGTTTTGTGAAGCAGAACCAGCGCGCAGGAAAAACAGGCGCAAGCTGCATCAAGGCGCTGTATCGGGCGACCCTTGCGGGGGCTGAGATTCTCGGGGTTTCAAAGCGCACGGGGAATTTTAAACAGGGAAAAGACGCGACTTTTGTGGTCGTGCCGGTGCCGCATCGCGCAGGGTCTAAGGGAACTCATCAAAGTGCAGAAGCGCTGCTTTCCATGATTTTTGAGGTGGGTGCGAAAAATCGGGATGCCCAGGATGATTTGATACAAAGAAGCGTATTTCGCGGACGGGTCATGGTTGAGGAGCATTCTTAGGAATAGGTCAG
>CANGWP010000086.1 GCA_947457605.1 Bdellovibrionales bacterium | reverse complement strand
GGCAAACGAGCTTTCGTCCGAACGAAGACGCCGACTAAAAGAGGTGATCGCAAGCCATGTGCCAGAGAATCTGCAATCGCTGGTCACGGTGACCGGATTTGATGGAAATCAATTCGGGCTCAAGAAAAAAGCAAGCTTTGATCGCGTGCTGCTCGATGCGCCCTGCTCAAGCGAGCGCCACTTGATGGAAGAAGACGAGAGGGTGTCCGAATGGAAAGAGTCCCGAACCAAGCAACTTGCGATGCGACAGTACTCGCTCCTTTGTGCGGCTGTTCTTTCGCTCAAGAAGGGCGGGACCCTGGTTTATTCCACCTGTTCGATCTCGCCCCTTGAAAACGATGGAGTGATCGAGCGGTTGCTCAAGAAAAAGGGCGATCAGGTGGAGCTTGATCCTGACACTTCAGACCTTTCGGATCTCGAGGCCACGCGCTATGGCTTTCAGATTTTTCCGGATCGGGCAAAGGGGTCCGGGCCGATTTACATTGCGAGGCTTCGGGTGAAGTGAAAGGTCAAAACCCGATCGAAAAATTCGCGCCCACGATCGAAGTGTCAAACGAGGGCGACCAGAGCACTGATTGCACATACCCGCCAAAGGAGACAAACAAAGGCGAAATGTCAGGCGACCAGCTCAGACTTCCGCGAGCGGTGTCGGGGAGCGCCTCGCCCAGATGAAAAAGTCCGTTCGGATTCGGCGAGCGATGTTCGACATTGAAGCTTGCCGACGCGCGGATGCTGATGGTTTTTGAGAGTGCGAATCCAAGATTCGGCCCAAACGACAGGAATAGCGTCTGCCGATCGGTGAATCCCTGCGGGAGTGGATCATTGTAAAATTGCGGGTTCAAAAACCAGCCAAATCCAAAGCTGAAGGGGCTTGAGGTATTCAGGTTCCAACTTTGCTGCAGGATCATCGAGGTGATTTTTGCGGATGCAAGCGATGCAGGACCCACGGGCAGACTGAAGGAGGCGCTCGTAAAGACAAACCAGCCATCGACCTGAATGAGGTTCGGAAGATCAAAATAAAGATATGGGTCATACCACTCGGAGGTACGGTTCCGGACGAATCCCGTGGTGCCCATCACTCCATTCACCATGTTTTGAACGACATCCGCGCCCACGCCGATCTGCAAATTCGGGGTGGCCTGGTATCCGAGTTTCAGCGAATGAAAGAGCTGTACCGGGGCCACATCCGGAATGAATACGTTGTAGGTTTCATCGGGAGAACCGTTGATTCGTGGTCCCATGTACGACACTGCATAGGAACCGTGAAAGTTCTTAAGGATTTCCCCGATCGAGGGAATGGTTCCTCGCGGACGGAAGGTCTGGAGATTCATGTCAGGCGGGTTTGAGCCCCGCTGAGCTTGTGCCCACGCGTCGGTCGCGGCAAAACTGAAGCTCAGAATCAGGATCAAGCGGGTCCACATCGGACCCGGATCTTAAATGAGGTTCGCCTGTTTTAGGAGAGAATCCCGCTCCTGAAAGAAACTTTCAAGTCCTTCGATCAGGTGTTTTCGTTGAGAAGCCTCGATGTCGTTCTTGAGATGTTCCGAAAGTTCCTTTCGGATCGAAGTGAACTCAAGCACCATCATGTGAAAGAGTGCCTCATACTGAGAATCGATCTGCTTGAAGGAGGCATTTCCGGAAAGCTTCGATCGGCTGAGGCCCTTCTTGAATTGAAGGGCGATCAGGGAAAGCTCCTCGCGCTTGGTGGAGTAGAGCGACTGAAGCAGGTGGACGGTGTTCCGGATGGACCAGTTGTACATTTGGAGTCCGGAGTTCGATGCTTCCTGGGCGTGGTTTTGCAGGAGGTAGAGCACTTCCCACTGGCGCTTCATGTAGTTCCGAAGTTCTGAGGTGTTCAGTGGATCGCGGCTTCCAAAGATTTTCGAATTGTTCTTCAAGCGGTCGAGCACGCTCCCGCCTGCGCGATATTCGGAGTCGAATTTCTTGGCAAGCGCGATGATGCGGTCATGGCCATGGGGAAGTGGAATTCCCTTCTTGCGGCTTGCAAGCGTGTTCGTCATGTCGCGAAGAAGGATGAAAGAGCGGCCCACATAGTGATCCATTTGGGTTTGTTCCCGGGTCTCGTCCATCATGGTGTAGGGGTGGTCCAGAATGAAGCGGATGTTCCGGTCCCAGAGATAAAACTGCACCTCCTCGGCGCGGGACTTTTCTTTCTCGGCAAAGCGGATGAAGGCAGGATCGTAGTCCTTTTCATTTGCTTTCAAAAAGTTCAGGAACTGAAGGTAGCGTTCGGTTTCAAGCCAGGTGCTCTCCACGATGAGGGGCCAGTTGAGCTGGGTCTCCATCTGCTCAAGCCGTCCAAAGCGGGGCGCGATCTCGAGATTTCCCTCGTAGGCGATTTGCATGGCCTTGAACTGGCTCATGCGATCCTCCCAGCTCTGGGTTGCCACTTCCGGGCGATCCGAAGAAAGGGGCATGCCGGAGACGGGGCCGCTCGCTGCAGGCATCGAATTTCCCGCAGGCGCCCCGATTCCGGATGAAGAATTGGATTTCGGGTTTTGCTCCGATTTTGGTTCGGTGCTTTCTGTGGCACCGGCAGCGCTCGCTGCAACTCCTGCTCCGAGCAGGGTTTTCATCTTGTCGGTGGTGTCGATGTAGGCGGAACGAACTTTTCCCACCGCCCACATTGCGTGGGGGTTCATGGGTTGGGTGATGAAGAAAAAGGTGAATGGGCTGTAGATCGCAAGCGCAACCGAATACCCCATGTTTCCGCGCACCACTTTGAAAAACCAGCGAACCGGATCGAGCAGGATCCGCTCAACCAACCCGAAAAGATTGCTGAGTGGGCGGATCTTGAAACGGGAAAGGAAGTTCCCGAAATCTGAAACCAGCAGGGGAAGGGTGTAGCTCACAAAATGGCTGCGATGTGCGCGCTTCTTGGTCGCGATCAGGGTTTTTCGTTCTTCCTTCACCTTGGAGAAGATCGTCTGGCGTTCTTTCCAGGTGTAAACAGGATCGCACTCGAGTTTCAAAAGTTTTTCATTCAAGCGCACGATTGCAGGGTCGCGGGCGCCGAGGTTGAAAGACAGTGATTCTCCGCGGGTCAGTTCCACTCGTTTCAAAATGCGCTCGATGGTGTGGAGAAGAGATGTGTTTGCGGCGCCCTCCGCGGTTTTTGGATACTCAATCGATGCAATCGTATACAGGAAGTTCAGGATCGGACATGCAGTCTCGAAGGTCGAGGAAGGAATGTTCTCAAAGCCTTGGGTGCTTGGCCCCTCGCTATAGGCAAAAGAGCCATCTGCGGAATAGTAGTGGGTTACCCACGAGGATGTGCCGTCGAGGATCAGGGATTGAATCATCCAGTGGCTGGAGGTGGTCAGTCCCACCCGGACATACGCAAGCATTTTTGCGGCAATAGAGTAATTGAATCCCACGGTGCCTGAGCTCCGGTGAACGGGAAGAGCTTGAACAGGTGCGGAAAGAAGGGCAGTCCCTCCATCAAGCGCGATTGCGGAAATCATTTCCTCGAACGTGCGCGCCGGACGGGTGAGAAGTCGGGTGAGTTCTTCCGTACCTTGGGTTCTGGCAGAAGGAAGGGATACGAGTTTCCGAGAAGTACCTTCAATTTGGCTCATGGATGCAGTTCCTGGAGTGGTGCTGTTCATCTCATTCCCCTTTCAAGCCTTTCCGCATGTTTTCAAGATCGCCCGGTCTCCAGTTGGTTCGGACCTGAAGCTTCGGGTCGTACCAGTTTGATCCGATGGAACCTGATTTCCCGCTTCGGTCACGATCGAAGTCGATCGGGGAGTAGGTGTACATCGGAGTCTTCATTACGAAGCAGTAGCTAAGTTCCTGATGGTTCAGGTATTCCTCATAGGTTTCGATCAACGGGCAGTCGGTCTTTGGAAAAATAAAATAGCGGGTCCATTGGGTGATCGTGATCGGACGGGAATCGAAACGCTTGATGTCTTCGGGACGCGCCCAAGACGGAGGGGAAATGAAAACCGGGTCAAACACGCGTTCTTCGATGGATCCATCCGCGAGCTTCACAGGAATGAGGGGTGCCACGTGAAAGGACCACTGGTAATCGAATTCCCGCTGGTATCGCTCGGTGAAGAACAAGAAAACCTTCATGCTTTTCAGTCCAAGCGAGTCGAGCAATTCATGAGACCAGTAGTGGGCCCGCTGGTAGCAGCCCGATCTTCGGGTGAAGATCGAGGTCGGCATCTGTTTGTAGAGCTGATTTGCGCTATCCTCACTTGCGAGCAGTGAGGGTTGGAACCCTTGGATCGAGCGGTTGCTCGAGTAGGGTACCGGAAGTTCCCGGTCCGAAAGGGCGACCTGTGCCTGTGCCGGGATCAGGATTGAGAGAGTCATCATCGAGGCTGTCAGAATGGACTTCATCATGCGGAGTTAGTAAATGAAAAGAGTGTAATACGTCAATAAAATTTGTTTAATTAAATTAAAATTATTTACTCTTTGTTTTTGCAGCAGAAAGAGCTTGATTAAAAAGGTCAAGCCATCTAAGATTCGAGCGGCAACCCAAGGGAGACATCGTGCGGGTGTTGGAAAAATGAATTCAAAATCCCCTTACCAACCCAATAAGGGTTTCATCGGAAAATACGAGGTGAGTGTTGCGAACTACCTCTTTCGCTCCAAGGGTCGCGGCGGCTATCGCCACTCCCGGACCCTGGTCGATGCAATCTTGGGCCGTCCGGTGGAGTCGCACCATCATTCCAGTCAGCGTCTCACACGGTTCTTGAAGAAGCGCGATCTCACGTTTCAGAAGAGCGACAAGGACGGGGTGTACCGGATTTTCACCGTTCCCGTGACCACTTCGGTGGTTCCACTTCCGAAATCGGTTTTCAACTCGATCGAACATGCTGCGCAGGTTCTCATGGTATCCCTCCGCATGGTGCTTCAAAGCATCTACGGAGCAAAATCCATCCGCGAGAGTGATTTCGTAAACGCTCTTCCTGCCGAGATCCGAAAAGCGTTTCTCGATGCCACCGAAAACTCTCCCCATTACATTCCCCAGCTTCACCACGAGAACATGAAGGACTATCCCTTCCTCGACAATGTGGGGCTTGATCTGGTTCTGGTTGAGGAATATCTGCAAAATCGGGGAAAACTCACCGGGCTTGTGCTTCAGGGCAGGGCGGATGAGCTTCCCGAGCTTCCCTTCAAGGTTCTGGAGTTGAATGCCGGATCTCCATCCGGCGCCTCGAACAATGCAAACATTCTCGAAGGAATTCTGCGCGAGGACCCCGAGGTTCTGGACGCTCTTGGATCGGTGTTTGCGAATGATCACTTCAAGGTTTTGCGCGAGACTTACCGGTCGCTTGGCGAGTCCTGGACCGGTCGCAAGGATGGAATCCAGGTTCTTCTCCCGCCGGGAGGCGCGAATGGGGCTGCTCCCGAAATTCATCAGCTTGCAGCGTATTCAGGTCTTGTGTACTGTGATCCGGGACAACTCTTTCAGGACAAAGAGGGCTGGATCCGCCTTCGTACCGTCGACGGCTCTGATCCGGTCGTGACTTCAATTTATTCGCGCGTGAACAGCGACAGTGCGCTCTTTGATCGCGAGAAGGGTGTATTGCTTCGCGACCCTGAAAGTGGAGAATCCATTTACTGTGTTGATGTGCTGAAGCCCTGGAAGTCATCGGATCCCGAGTTCCTTCAGGACGACAAGGGCAATCCGGTTCCGCTCGAGTCCGACTATGCGATTCCCGGTGCGCTCGATGCCATCGTAAACCGGAAACTTTACATGGGGGGACTCAATCGTCTTCTCGACAACAAGATCATTCTTGCAACTCTCACCGATTACGCGCCTGAATATTTCAGAAAAGAGCTGGAGGCCCGCGGCCTCAGACTCAGTCCGACCCGGATCACTCCTCCCGAATGTCTGCCCTCCAAGGATGAGTCGCTCGACATCATCGAGAAGAATCCCGAAGACTGGGTGATCAAGGCGCCGAACCTTTCGGGAGGAACCGGGGTCCACATTCTGATGACTCTCGACGAGAAAAAACAGCGTGAGGTCATCAAAGAGGCCAGACGGAATCCCGAGCAGTTTGCCTATCAGAAAGTTGTGAAGATCGCGCGGATTCCGGTGGCGGTTCGCAGTCGCGGACGCGTGCGGTTCCGTTTTGCGAACCTTGCGGCTGACATCCGGATGTGGGTGTTTTACGGTGGCAATGAGACGCTTCCCAAGCTTACCCACAATGCGCTTGTCCGGTACGCTCCCAAAGAAAAAGGCCCGATGAGCTCGATTGTGAACACCTCGAAGGGCGGAGGCTATGCCCCCTTCGTGGTGGTGGATGATCTCGGAAGTTCGGATTCGATCCCGGCCCGTGAGGCGGCGTCTCCCCATGATCCAGCGCCGTTTCAGTGCGCTCTCCCTGCGTTTGTCGGAGCCCAGCTCGTTCAAGTGGCCAATATCATTCGGGAGCTCAGAAAGCTCGTGCGTGAGACGAATCCCGAAAGTTACCGGGTTTCAGGCTATCTCTACGCGCTGAAACTCCAGGTGCGTGAGATCACTTCCTTCATTCATCCTCGCTGCATGGAAACAATCTACAGCATGATCGAGCTGATCGAGAAGCGCATTGATCGAAAAACCATTGCCGGGTACTACGCGAAGATGAATCTTCATCAGGCGCGCCTCGTTTCGCTCCTGCAGTCTCTCGACAACATCCTCGATGAAGATGTGTACATGGTGCTCGATGAAATCAATGTCCTGAACCAGGACATCGTGAATCGCGGATACACTTCAGAAATGATGAGGAGTGATCTTTTCAACTACGGCCACCTGAGTTTCCTCATTCGCCACAAGATTGAAACCTTTCCGGATGAGCGAAGAAATCTCAATCAGATGCGGTCCTTGATCCGCACCATGATCACCTCCAAATTCCCGGCCCGAGGGATGTCGTTCCTTCTTCGCCAGCGGTTTGAATCCCTGCTGGACCAGTTCTCCGAGCTTGCCACCCGCAGACTCAAGGCCTCAGGCCATGCAGCCGAATTTGCCTCCCTTTTTGATGGAACGATCGAGGAAGGGCGGAGTCTGTATCGCGAGACCTTTGTGATCACGCATGAAGGCCGCGCGCCCCGGTCGGCAACCGAGTGGGAACTCAAAAACTGCAGAAGACTTGTCGATTCCGAGTTCATCGATCCTGAAATCCGCGAGATTCGGACCGCATGGCTCAGAGTCATGGAAGAGGCAAAAGGGATCTCAAAGGAAAAGCGCGAGAACTTCATTGCTGAGGCAAGAAAGGCGCATTTCGCAAAGCATCCAAGATTGATCGAGCTTCAAAGCATCATCAATCGTCGCGAAAACTCGGATGTTCATTCCCTGATCGCGCTCATGAGCGTGCTCCCTTATGCGGCATACAATCTGAGACAATACGCGATTGATGAAGGTGTTTCGTTTGTCGACCTTTTTTGCGACACGCTCACTCCGAACCGAATCTCGATTCTGGACCGTCACTCCCGGGGCCGGGAGAAGCTGAATCTCGATCAGTTTGCGGGCGAGTGTTTTGCCCGCAAAAAGAATCCGCACGGACTGATTTCGGACGGGGATCGTTTCATGTGGATCTCAAAAGAGCAGAGCCCGTTGGTTCAGCTCTATACGATCGGGCATGAGTTGATTCACTCGTTTCAGATCGGCGAGGTGATGGACAAAGAGGCGCAGGCGCGGGGCGCAGGTGAGCTTGAGTTTGCGCGCTTCCTCAACCATTATGGAAATTTCCTTTCTCTTGCGGCGCATACACTTGAAAAGCAGCAATCCGATGTGGCGGCCTACCGGCTTCCGCTGTACGGACTTGCCGACCGCATTGTAAGCCAATTCTTCACGCCGGTGATCACCGACATCCGCGAGGGCTTGGCCGGAAGCACTGGCATTTACCACAAGAAGCTCGATAAGTATGGATCTCTCTTTGGCTACATGATGCCCGTGAGCAATGTGGTTCGGGTGAAAGCGCTCCGTGAAGTCGTGCCGGCGCTTGAAAACGCGAAGAACATTCTTTTTGCCAAGGAGTGCGGGCTTGAAATTCCGTTTGATGAGATCCGTTCCGCTCTTCCCACTGCGAATCGGGTTCAAGCGAATCGCTACCGGGGTCTCATCACCCGAGCGGCCCAAAGCTGGCAGCAAGACTTCGAAGCACTCCGGGTGATCGCATCCCATCAGTATTACGGAGTGATGTTTCACAGAGCAGACGAGGACCGGGAGAACCTGACGCTTGATCCGGATCCGGCGCCGATTTATTTGAATAACGGGTACAATCAAACCGAACAGCAGTAGCGATCAAAACCAGGCAAAAAACAGGATCACTTCGGCATGTTCATAACTTGAAGCAACCTCGCTTAGGTCTTTTGCCTCGACTGCGCTCAGCATGGGAATCGGACCTTCTTTGGGCCAGGTGTAAAACGGTGCGGGAATCCTGGAAAATGAGGCACCATCTTCCTCGCGCAAATTGACAACGTCCACGCCCTCGGGTGTCTGATAGGCGAGCTGTTTTTGTCTTCGCCACTCCTCAAAAGTCACAGCGAAGGGGGATGGCATGAATTCATACTCAGAGATGTGATGGATTTCCTGGACGCCCGGAGGCGGTGGTGAAAACTGGATCACCGCAAGACGGGTGAGGCCGGTTGCCTTTTCCGCGCAGGCGCCAATCACAGTGGAGTTGAACCAAGGATCATGAAGGGGTTCGGCCTGGAGGGATTGGCCAAAAACAGAGCGCGCGTGCTCATGAAACCGCTCACTGGATGCAAGGGTTTCAGCGCGACTGGTTCCGTCCTCAAACCACTGTTCGGGTCCTGGAATCCAGGTGAGATCCTTGAGGATGTTCAGATCTGAAAAATGATTCTTTTGGGCCCAATCCCTGGCAGCGATTTTTTGATCCGCCGTCACCGGGAACATCCAACCACCGGAATACCGGTATTCCGTCCCGTTTGCGGTAAACAAGGCTTGGCTCCACGGAAGGAACTCAGGAGTCTTGATCTCACGAACAAAGTCGGGATTGTCGAGACGGGCCTCGGGATTGCTCATTCCACAGTCACTGATTTTGCCAGGTTCCGCGGTTTGTCGATGTTCCGCCCGAGCGCCTTCGCGCAGCCGTAGGCGAGGAGTTGAAGCGGGATCACAGATAAAATCGGCTGCGTTCCCCAAGAGGACTTTGGTAGCCCGATGAATTCGTGGGAAAGTCGTTTCGCCTCATCATCGCCCTCGGTGCCGATCGTGATGATGTGGCCGCCCCGCGCCCGGATTTCCTCCAGATTCGAGATTGTCTTCGTATACCACTCATCCTTCGGAGCGAGAGTCACCACCGTAACCTTCGGGTCGATGTAGGCGATGGGTCCGTGCTTCAGTTCTCCTGCCGCGAAGCCTTCGGCGGGGAGGTAGGTGAGCTCCTTGAACTTGAGTGCTCCCTCAAGTGCGATCGGGTACATGGTTCCCCGACCGACAAAAAGGATGATTCGTTGGTCTTTCAGTTTTTCTCCCATTTTCATGAAAGTTTCACTTTTCGAGAGAACCTGGTCCAGATCCTGAGGCAGGCGGGCAAGGCCCGTAAACGATTCCTGCACGGATTCCCGTCCAACTTGGAGACCGCGAAGGCGCGCGACATCCAAAGCGAGAGCACAGAGAATGGTGAGTTGTGAAGTAAAGGCCTTGGTCGAGGCAACCCCGATTTCGGGGCCCGCCTTGGTGGGATACTGGAATCC
>CANGWP010000085.1 GCA_947457605.1 Bdellovibrionales bacterium | reverse complement strand
TCGATTCAGGAGCTTGGTCCTGAAAAATCAGTGCTTCACAGCAGACGTGCTTTTGGTCTTTGCAGTGGCCTTCTCGAGGATCGCAGCCGGGATATCGCCTACCCCACCTGCCTTCGCCAGAAACTCTTCTGGCTTCTCAAGCGAAAGCGCACAACGAAGCACCTGGTCCACATGATCCACCGGGATGATCTTGATTCCTTCTTTGATGTCGATCGGGATCTTCTTCAGATCGGCGACGTTATCCTTGGGAATCAGCACGGTCTTGATGCCCGCGATCTTGGCGGCAAGAAGTTTTTCCTTCAAGCCCCCGATCGGAAGCACGCGGCCGCGAAGAGTGACCTCTCCGGTCATCGCCACATCCCGTTTCACAGGGATCTTGGTCAGCGCACTTGTGATCGCAGTCGTCATCGTGATCCCGGCAGAAGGTCCATCCTTCGGTACCGCTCCTTCTGGAACGTGCAAGTGAATGTCGATGTTCTGATAGAAATCAGGACTAAGGCCCAGAGCTTCCGCGCGCGAACGCACGTAGCTCATGGCGGTGGTCGCAGACTCCTGCATCACATCTCCAAGCTTTCCCGTGATCTTGACTGCCCCCTTGCCTGGAACCACGGATACTTCGATTTGAAGCATCTCGCCGCCCATCTCGGTGTACGCAAGCCCGTTTGTGAGACCAACCTCGTTGTTCTCCTCAAGCTTGTTTGCAAGATAGCGTGGTGGCCCGAGCATTTCTTCGAGATCCTCGCTCTTTACGCGGATCACGCCGATCTTGTCGGATTTCTTGCTCTTCACCGCCTCAAGACGCTGATCGACCAGCTTTTTCGCCACCTTCCGGCACAAAGTCGCCATCAAGCGCTCAAGGTTCCGCACACCCGCTTCACGGGTGTAAAGCCTGATCACATTGCGAAGGGCATCGTCATCCACTGAAATGTCTTCCGGCTTGAGACCATGCTGCTCCATTTGCTTGGTGAGCAGGTATTTTTTCGCGATGTTGTATTTTTCGATCTCGGTGTAGCCAGAGATAGTGATCACTTCCATCCGATCAAGAAGGGGACGAGGAATTCCGCTGATTGAGTTTGCGGTCAGCACGAACATCACTTTCGAGAGATCATAATCCACTTCCAGGTAATGATCTCCGAAGTTCATGTTCTGCTCCGGATCCAGCACTTCAAGAAGGGCGGATGACGGATCACCCCTGAAATCCATGCTCATCTTGTCCACTTCATCGAGCAGGAACACTGGATTCGAGGATCCTGCTTTCTTCAGCGACTGGATGATCTTGCCGGGAAGCGCGCCCACATAGGTGCGGCGATGCCCGCGGATTTCAGCTTCATCCCGAACCCCACCCATCGAAGCCCGGACAATCTTCTTGTTCAGCGCTTTTGCGATGGAGCGGGCAAGCGAGGTTTTACCCACACCTGGAGGTCCAAGGAAGCAAAGGATCTGCCCTTTGGAGTTTTCAGTAAGAGTGCGCACGGCAAGGTACTCAAGCAAGCGCTCTTTCACGTCTTCAAGACCGTAGTGGTCTTCGTTCAGAATGTCCTCTGCAACAGCCAGGTCATGGCTGTCTTCAGTATATTCACCCCAAGGAAGACTGATGATCCAGTCGATGTAGTTGCGCACGACCGTGGCTTCGGCTGACATCGGCGACATCATCTTGAGTTTTTTCAGCTCTTTTGTGGCCTTTTCTTTGGCTTCCTTGCTCATGGCCTTGGACTTGATCTGCTTTTCGATCGCCATGAGTTCGGCTTTGAACTCGTCTTTTTCGCCAAGCTCTTTCTGGATCGCCTGCATCTGCTCGTTGAGATAGTACTCTTTTTGAGACTTCTCCATTTGCTTCTTCACGCGGGTACGAATGCGGCGCTCGACTTGCAGGATCTCGATCTCGCCCTGCATGAGCTCAAGGAGCTTCTCAAGACGCTTGGTTGGGTCGGTGATCTCGAGCACCATCTGCTTGTCTTCAAATCGAAGATTCAAATGCGCAACAATCACGTCTCCCAAGCGGGATGGATCTTCGATTCCGTTTACGCTCATGAGCATCTCTGGCGGAATTCGCTTGTTGAGCTTTACATAGTTCTCGAAGGTTGCCTTGAGCGAGCGAACGAGGGCTTCACTCTCGACGCCCTTTTCGCTCGCCTCAACCACAATTTCAACATCGGCTTCGATCATGTGTTCGCCGTCGCTGAATTTCAGCATCTTTGCGCGACGCTTGCCTTCAATGAGAACCTTTACCGTATTGTCCGGAAGTCTCAGGATCTGGAGAATCGTGCCCAGGGTTCCGATCTGGAAAATATCCTTTTCGCCTGGATTCACCGTGGTCGCGGCCTTTTGGGCCACAAGAAAAAGTTCCTTCTTTTTCTCTACACATTCCTCGAGGGCATGAATGGATTTTTCACGTCCTACGAAGAGAGGAACCACCATATGGGGAAACACGATCACTTCCCGAAGGGGAAGAACCGGTACCGTCAGTTTCTCTGTTTTCGCTTGCTTGCTCATGATGAGATCCGGTAGTGCGGGGATTTGCCAGAAGGGCTCCTGCACTACCACTCCTTCCTGTTCCCTAGTTCATCACAACCGAATGGCAATAGGTAGAGGGAGTTTCGGGAAAACCAAAATTTCCCTGCGGTGTGTTCCCCTGATGACGCGCCTCGATTCTTGATGATTTTCTTTCGCCGCCCAATGAAAAGAATTGACTTTTATTTTGATCCCATTTTTGGCATCTCCTTGGCTGGGGATGGGTGGAATTTGTGTCAAATTAATATGATCTGCACAGCCCCCACAAAGCTTCTAACCATTGCTTTCATGCGTTTCCTTTTCCTACTCCTTTTGCTCTCCCCGGCAACTTGCTTTTCCGATCAAATCACCCTGCATTTCATCAAGGCCCCGACCCCCACTCGCTGGGATAGCCCTCGGAGACTCACGCTTTCTGCACTTCGAAACCAAATCGCCAAAGTTCCTGGAGGTTCCCGTCATTCGATCGGACACGTATTCGTCGAACTTCAATGCGGGAACGCCCCTGTGGTTTATTCCGGCGTTACTTCTACAGGCAATAGCGAGGAACGACGGGCGATCTTCCTCCAAGGATACGGAATGGGCGTGGTTTTCAAGAACTATCGAGGGAAGTTTGATTCCCAGGATTTCATCGAGAAGGACCTATCCGCCATGTTCGAGACCGGCCGGAGCAATTTCGTCCGATTTGAGATCAAGGAGTCCACCTGCGAAAGACTCACCCGGTATCTGAGTGAATACGAACGACTCGGATACCATAAGATTTATGCCGGCCTGAATGCCCGCCCCCTCCTCCGTCAAAGTGCAGGCTGCAGCGCCTATGGAATGAGCTTTCTCGAGCTTGCAGGCCTTCAACATCCTGAATTCGAGGAAAACTGGCGCACGTATCGAATTGTGCCGCGCAAGTGGGTGGGCGGACCACTTACCGGCAACCGCGTGAACATCTTGAAGATTCTCACCGCGATTCCATCCCGCTGGGACGAGGATCTCTCTCGCGGCGGATTCCCCGTAGACTTTTGGGATCCTGAAAAAATGCACCTTTGGACCGAGCTTGCAACCCGCGACCTGATGGCGAGTGCAAACCGAAAATTTCCATGGCCTGCAAGCCTGCTTCAAATTCAGAAAAGCACGGGGGTTCTTTTTGACGCCCGCGGAGTTCCTACCCCGACGGGTTCTTTTTTTCGGGATCCACAAGCTAAAATATAGGGAATTTTGGCTGGATTCCCCATGATTCAACGGGTAGGATTGAATCATGATCAACGTATACGCAATTGTTGCCCCAGCCGTACTGCTCCTCACTCTTTCCGAATTCATCTACTGCATCCGAAAAAAAAATGGATACTACTCCTTTCAAGACAGTTTGATGGGAATGGGAACGATGATCATCGCTCAATGCGTGAATGTCGCCGTATCGGTTGCCGTGTTTTATGTCTACGGACTCATCTACGAAAAGTATGCATTGACCCGGTTTGAGCCCACACTCGCAAATTACATTCTCTGCTACATCGGAAGCGACATCCTGTTCTACTGGTTCCACAGAGCTGGTCACCGGATCAATATCCTCTGGGCCGCTCATGCCACCCATCACTCCGCGGAGGAGCTCAATTATGCGGTTGCCATGAGAACCAGTTTCACACAAAGAGCCGCGTCCTTCCTTTTCTACTGGCCGCTGGCCTGGATTGGATTTTCTCCGGAAATGATCATCCCGGTGGTTGCGGCAAACCTTGTGTATCAATTCGTTCCCCACACCCGCGTGGTTGGCAAATTCCCGAAGTGGATTGACTCCTGGCTCAACACTCCCTACCACCACCAGGTTCACCATGGCGCGAATCGCGTTTATTGGGACAAAAACTACGGTGGAACCTTCATCATCTGGGACCGCCTGTTCGGGACTTTCCAGCACCAGGTGGAGGAGGTTTACTACGGAATCACAATCCATCCGAAATCCTGGGATCCGACCTATCTGAACTGCCACTGGTTCATGGTTCTTTGGAACGACATGAAACAGGCCACTCACTTTGTCGACAAGATCAAGCTCTGGTTCATGCCGCCGGGTTGGCGTCCGCGCAATCTTCCTCCGTACGAAAACAAAAGCCCTCACACTTGCGCAAAAGACCAAATCAAGTTCGTCACCAGGGCGCTTCCCGGCTCGACGGGCTATCTGATCGCAAATCTTGCTGTATTCATGGGAATTCTGCAATTTGTGATCAATGACAAATCTCCGCTCAAGACTTCCGAAAAAATCTGGGTTTCGATGCTATTGTGGTTTGGAGTCACCCTTTGGGCTGCAATCCTTGAATCCAAACCCTGGGCCAAAATGGGCGAAATTTTCAGAGTCTGCCTTACCTTTTTGAGTCTGAATGTTCTTTTCAACATTTATCACTTCTCTTTCACCTGGACCGCAAGCCTGGCATGCATCTCCTTTGCTTCGGTGCTCTGGGTTTGGTTCGGAATGGGCGAGAAAGATCGAACACTTGCTGAAACCTAAACTCCTGCTTGGCGCTTTTGGTTTATTTATGTCGATGATGCGCACCTCAAATGCGGGCTCATCCTCGTTGGTCTAATTTTGATCGCGGAAAAAAAAGGGGTCAGCCTTCAACTCGAGCGTGAGGTCAACAATGACCACCGGGTGGGCATCTCTCTTCTGAGGTCGACGAACGATTACGTCGGAATCACATCCTGCGGTGCCCACACGCGAATCAGTCTGAATGATGGTTCCACGCTCATGCTCGAACTCGGACAAAACCACAAAAATGCAAAATCCGGAGTCGGTGGAAGGATATCAAGATACGGCGCGCAGACCGGTCACCTCACAAAAAAGGAAGCCGACACAAAAAGCAAGCGTTCCCTATGCAGGACCTGGTGCCGAGCTCTATCAACGTTATCCCAGAGAAATGGCGGCTCTCCGGAATGCCGTTTCAAATTCAAGGGAGGTAAAACGCGAACAGTTTTCTCAATCGTTTCAAGGCGAGCTTTTCAATTCTTATGTTGCGCAGGCAGAAAGAATCCTGGGAACCAAGGAATACACCGCTTTGAGCTCCAGAGATCGTGAAGAAGCTCAATTTTCAAAATCGGCGCTTGAAAAACTGGAGCATGAAGAAAAGAAAGTGGATGACCTTTAGGCTCGCGTTCGTGGCCACCTGAGCACCCTTGAATCAAGAGTATCCCGGGTCAGGAGACGCGCATCCTTGGAGGTGATCGGCTGGCAGTCCGAAGCCACCTTGGTGGGTCCCTTTGAGAATACAGGACTACTCTCGACCAATCTTGGCTTTTGCCCAGGATTCGGAATCAATTATGAGAATCGTTTTTGGGCGCTCAGTGCCGACTTCAATGGAATTTATGGTTCAGGAGGAGTGAGTGCCGTGCAAGGGCTGGTCACCTACCAGCAGTCAAGCGTGCCCGCATTCGGTGCAAAAGTCGCCTTTTGTGCCGCGAAAGTCGTGGCAAGCTCGGGATCAGAACTCGGAATCCGCGGGAGCGCGCTCTTCATCAAACAAAGCCTGACCGAGCCTCCTACGGCCGGATACACGATCGATCAGGACAAAGCACTCACCGCAACCCTCTCTTTATTTTTACGATGGCGTTTGGGGAGGTATTATTTTCAGACCGACTTTGGACGGCACATTGGCAGATCAGCAACCCTTTATTCCTTCGGTCTTGGATTTGTTCTTTGATCCCGCGCCCTTACCAAACGCATCGATCCACCCGGCCCGGGTCAAAACTCTGGCACTCATTTTGAGTCATTTTTTTCTCCATTTTTAAATTTTGATTGTGGAATAATGATTCAGGGAGAGCATGAGTATGGGCCATGGATGGCATCTCGGTTCGTTGTTCCTGTTGTTTTTCATCACAGCTTGCGGTGGATCCGGCCACCTCGGTTGGAAATCCATTCCGGTTCCGATCTATGCGGATTCCACGATCATGAAATCAAATCAGGCGATGAGTGATCTCCAGGACGCCTTCCGCTACTGGGAACAAAAAGCAGGAAAATCCATTTTCGATTTCAAAGGAGAATGGACCCGGGGCGCTCCGTATGCGGGAAATCCTGCCAGTCCTGATGCCATTCTCGGAAATGTCATCTTCTTTCAAAATCCCTGGCCGTACTCCAAAAAGTTCGTGGGGATGACCACGGTTCAAAACGGGGAAGATGGTCCGCAGGCTGCCATGGTGATGATCAACGGTGCCAGTTCTTTCTGCAATGGCGACTGCCACTTCGATTCAAGAGTGAGCTCAAGAAAAACCTTTGCCCATGAGCTTGGGCATTTCATCGGCCTGAATCACAATGATGATCCGAAGGACATCATGTATCCCGATGCCACGCCCGGCGGCAGCATCTCGGAGCTGAAAGCGGATGAAGCAACCCTCAGGGTGCTGGTTTCCGGCAACTGATCAGAAAAACAAGCCAGGGCACGCCCATTCGGGGTATCCGTCGTCCATGCACTTCTTTTTGCGGACTTCGTACTGAACCGCTTCCACCGAGCGAAGCGCAAGTTTAGCACGGGTCTTCTCACAATCGGAGTAGAAGGCATGGTACTCACCCTCATATCCCTGATATTGACTGTTGGAGACATGAAGGACTCCCGCCTCCGAGGACTTTTTCACATAAAGTCTTGGACCGAATCCCGGGTCGCCCACGTTCTGAAACTGGTCATTCGGTTTTGGCGTGGTTGGTAGGCAATAGGTGGTGGCGAGCACATAAGAACAATCGTTCTGCGCCCTGTCCCGAGGATTTGTCTCGGAGCCGAACCAAACGTATTCTTCAAACGAGCCATCATCGGTGCGGACCTTTACTCCGCGCTCAATCGAGCTTCCTTCTCCGCGCTTAACCGCTTCACAGGAAACTCCACCCGCATTCGCTTGAACTCCAAAGAACAATCCGAGAACCAAAACCAAACTTTTTTTCATAAACTCCTACTCCAAAGGAAGGAGAGACCCTACCCCGATGAAATCGACCGTGTCAATTATTTTTTATAGCAAGCAAGTATAAATACTAATCACGCTCGATTCAACGAAAGGAATCGATACTTGAAAGCAAAAGCAAAAAGGTCATGAAGCTCTCGCTCCATGACCTTTCCCAATGAATTTTTCTTCGGAAATCAGGCGGTTTCGCGTTTCTCTCCAGTCACGAGAAGAGGCTTTTCTCCGCCCGAAATGGAATTCTTCGTGATCACGCACTTCTTGATGGTCTGATCTCCGGGCAGATCATACATCACATCAAGCATCGCCTGCTCGACAATCGCGCGAAGCCCCCTCGCTCCGGTGTTCCGCTTGATCGCCTCTTTCGCAATGGCATCCAGCGCATCCGGCTCGAACTCAAGCTGGACTCCATCATACTCAAGCAGCTTCTGGTATTGCTTGGTAAGAGCGTTCTTTGGCTGAGTCAGGATGTTCACGAGAGCTGCTTCATCCAGCTCCTCGAGCGTTGCGATCACCGGCACGCGTCCGATGAATTCCGGAATCATCCCGAACTTCACAAGATCCTCGGGCTCCGCCTTGGCAAAAAGTTTGGAAATATTGAGATCTTCCTTCGAGGTGATGTTCGCGTTGAAGCCCATGGAACGCTTTCCGCTTCTTTGCGCCACGATCTTATCCAGCCCCACAAAGGCTCCACCCACGATGAACAGGATGTTCCGGGTGTCTACCTGGATGAATTCCTGCTGTGGGTGCTTTCTTCCCCCTTTCGGAGGAATGTTTGCAATCGTTCCTTCCATGAGTTTCAAAAGCGCTTGCTGTACGCCTTCTCCGCTCACATCGCGGGTGATCGAAGGGTTCTCGCTTTTGCGGGAGATCTTGTCGATCTCATCCACATAGATGATTCCCCGCTGGGCTTTCTCCACATTGTTTTCCGCATTCTGGAGAAGATTCAAAATGATGTTTTCAACATCCTCGCCCACATATCCGGCCTCGGTAAGGGTCGTCGCATCCGCAATTGCGAAGGGAACGTTCAGCACCCGTGCGAGCGACTCTGCAAGAAGGGTTTTTCCGGACCCGGTCGGACCCACGAGCAGGATGTTGCTCTTTGCAAGCTCGACCCCGGATTTGTCGCCCTTTTTGAGCGAGGTCTGGTGATTGATCCGCTTGTAGTGGTTGTATACGGCAACCGAAAGAATTCTTTTCGCCTTCTCCTGGCCGATCACATACTCGTCGAGGAAAGCTTTGATTTCTGCTGGCTTCGGCAGCGCTGCACCGGTCTGGCCGGCACCTGTCGCGGCAGTTCCGGATTTTTGCCCTTCCTCGCGGATGATGTCATTGCAAAGATCAATGCACTCATCACAAATGTAAACCGTAGGTCCTGCGATGAGTTTCTTTACTTCGCGCTGACTCTTTCCACAGAAAGAACAGGTAAGATTTCCGAGGCTGTTTCCGTATTTCGGTGTGTCCATCCCTTATGCTCCCCTTTTTTGCACCACTTTATCAATCAACCCGTATTCCGCAGCTTCCGCCGCGCTCAGGTAATTGTCCCGATCCGTATCTTTTTCGATTTGATCAAGCGGACGCCCGGTATGACGGGCAAGCGCCTCATTGAGTTGCTTTTTCAAATAAAGAATTTCTTTTGCCTGAATCTCGATATCGGACGCCTGACCGCGGGCTCCGCCGAGGGGCTGATGAATCATGATCCGAGAGCTTGGAAGCGAGAATCGCTTTCCCTTCGCACCGGCAGAGAGAAGGAAGGCTCCCATCGAAGCTGCCATCCCGATGCAATAGGTGGCCACATCACACTGGATGAAATTCATGATGTCGTAAATGCCAAGTCCAGCATAAACCGAGCCACCGGGAGAATTGATGTAAAAATGAATATCTTTGTCGGGATCATTCGACTCAAGAAAAAACATCTGGGCAATCAGAAGATTTGCGACCACATCATTCACCTCGGTTCCGAGAAAGATGATCCGATCGATGAGAAGCCTCGAATAAATGTCGTACTGGCGCTCACCCCGCGCTGTTTGCTCGACCACGATTGGATTCGGAATGTAGCCTTGGGGAGCCAAATCCGGGTTGAAACCAACGACATCGGGTTGAATCAGACTGGAGGGGATCTGGATACCTGGGGATCGAATCAGCATTTAATTTTGTGCTCCTTGCGATTGATTTTCACAAAACCTTTAAGGTCTTATCGGCCAAATCAAGGCATCACTCAAGGAAATTACTCATTAGGACCCAGTTTGTGAATGTGTCAAAAGCGATGCGCCCCACAAATTGGGGTATACTGTCATAAACAATTTTAGATGAGATTTATTCCGCTTGGGCAGAAGGCTGACGTTCAATTTCGGCATTCATCGACTCAAGGCACTCAAGCAACAAAGAGCGCAGCTCCGGGAGCGTCATT
>CANGWP010000084.1 GCA_947457605.1 Bdellovibrionales bacterium | reverse complement strand
GGGACGGTTCATCCAGTCAAAGATTTTCTGTTTAGCAGCGGAATACGACTCGTCGGGATCCACGATCGGCTTCGGATAGGTGATTCCGGACTCAAACCCGAGCGATGCCGCAAGGAGGGGTGGGGTAAGATGGGGTTCCGCCAAGTCCTCAGGAGAAAGACTGGAGAGCTCGGGGCAAAACCGTTTGATGAACTCACCGCTTGGATCCTGATCGATCGCCTGCTTTTTCGGCGAATAGATGCGGATCGTATTGATTCCGGTCACCCCCGATTGCATTTGGGCCTGACTGAAGTGAATCCCAGGCTCAAAATCGACAAAGTGTTTGGCAAGAAACTGCGCGGGTCTTCTCCAGTGAAGCCAAAGCTGATAGGACGCGAAGCTCATGAGAGCGGCCCTCATTCTGAAGTTGATCCAGCCGTTGACCTTGAGCGATCGCATCGAGGCATCAATGATCGGGAATCCGGTTTCGCCTTTGCACCAGGCCTCGAAATATTCCTCATTGAATCCGGTTTCCCGCATTCCATCAAAAGACCGGTTCATGTTTTGAAACTCGATCTCGGGCTCGGATTCGAATTTCTGAATGAAATGGCAATGCCAGGCAATGCGGCTCTCAAAGGACTCAAGGTTCCTCTTCCACCAAAGGTCATCAGAACTTGTGCCCAGGGTTTCTTTCTTGTGCTCAAGCTTCATCAGTACTTCACTGATCGAAAGGTTGCCCCAGGTGAGATAGGGGCTTAGCCTGCTGCAACCGGATGCGGACTTTGTGGGAGATGAAATCGAGGCCGAATAATTTCGACTGCGGCTTGAGAAAAAAGAATCAAGACACCGTTCTGCCTGAACCCGGCCTCCTTTTTGCGCGTGACGCTTTTCTGAAGCGGGTAGATTCAGCTCGCGCAAAGACGGAATCCGGGAAGGCAAATTGCCTAGCTGAGCAGGCCACTCCTGACCTCGGGGAAGAAAAAGTTTGCGCACGAGCGTGGCATCCCTGAGCTTCATCCAGGAATCCCGACTTTTGAGGGCCCGGATCACGCCGAACTGTCGAAATTCCCTCCACGAAATGCCTGAAGCTTTTGCCCATTTTTTCACCCGCAGATCCCGATCATAGGTCCAGCGAAGGCCGGTTTCCTCATGACTGAAGAGTTCATGGATGCCGATGCTTTGATTCAGAGAATTCAGGATTTCGACGGCCTCACCCACGCGGATGAGGAGTGGCACTCCCAGGTTTCGAAGCTCATCTCCGAGATCCCGCAAGGACTCTTCCAGAAAAACATAATGGCTCGAATCAAATTCAGGACTGCAAAGCCACGCAGGCTCAATGATAAACAATCCAATCGCAGGTCCTCCGCCTGTGGCGTGAAACAGGGGCGCATGGTCAAAGGTTCGAAGGTCCTTTTTGAACCAAACCACATTCAATGGTTGTGGTTTTATAGAGACTTGCGCCAGCTGCTTTTTCATAAGATTTATGATATCATAAATCTTATCAATTGGATCCTCGAAACTTCCCGGAGTCGCCCATGAAAAAGCCATTGCCTGAAAAGATCTGTGTCGTCTGCAAGCGGAGTTTCTCCTGGCGGAAAAAATGGGAGCGGGTGTGGGATGAGGTCAAGTATTGCAGCAAGCGTTGCCGGGGCGAGAGATCGCAGGCTTCAGAAGAGCCCGTCGAAGAAAGAACCCTTACCCCGGCTGATCTCGATCGGGTGATTCGAATGGCCTGGGAGGATCGAACTCCCTTTGATGCAATCGAGGCGCAATTTGGATTAAATGAGTCCGAAACCATTGCTCTCATGAGGCGCGAGCTTCCGCCAAAACGCTTTGCCGCCTGGCGAGAGCGGGTCCATGAAAATGGAAAGTTAAAAGACCGCAAATCCCGCGGCTTTAGGCTAGGCGCATTCAAATCGCGCATGCAGCGAATGGATGGCTCGATCAAAGAGTAGGTCGAGCTGGCCAACAGGCAGGGATGTCCTGGACTTTCACCCGCCTAAAACTGATACGTAAGTCTTGCAAAAAACGACTGTACAAAAGCGAAGTTATAAATGTTCACATCCGCTCCGCCCTCTAAAAAGCGATACCCCACGGCGGCACCGAAGCGGTCACTGAGCCGAAATCCGGTTTGAGCGGTGATCTCGATTGCGCGGCCCGGGGCGCCTGGCACTGCCAGTCCCTCAAGTTCAAGATCAGCAAATGCCCGGTCCTTCAGGTAGGAGTAGTTCGCACCAAAGTGAAGTAGTGGAACGTATCCCAGATCATTAAATCCGTTTCCGGTGGTTCCGGCATTTGGACCAAGGCCGATCCGGGCATCGCGGATCTTGTTTGTGAATCCCAAGCGAAACACGGCATTTCCAACGCGATCAAAAGTGTAGATGTATCCGATCCGATAAGAGTTGAACTGGTAATATGCCTCAACCGGACTTCCGGCAAGGTAGGTCAGGCCATTGAAGACGATGTCTTCATTCGGAACAATGGTCTTCGTGAGTGAAAGTGGAGCGTAGAGAAGCCGAATGCTGTGATGAGCATTGATGGCCCAGGTAAAATACGCCCGGATGCTTGGCGCGAACTGGGTCGAGCGCAACGAAAACAGGGTCCCGCCTTCATTTGGAATTCTTACGTCGTTTTTCAGGATGTTCGTGATTCCAAGATCAAGATCGATTCGGAATTTTTTGGTAGGCGCGGGGTCTGTGCTTTCTGAGAATGTGACTTCCTTTTTGCCGTTTGTTTCCCTGACCTTCGCATGGACCGGAAATTGTGATTTTACCGCTCCATCCTCAACCACCTCGACCAAAAGGTCTTCGTGGTGATCTGGTTTGGTTTCGGTAACTTGGGCTCGGGCCAGAGTGGTGACAGAGAGGAGGAGGGCGAAAAGCGTGATTTTCAGGTTCATGAGGCCGGAGGTTAGCACATGATGACGCAATAAGTCTTGCGCGGGTGTTTGGATCGCTTGGTGTGCTGATTTTCGCCAAAAAAATTCATAATATCAATGCACTACAGTGATCTTGGCATTTATTTTTAATCTGATATCATGATATCATGAGTGCTCGATTGGAGAAAAATCGATTCCTTCTTCGCTTGGACCCAGAGCTCTATCAGGGGCTCATCAAACTATCCAAAACTCAGAATGTTTCGATGAATGCGCTCTGTGCTCGTTTCATCAAGGAGGGGCTTGCGACTGGGTCTCAAGATCAAGAGTGGATCAAAACCATCGTAAGTGCGTATCAGGGCGATGGCCTTCAATCCATCGTACTGTTTGGCAGTCAAGCTCGAGGAGAGGCAACCGCCTCCTCGGATGTGGATTTATTGTTGGTATTTTCCGCCGCTACAAAAATCACCCGCTCGCTTTATCGAAAATTTGAAGCCATCGTGGAATCATTTCCCGATGAAGGCCGTTACTCGATTCATTGCGTAAGCATTCCTGAGGATGTGAAAAGCGTAAGCGGGTTTTGGTTTGAGATTGCACTGGATGGCATGGTTCTATGGAAAAAGAATGAAGACATCAGTATTTATTTGAGTAAGGTGAAAAATGCGATTTGTTCTGGCAAATACGTTCGAAAGATGAGTTCCGGCCAACCCTATTGGATGCAAAATGAAAAATAAATCACTCGTCGAAGATTATATTGTTCGTTCTCAATCCCGCTTGAAAGCAATTGAATCACTGTATGGTGACCAAAACTGGGCTGATGTGGTGAGGGAATCCCAAGAAGTGGTGGAGCTGATCCTGAAGGCGGTTCTCAGGCACTCGAATATTGATCCCCCGAGAACCCATGATGTGAGTCAGGCGCTGAAAGAGAATGTGGTTCGTTTGCCGGAAATCATTCGAAATAACCTAAAAGAGATCTCCAAAATTTCAAAGTCACTTCGCAAAGACCGCGAGCTTTCCTTTTATGGGTCAGAGGATCTGACGCCCTCTGAATTTTATGAAAAATCAGATGCGGACGAGGCAAAGGAGTGGGCTCGGTTTATTGTGGATCTGGTAAGGAAAGCGATCTGACTTGCCGTTAAGTGACAATCACCGCGCAAGCTCGGCTCGAACTCTTCGCCCCTTAATGCGCCCCTCCTGCAGACTTTTGAGCGCGCGTTTCGCAACTGACTTGTGAACCGCCACAAACGAGAAATAATCCTGGATTTCGATCTTCCCGATCTCCGAGCCCTTGAGCCCGCCCGCTTCTCCGGTAAGCGCGCCCAGGATGTCACCTGGCCTCATTTTGTTTTTTCGTCCGGCAGAAATAAAAAGTGTGGTCATGGTGGAGGCAAGATCCATGTTCGCACCCACCTCCGAGAGGGGGGTGGTTCTCAGATCCACATTCTCGATCCGACTGATGATCGAGCCCGTGAGCTTTTCCAGGTGCTCAATTTTTGAGATTTGCCTCGGAATCAGAATCGAAACCGCAGTCCCCGCACGTCCTGCGCGTCCGGTTCGACCGATCCGGTGGACATAAACTTCGGGCTTTTGAGGAAGGTCAAAATTGATCACCACATCGACCGAATCAATGTCGATCCCGCGTGCTGCCACATCGGTTGCAATCAGAATCCTGAGACTCTGGTTTCGGAACTTCGCCATCACGCGATCGCGATCCACTTGTTCAAGGTCCCCGTGCAGGGCGCCTGCACTGATGTGAAAGCGATTGAGCTCATGGAGCAGCTCCACCGCATCTGCCTTGAAGTTCACAAAGATGATTCCGCTCTCGGGCGCACATTCGCGAAGTACGTGAAGCACAAGTTTCAGTCGATCGGTAAACTCAAAAGTATCGCCCTCAAAGGGATGGGCGACATAGGCCCGCTGTTCGATGTTGGGGCGGTTTTCCGGCTCTTTTGGAATGATGATCTTGACCGGGTCGCGCTGAAGCTTTCGGCTCAGTTTTTCAATGCCCGGAGGAAATGTGGCCGAAAAAAGAAGAGTATGTCGCTCGGAAGGCAGTCGTTCGAAGATGAAATCCATTTCCTCGGCAAAGCCCATCTCGAGCATCCGATCGGCTTCATCCAGCACCAGGGTTTTGACGGACTCGGTGGCAAGCGTTCCTTTTCTAAGATGATCACAGATCCGTCCCGGAGTTCCGACCGCGATGTGGATTCCTTTTTCAAGGGCTGCGATCTGGGGCCCAAGAGGCTGCCCACCGGTCAGGGGAAGGACTTTTAGTCCCATGTGTTTTTTTCCGAGCTTTCGAATTTCGGAGACGACCTGAAGGCAGAGCTCGCGGGTCGGACAAAGGATGAGTGCTGTAAGTGTCGGATTGCGTTGAAGATCGGGAATCTCTCGGTCAAGTCGCTCCAGGATCGGGAGGGTGAAGGCGGCCGTTTTTCCGCTCCCCGTAGCGGATTGACCGATCAGGTCCCGTCCTTGCAAGAGGATCGGCAGGCTTTGTTCCTGGATCGGGGTTGGCTTTTGAAAGCCAAGCTCCGTGAGCACGCTTTTTAGTTTCTTTGACAGAGAAAGGCTTTCAAAAGAATTCATGTGTGCTTGTCAGTCTGCCACGGATCTGACGAGGATGTCCTGATCTTTTCAAGGAATCTTCATCATGATCCGCATTGCAGGCAGGATCCGGCTTGTGATTAAATCAACCCATGCGCTTTTCCCTCTTTTTATCCCTCATTCTTTTCTCCTCCAAAAGCTTCGCAGTGCCGGTTCATGTCCTGCACATCAATGATCTTCATTCGTATTTCACGGGCTATGCGGACGGACGTGGTGGCTATGCAAGGCTCAGGACCAAAATGGACGAGATTCGCGCGGATTTTGAAAAGCGCGGGATCCCCACACTTACCCTCGATGGAGGAGACTTCGGAGAGGGCACTTCGTTTTTTCTGACCGGTGGGGGCGTGCCCTCACTCAAAATGCTCGGGGCCCTTGGTGTCGAGGCATCGGTGATCGGAAACCATGATTACATGATGGGCGGACCGGTGCTGGCCAATCAGATCAGGGCTGCGAATGTGGCAACCCGGTTTTTGTCTGCGAACATGGTGATTCGGCCCGAACTTCAGATCGGGGATGCCATCCGGAAGTCTGTGAATTTTGTCAAAAACGGGATCAAGATTTCTGTGATCGGCCTTTCAACCCCAGAGCCGCATTATCTTTACCCCCTTGTGCCGGATGGTTTTTTTCTTCCTCCTGAAATCAGCGGTCAGAGTGAGGCCGACCGTGCCCGCAATGAAGGCGCGGATATCGTGATCGCGCTGACCCACCTTGGAATCGGTAGGGACAAAAATCTAGCCAAAAGATCAAGCGACATTGATCTGATTGTGGGAGGGCACTCGCACACCCGTCTTGAAAAACCGGTGCTGATCAAAAACAAGGCCGGTCGTTTTGTTCCAATTGTTCAGGCCCATTCGCACGGGCTTGCAGTGGGGAGCCTTCTTTTGGATGTGTCCGAAACCGGAGTGGTGACGGTTCAGGCGTATCAGCTTCACGACATCAAAGCGCCGATGACGGAAGACGCACAAGTAAAACAAATGGTCGATCAGGCAGTGAGTCTTCGAAATCAGGAATTCGGAGGTCGCTTTGACGAAGTGGTGGGAAGTTCGGAGATCAAGCTCTCGGGCTATGAGAACGGCGGGCACGTGCTTGCAAAAACCTGCTGGGGAACTCACATGGCAAAGATGGCAAGAGAAGCAGCGGGAGCGGATGTGGGGCTTCACGTGGCAGCCTTTGAGGGAATGACCTTTTTGCCGGGGAGTGTGACCTATGGAAACCTCGTCGATAATTTTCCGCACATTCGGAAAGCCGGAGATCCGGGCTGGGAAGTGGCAAGCTTCCGGGTGAAGGGGAAGGTCATGCGGACCGTTTTGCAGGCACTCATCAACCTGGAGGGGCAGATGGGAATGAATTTTGAGGGCCTGACCTATCGTGCGATTCGGATTCCGCTCAAAAAGCCGATCATCATTGCCTTTGATTTGAGGATCCATGGCAAGTCCATTGAAAAAGAGCGCTTCTACCGTCTTGCATTCCCTGCCGAAGTGGCGTTTGCCGTAAAAGCACTGCTTCCGACCAAGGTGCAGAATATTTTTCCAGGGCTCGAGTATTCCGGAGAGTACATGTGGCCCGTGATGGAACGCTACGTTCGCGAGAATTCGCCGATCAGGTGTTTGTGATGGTCTCACCAGCCTGCTAGGACTTCAGTGCCACATAGATCCGATGCACATCATCGTGATCATCAAGCTCGCTTAAAAATTCCGAAACCTCTTTGGTTTGGTCAGCGGAGAGATCGACCTGATTTTTTGCAATGTAACTGAGTTCCGAGTTCAGCACGTTCCAGCCCTGGGCGGAGAGTGCCTTGTTGACCGAATCAAAGTCAGAGGGAGCACACAAAAAGCGCGCAAGAACGCCGCCCGTGGGTTGGCCATCATTTGGCGTGATGGGGCTCACTTCGTCAGCCCCCGCTTCAATGGCCGCAGTCTCAGGATCAGAGCCTGCATCGGTATGATGGGCTTCGACAACGCCTTTTCGATCAAACATCCATGCAACCGAGCCTGCCGACCCCAGTTGGCCTTTTCGAAATTTCACGCGCATGTCAGCGGCAGTGCGGTTTCGGTTCTCGGTCAGGCATTCTACGATGATCGGAACCTGATGGGGGGCAAATCCCTCATATAAGATGGTTTCGTAAACAATGGGGTCATCGAGCAAGCCTGCGCCCCGCTTGATGGATCGCTCAATCGTGTCACGAGGAACAGATGCGCGTCTCGCGTCCTCGATTGCGCCCCGGAGCCTGAAGTTCGAGGCAGGATCGGCGCCCCCAAGCTTTGCCGCGACGATCAGTTCCTTGGTCAGTTTGCCGATGATGGCCCCTTTTTTTGCTGCTGCCGCCGCCTTAAGCGGGGCTTTCCATTGTGCGCCCATAGGGCCCAACTATAAACCGTGCCCCTGAAGTGGGCACGTTCTTTCTGCGTTCCGGGCCGGTTACCGGGGAAGAGGTCAAGGCCCGTGATGATCCTGCTTCCGCCCGGTCCGCGTGCCCGGGTCGCGAGCGACACAGGCTTTCGGTGACACGGTTGCCGTGAGATTCGGATTCTCACTATTTTTAGATTGTTTTTGTTTAAAAAAACTAAAATGGTCCTCTTTTTTCGGGCTCAAATGTCGATAAGCCCTATACTAGAGGAGTGGGCTTGGAGGCTTTTTTTTGCGATTTGTTGAAAGCACACATCGTCCGGCGGGCTTTGAATTGGGCTTCGCTTGGAGTCCTTTTGGTTTTTCTGGGCGCCTGTACACCCCAGATTTTGGGCGAGCGCCCTTCCGCAGGGAGGCTGAGGATTGCTCGCGAAACCGCAAGTGCAAATGCGCTTCGGTGGAATCCCGAGGTGTCCATCACGAGTCTTTCATCCCTCTCGGCAGAATGGGAACTCAGCACAGATCAAGTGAGCGGAATCCGGGCAGAGCTCTTCTCCGGGCCGGGTTGTGCCACGAATTTGAATGCCCCGGTGTCGATGGCAGGCGTCGTCCGGAGTGCAAGCTTTGGTTCGCTTTCGGATGGAATCTATTCGTTTAAAGTCGTGGTCAAAACCCTTTCTGGCGGAGAAAACGAGTCGGCGTGTTCCGGACCCATCACCGTAAGCCTTGGGCACGGAGGCACGCCGACCCCTACGCCAACGCCCGCTCCTGAGTTGAGCTATTTAGGTGCCAGTGGCACCAGTGGCAGTGTGGGAGCCGGGATGATGGTTGCGCCCACGACTTTGAACACCAACGGCTCTGCGATCACCGCGTGCGGAATCAAGAGTGGCACCCCGGCACTGCCATCCTGGGCATCGATTGACCCGAACACCTGCGTGATTTCGGGTACGCCGACCGCTCCCCTCAGCTCGACGACTTTCACAATCGTGGCCACCAATTCAGCTGGAACTTCTGCCGAGGCTCCGGTGAACTTGCTGGTGGCAAGCTCGGCTCCCACCCGACCCGGATCCGTAAGTGCAGTCGGGGGGCTCTCGAACATTGCGCTCACCTGGAGTGCCTCAAGCGGGAGTGGTCTCATTACCTATACGGTTCTTCGATCAACGGCAATCGACTCGGCCTTTGAGACGGTATCCAGCAATCAGCTTGGAACCACCTTCACCGACCTGAGCGTGATGAATGGAACTACCTATTATTATTTTGTCACCGCAAGCAGTGGCGCAGAACAAAGTGAACCCTCAAACATCGCAAGTGCGCGTGCGATTGCAGGGTTTTCGATTACCGGGGTTTTGGTGAACAACTCTGCAGGTCCATCGGCGCTTCAGGTTTCCTGGGAATCCGCAATCGGTGCCTCAGCTTACACCGTAAAGATCGGATCCGCGACCGGGGCTTATCCCACCATCGCAAGCACGAGCGCCACCTCTCCTCATACGATTTATGGATTGACCCCGGGCACGCAGTATTTTGTGATGGTCACTGCCACGAACACGGTCGGCGGGGGAGCAAGCGTGAATGCGATGAATGAGGGGAATGGCACGCCGATGTCGCGCCCCGTGATTTCATCGCTCACCTCACCCTCACCCACCGAAGCATCGGTCAGTTGGTCGGGGGGAGCGGGTGCCGGGAGTTTTGCGGTACGCTATGGCACGAGTTCGGGTTCTTATGGGTCAACCTCATCAAGCTCTGCAAATTCGCCTCACCTGATCACGGGTTTGAGCGCAGACACCCACTACACCGTGATGGTGACGGCCACGAACGCATCCGGCTCTCTGGATGCCGGAAGCGAGTCAAGTGTGCAGACCCAGATTTCACCCGCACCTGTTCTTGCCTCTGCAAGCATCTCAAACAAAAACCCAACCCCCATCACAGGCTACATGCTGAGTTATGGCGAAATTACCGGCGCGTATTCGAGCTATTGTATTTTGGAAAACAACACGGATGAAAGCACCTGCGACTGGATCACGGGCAGTTTGCCCGAAAGCTTTATCGTATCCAGCAGTGAGAATGCAAAAACTCTGTCGATCTGGATCAAAGACGCGTATGGCCAGCAAAGCGCTCGGGTTGATACAAACGAGGTCAGCCACCAAAAAGCAAGCACAAGCGCGCTCATTTCAGCAGGGTACAACCACACTTGCTCGATCCTTTCAGGCTCGGTGTGGTGTTGGGGTGAGATGCTCACTCAGCAGGGCGAGATTGTGGCGGGGGGGGGGGGGGGG
>CANGWP010000083.1 GCA_947457605.1 Bdellovibrionales bacterium | reverse complement strand
TGATATTTAAATTAAATTCACTCAAATGGGGGAATGCACAAGGTCGGAAAAAAATGCACGCCCCCCCCCCGCCAAACCCAATCTGCGGAGTAAAGCTGAACCTTCCTTCCGGTTTGGGCGATTTTCTGCTATAAATCCCGCATGACTCCCGAACAATTGAAGGCCCGAATCAAACAACTTCACGCGGAAACCCATGTGGAAGTGACCGATCTCACCGGAACCATGGACCACTACCAGGTTCTCGTGGTGAGTCCTGCGTTTGAGGGCAAGATGATGATCGATCAGCAAAAGATGATCATGGCGTTGCTCAAGGCCGAAATCGACACCGAGGAAGTTCACGCGCTTACGATGAAAACTTTTACGCCAGCGCAATACCAAAAATTTGGAGGAAAATGATCATGGCTCATCCCCTGACTACTGAAGTGGAAAGACTCGTTAACCAAAATGAAGTGGTGATCTACATGAAGGGTTCACCTGAATTCCCGATGTGTGGATTCTCTGCGCGTGCGGTTGCGGTTCTGAAGGCCGCAGGCGTAAGCAAGATCGCATCTTTTGATGTGTTGTCGGATGATGACATGTGGACTGCTCTTGAGGAATTCACGCAGTGGCCGACCGTTCCCCAGATTTTCATCAAGGGAAAATTCATCGGTGGATGCGACATCGTGACCGAGATGTTTGAGCGTGGGGATCTTCAAGAAGCTTTGAAAGGCTGATCAATAGCTTTTTAAGAACAGCACCTCGTCGATGCTCTTCACGCCAAGCAGGATCATGATCAGGCGATCCAGCCCGATTGCGATTCCTGATGTGGGAGGCATGAGTTCGATCGCGGCGAGCAATTCTTCGTCGATCGGGGACGTGGGCCACTCTGCGCCATAGGTTTCGCTCCGGATTCGTTGGTCCTTCTCGAAGTTTCTTCTTTGTTGGACCGGGTCCCTGAGCTCATCAAAGGCATTTCCAAGCTCCGTTCGTCCCACATAAACTTCAAAGCGATTGGCCCAGCTGAATCCGGTTTCATCACGGACCTGGTTGCAAAGTGAGGATTGGCTCAAAGGATAGTGTGTGACGAAAAAGGCTTCATCGGTCGGGAGTCTTGGTTCGATCAGATTGAGCCAGAGCTTGAAGTAGAGATCATCCCAAGGTTCCTGAGCGCTTGCTTCAAGTCCGTGTTTTTTGCAAAGCGCGGCCAGTGATGCAGAATCTGTGTGCGTTCTGAGATCAATGGAAAGAAAGGTTTGAAACAGGTCGACCACTCGGAATCGCTTCCAGGGGCCCTGAAAAGAAATGGTCTGATCACCACTTTGAAACTGGAGTTTTCCGTGGATGAGTTTTGCAAGCGAGCAAAAAAGTTCCTCAACCCGGTTCTGAAGACCTTCAAGCGTAAGGTTGGTTTCGTAAAACTCAAGCATCGTGAATTCCGGATGATGCTCGGGGGAAGTGGGCTCATTTCGAAAAGAAGAGCAAATTTGAAAAATCCTGGGCAAACCTTGTGCGAGCAGTTTCTTCATTCCGAATTCGGGCGAAGTCGGAAGAAATCGGGGTGGGGCATCCGGAAGTGACTGGATCCTGAAGGGGCGGATGTGAGGCTCCATCCCCGGGCTCTGCACAAGCACGGGAGTCCGAACCTCATGATAGTGGTGGCTCCAAAAAAAATCCCGGATGGCTCGCTCCAGAATGCATCGGTTTTGAAGAAGTGTGATTCGGTTTGTCATGGTGCATGCCGTTCGGGTTGCAACAGTGCTGCTGCAAACTGCAACAACATTTGCTAAAGATGATCGCTCAAGTCTCGTTTAATTGGTTTAACCATGGCATGGATCCTGCTTTATGTGAAGTGAGCGCTGCGTAATTGCCGTGCTTATTGGTTGGTTTTTTCAAACAATCGATAAAACAAATAACCATACTAGGAGATCAACTATGAAGTTGTTGTCAATTCTTGCTCTTGTTTTGTTTGTTTCTGCTCCCTCTTTTGCTGAAGAAGCAGCCGCTCCTGCAGCCCCTGCGATGACTGAAGCAGCTCCTGCTGCGGAAGCTCCAGCTCCAGCCAAAGAAGAGAAGAAATCAAAGAAAAAGAAAAAAGAAAAAAAGGCAAAGACGGAAAAGGCCGAACATCACGAAGGTGATGGTCATGGAAACCATGAGGGCGAAGGACATAAGTAAGTCCTGAAAGAACAGGCTTTTTTGTTCGGGCCGCATTCTCGATTTCATCGGGGTGCGGCCTTTTTGTTAAGCAAATCCCCCTCCTATGCTAGCGTGATGGAATGACTTTCCAGTCGCTTCTTCGAAAAATTCGAGCCCCCGATCTTCAGGGAAAAGTCATTCTGATTTTGATTGTGGTGATCTTTCCGATCTCCATTTTGCTCGGTCTTGCCCAGTCCAAGGTGATGGCGCCGGTATTCTACCAAGAGGTCCGACAACTCGGACTGTCTTTTGCCCAAAATCTGGCGAGTCAGATTGAATCCGGTCGATTGCTCTCGAAGCCTGATGCCACCTTGCAGATCGAAGACCGAATCCAGCGGATGGTCTATTCCCAACCTGGAATTCTCAGGGTCGATGTGATTGCGAAGAGGAGTCGGAATAGCGAGCCTTATTATCTTGCATCCAGTGTCGAGGATCAGGAAACTCTAACGCCAGTTCTTCGGGAGTGGGGACCTGAGGTGAACTCCAGGCTTGAGACGGAGGATCGCGTACCGGTTTGGTCCATTTTGCATCCGCTTCGAACTCCAAGCGGTGATGCCCTTGTAAAAGTGCTGGTTTCTTTGGACCTCGTTTCCGCGTTTCAGGCGAAGATTTTCCGAATCAACATCATTGCAGCCATTTTGAGCACGATTCTTTTGATTTTGATTCTGAGCTTCCTGCTTCGCCGTGCCATCGAGAATGAGCGGCAGCTCAGGCTTGCTCAAGAGAGCAATGCTGTTTTGTCGGGAAAGCTCCAGGAAATCCAGCAGTCACTGATCCAAACCGAAAAACTCGCGGTGATGGGGCAGTTGACCGCAAGTTTTGCCCATGAGATCGGCACACCTCTCAATTCCGTGAGCGGACACGTACAGTTGCTTCGAATGAATCTTGAAAAGCTGATCGAACAAGAATCCTTTCAGCCCGTCTCCGACCGGATCGGGATCATTTCAGGGCAGATCAAAAGGATTGAGGAAATTGTAAAGGGCTTCCTTGCCACCACAAAAAAACCCATGGCAGCGTCCCGTGCGCGAGTGGAACTTTCAGGGCTGATCCGCAACGTGATCGCGCTGGTCCAACCCAGTCTTCAGGTGAGCGGAATTCAGTACCATGAGGATTTTGGCAATTGCTCCCTTTTGATCGAAGTGGTTCCGATCGAGATTGAACAGGTGCTTTTGAATCTGGTGAACAATGCGATTTACAGCATGAAGGAAAAGAAGGCGCATTCCGTGGAAGCGGGTGAAAGAAGCGAGCTCCGAATTTCACTCCATGCGGAAGGTGTCGGGAAGTTTGCGAATTTGGAGATTTATGATTCGGGGCTTGGCATCAGCGACACGAATTTGAAGCAGATTTTCAAGCCTTTTTTTACGACCAAACCGAACGGGGAAGGCCATGGTTTGGGCCTTTCCATCTGCCAGGAAATCATACATTCTTATGGGGGCGAAATGGCGGCCGAGTCCGAATTCGGATCCTGGACCAGAATCCGGGTACGTCTGCCCCTCGGGTGATTGGAATGAAAATACTTGTCGTCGATGATGATGCGGTTACGTTGAACATGCTGAAGGAGTTCCTCGAGGGGAAATCCTTTGAGGTGTCTCTCGCCCAGAGCGCGGATCAGGCGATGGAAAAGATCCGGAAGGAATCCATTCCATTGGTCTTAAGTGACATTCGAATGGAGGATTCCGACGGTCTGTCGCTTTTGTCTGAACTGAAGAAGCAACGTCCCGATGTGGTGATGATTCTGATGACCGGATTCGGAAGCATGGAGGGGGCGATTGAGGCGATCCAAAAAGGTGCGTTTGATTACATCTCAAAGCCCTTTGATCTCGACAAGCTCCTTTTGCTTGTGAACAAGGCGGTCCAGCACATCGATGGGATGAGAAAGAGCGGGAGCGTTTCCGAAGAGCCTCCGGTCATTCTTCCGCCACGCACGCTGATTGGCAGCACTCCGAAAATCGTCGAAGTTTATAAAACTCTTGCTCGCGCCACTCTTACCAACAGCACAGTTCTCATTCACGGGGAGAGTGGAACCGGAAAGGAGCTCGTTGCCCGGGCCATTCATGAGAACAGCGCGAGGAAGGCTAAAAAATTTGTGGCTGTGAATTGTGGAGCCCTCACCGAATCCTTGCTCGAGAGCGAATTGTTCGGGCACCTGAGGGGGGCGTTTACGGGGGCTCAAAGCGACAAGAGGGGTTTGTTTGAAGAGGCGGATGGTGGCTCCCTGTTTCTGGATGAGATCGGGGATGTTTCGCCGGGACTTCAGGTCAAACTTCTTCGGGTTCTTCAGGAGGGGGAGATCAAGCCCGTGGGTTCGAATCGGCAGATCAAAGTGGACGTGCGGATCATTGCAGCGACGCATCGGGATCTGCCAAAACTCGTGAGTCAGGGAAAGTTCCGCGAGGATTTGTTTTATCGCCTGAAGGTCATTGAAATTGAAATCCCGCCGCTTCGTGACCGAAAAGACGACATTCCGGAACTTGCGCGGGTGTTTTTGAACGAATATTCGCTAAAAGCCGGAAAAGCCATTCGCACGATTTCACCCGAGGCCATGAGATCGCTCAAGAGCTGGAAGTGGCCCGGAAACGTTCGGGAGCTTGAGCATCAGATCGAGCGTGCGGTGACGCTGACCGGAGGATCGGTTCTTTCGGAGGATGATTTCGAGTTTTTGAACGCCACTGAAGCCGAAGCTCCCCAGGCGAAGGATGGTGACAAGAAGTCGCTTGAGGAGATGGAGAAGCTCCACATTCTCAGGGTTCTTCGCGATGTGGATTACAACAAATCCAAAGCAAGCGAGATTTTGGGAATTGATCGTGCAACGTTGTATCGAAAGGCACAAAAATTCGGGATTTCCTTGAAAAATGAATGAGCTTTCACAAGCCTTGAAAAAAATCCAGGAAATGAGCGAGCCGGGGTTTCCCTTTCCGGCAACACCGATTGGAGATGCGCGGGCTTCGGTGCTTGCGCTTTTTTCGGGTGAGTCATTCCACGGGTCGGAGATTTTGCTATTGAAGCGTTCTTCCACGGTGCTGACCCATCCGGGGCAAGTGGCATTTCCGGGAGGCGGTGTGGAGGAACAGGATCTTGGAAATCCTGTTGAGACCGCTCTCCGCGAAACCTTCGAAGAAGTCGGACTTGCTCGGGAGGGGATTCATTCTTTTGGGATATTGCCTGGGCTTCCAACGGTCAGTGGAGGCGTATTTGTGTCTCCCGTGCTTGCAGTGGCGAACCCTGCGGTCCGTGGTTCAAGAATCATTCCGGATTCGAATGAGGTTGCGCACGCGGATTGGGTGAGAGTTCAGGACCTGGTTTCCTCTCGAAAAGAGGTTGAGCGGATGGTTCGGGGCATGACCATGAGCCTGCCCGAATTCGAGTGGAAAGGAGAGCGGGTGTGGGGCATGACTGCATTGATTTTTGATCTCATTTTGAGGCGATATGCTAAGATCGGGGAATGATGAAATCTTCAAAACTTCTTATGTTGGCAGGTGCAATATTCATTCAAATCTCCGCCCATCATGCGCTTGCGGCAGGTGAGCCGTGGAAAGGGCAAACCGAGGTGCGGCCTGTGGAACTTGGTCTGATGGCGGGAGCCGCGATTTACGGGAATGAGGTGAACTGGAGTTCACTTGCTACCATGGCTTATTTGCTGAAGAACCAAGGGTTCCTGGATGAAATTGATGATCGCCTCTGGATTGAGATGGAGCTGGGTCCAACTTTTTTCTCTACTGCGAACTCCAATCAGACCGGACTTCAATACAGCGCACATCTGCGTTGGGACTTCAGCTACAACGAGACCTGGACAGTGTATAGCCTTGGAGGGCTTTCGGGCTTTGGATTGCCAAAGAGTCTTGGCTCTTCCTTCACGATTCACCCCCGGTTTGGAGCCGGGGTTCAATATCAGACAAAAGCGGCGCTTCTGTTCCGAGGCGAGGTTTCGGCTGAGTTCATCGGCCTTGGCGTTGCGCTCAATTTTTAAGGCGATTCAGGGGGATTAGCATGAGAATGGCGGCCCTTCATCCCTATCCTGGAAGCGAGACCGAAGGCACTCGAGGAATTCGAATCGAGGCGGGGGCTGTTATTCATGCCAAGCATCTTGAGTTGAGGTTTGAGCTTACGGGTTCAAGTGGTCCGGACTTGCCGGAGGAGTTTTCCAAACTCCCGGACCTTCGGGGAGCTCGGACTTCCGAACTTTGGAAGGAGATTTGTTTTGAGGCGTTTCTTCCGGTTCAAGATTCGGAAATCTACTTTGAGTTTAACGGCGCTTTGAACGGAGACTGGGATCTCTATCAGTTTGATTCTTATCGCTCTGGAATGAGGCGGCTCCCGTGCGAGACCAATGCTGCACCAGCGCTCCTGTTTCGGGAAGCGGAGGATTCCAAATTTCGGATTGGATTCAAGCTGCCCCTCGGTCTTTTTCCGGAGTCCGTAAAGTTTGGTCCGATCGGACTTACTTTGGTGTTAAAAACAAAACAGGGGACCAGTTATTGGGCCCTAAACCATGCCGGGGAAAAACCCGACTTCCACCTGCGAGCGAGCTTCACCTATGATCCAATTCGGAATTGATCGTCTGTTGGCCGAACCAGAACTGAGGAAACCTTTGCAAGGCGTGCGCCTCGGACTTCTTGCCCATCCGGCATCGGTCACCGAAAGCCTTTCCCACTCGATGGATGCGATCCTGCAAACGCCGGGTTTGAAACTTACCTGTGCCTTTGGCCCGCAGCATGGAATGAGGGGCGAAAAACAGTACAACATGATTGAGTCCGACGATTATGTCGATCCGATCCACAAGATTCCCGTGTTCAGTCTTTATGGAAAGACCCGAAGGCCAACGGACGAAATGCTTTCTCATTGCGATGTGGTGCTCGTTGATCTTCAAGATCTCGGGTGCAGGATCTATACGTACCTGACCACACTCATCTACATGATGGAGGCCTGCGCAAAGCTCGGGAAGTCCGTGTGGGTGCTCGATCGGCCGAATCCTGCGGGGCGCGCGATCGAGGGGAGCATCTTAAAGCCCGGTGCTGAGAGTTTTGTCGGAGTGGGCCCTGTGATCATGAGGCATGGGCTTACGCTCGGTGAGATTGCTCTTTATGCAAAGGATGCATTTAAAATTTCGGTTGATCTTAAGGTAATTGAGATGAAGGGCTATGAGATCAACGCAGCACCAGGCTTTGGCTGGCCGCTTGAGAAGCGCGCGTGGGTAAACCCAAGCCCGAATGCGCCAACCCTCTCGATGGCGCGTTGCTACTCTGGCACCGTGATGCTCGAGGGAACGACGCTTTCTGAAGGCCGCGGCACCACGAGGCCGCTTGAGGGTTTCGGGGCGCCTGATCTCGATGGCGCAAAGATCCTAAAGGAAATGGAGCGGCTCGCGCCCGAGTGGCTCGGGGGCTGTTTGCTGCGCCCATTTTACTTTGAGCCGACCTTTTACAAGCATCAGGGAAAGCTCTGCAGTGGGGTTCAGATTCATGTGGATCATTCCCATTATGATCCGAACTCATTCAAGCCCTATCGGATTCAGAGTCTTGCCTTCAAGGCGATCCGGAATTTGCATCCGGAGTATGATTTGTTTCGGGATTTCCCGTATGAATATGTGTTTGATCGCCTGGCCATTGATGTGATCACGGGGGGCGAGGAGTTGCGCTTGTGGGTCGATGACAAAGCCGCTCGCGTTTCCGACCTTGAGGCGATGCTCGCTTGCGATGAAAAACTCTGGAAGGAGAAAACCGCTCATGTTCACCTTTACTGATCTCCGAGCCCTGCGAATTTTTCCGCTGTCTCTTGCGCTCGCGGGCTTCCTGCTCTCAGGGCAGGCACTTGCCAAAAAGGAACCGCTTGAGATTTCGCTCAAAAGCATGGCCCAAAAAGGAGGCTTAAGTGCCCAGATCTTGAATCTCACGCAGAACCGTGAGCTCCTGAAGGTGAATCCGGATCAGTCCCTGAATCCGGCATCAAGCATCAAACTTTTCACGGCCTACACTGCGCTCTCGAGACTTGGAATCAACTATCAATTCAAAACCCAGATTCAAAAAACTTCAGATGGTTCACTTTGCGTGAAGGGCGGCGGAGATCCATCATTTGTGATGGAGGACATGTATCTGGTGGTAGAGGGCTTGAAGCGAAAGGGACTTGAGAGCTATTCCGGAAAAATCACACTCGATAGCTCTTTCTATGATGAAGAGTTTTACCCCGAGGATCGCTCGGATCAGGATTCCGAGCGGGCCTACAATGCGCCCATTTCGGGGCTCAACTTCAATTACAATACGCTTACGGCTTTTGTGAGCCCGACCGAGAAGGGAAAGCCCGCGCGCTTCGGCCTTGATTTTCCGTATGATTTTGTTCGGATCGAAGGGCGGGTCATGACGGGAGCCTCTACCGATGTGACTTGGGACAAAAGAGGAAAGGGCGAGCTGGAAGTTGTGACGCTTGGAGGAAAGATCGCGGAAAACGCCGATGATTGGCGAAAGCCATTTCGGGTCAGGAATCCATCAAAGGCATTTGGCGAGGCCTTATCAAAAATGCTTGCCACGGCCGGTGTGACTTCTGAAAAAAAGCCAAGCTTCGTGGAAGGCGTGTGCCCTGTGGAGGGTGCGGTGTTGTTTGAGCATCAGAGCAAGCCGCTGTCCTTCATTGTGGGGCTCATGAACAAGTATTCGAACAACTTCATTGCGGATTCTTTGGTGAAGGCGCTTGATCACGAGGTGAATCAAAGGTCCGGTACTGCGGCCGGCGGTTTGGCTTTCATTCGCACCGAGATGGAAAAAATCGGAATCGATATGAGCAAGAGGGGGCGTGTGATGGTGTCAGGATCGGGGCTGTCGCTTGACAACCGGATGTCGGCAAGTGACTTCATCAAACTTCTGAAGCATGTACACAAGGAAAAGGTATATCTCCCCGAGATATTTTCCTCGCTTCCGATTGCGGGGATGGACGGGACTCTGCGCCGCAAATACAAGGATTCAGCGGTCACGAATCTCCTTCGCGGAAAAACGGGGAGCCTGAGCGGCGTGCAATCGCTGGTTGGGGTTTATCCCAATCGCTCGGGCGAGTGGATCGGAGTGTCGATCATCGTGAATGGTGGCCGCTCGATTCCAGAAGCAGAGCTTGCGCGGTTCTTGGATTCGAATTGAGTAAGGATGCACGGAGTTTCCTAGCCTTGCGTCTCAAGCCCCCGGACCGCATGATCAAGCGGAGTAAGCGAACTCTCGGCACTTAGGTTTCCGCCAAGCTCGCGCGCCTTTTCAATCGACTTCTGTACGCTTTGGTTTCCGTACCAGGACTTGTCAATCGCCTCGTTCCATGCACGAGTGGCCTGATCCAGGCCCGATTGCACGCGCGATAAGCGCTTCACAAAGGTTTCGATCCGGTCGCCAAGTTGACTTACGGCCTGAGACAGCTCAAGCGCCTTCTCAGAAAGCCTGAACTGCTTCCAACCGTGGGCAATGAGCATGATGAGCGGCAGGATCGTCGCAGGGGAGGCCAGGAAAACTTTTCGATCCATCGCCCATTTGAACAGGTCTTGATCGACATCAAAGGCGGCACGGATCGCAGCCTCGGACGGCACAAAAAGCACCACGTAAGGGAGCGATTGATTTACGTGCTTTTGGTACTCTTTGCTTGAGAGATCCAAAATCCGGGTGCGCAGGCGTTTTGCAAAATCCACATGAAGGGCGCGGCGCGAGCTTTCGGTTTCGATGGTTTCGCTCTCAAGATAGCTGTCAAAGATCGAAGCTTTCGAGTCTATGACCAGGTGCTGGCCGCTTTGGGGAAGCCTGATCACAAAGTCGGGTTTCAGGGTGTTGCCATCACTGCCAGAGGTTGTGCCCTGTTCTTCAAAATCAATTCCAGATACCAGATCGCTTTGCGAGAGGATGTTTCTTAGCACGAGTTCGCCCCAGCGGCCCCGGACACTTTGCGAGGTGGTCAGAGCCGACTTCAAGCGCTCGGTTTCCTGGATGAGTTTTACTTC
>CANGWP010000082.1 GCA_947457605.1 Bdellovibrionales bacterium | reverse complement strand
TCCGAAAACCTTTTCGCGGTTTATCTTGGGACGGGGCACTTGTTCCATTTGGACGAGCATTGGAAGGTCCGGTTGGATTTGCTTGGTCATTTTTATAGTGCGGGAGTTTATACGGGCATCGCCGGCGCTCCCGGAGACCGTGCGATTTATTCCAATTTCGCTTTCAACGTCGGGCTCGGGTACAAGCTATGATTTTGAAGTTTTTTCTAGGTCTCGCACTCATTCAGGGAAGCGGAATCCTGTTCGGGGTTGAGGCACGTGCCAATTATGCCGATGTGAAACGCGCTTTTGATGGCGGGCAATATTTTACTGCGGCAAGGATTGCGTTCAATGATGCCAACCGGACCTCGTCGCCTGCCGAGAAGTCCATGGCCTACGCATGGGTGACGGAGAGTCTGGTGAGGGCGGGGCTGGATCAGTCTGCGCTTTATTTCTTCATTCGCACCCTCCAGATCCAGGATCGAGCCGCGTCAAAAAAGGTTTTGGAACTTGCCCCGCTTTTCATGGATCGGGCGGGTACCGACTTCATGAAAAAGTTTTTGATCCGATTCACTCGTGCGGATGATTATTCTCCGAGAGCGAGAAGTGCGTTTCACCTCGCGATTGCCAAGGACAAACTTACTGGGGGTGATTATGCCGGAGCGGTTCAATCTGCAGCACTGGTAGACTCCCAGAGCCCGCTTTATCCATTGTCCCTTCAGTTGAAAGGGACTGCGGAGCTCATGCAGGGGCAGACCCGGGAGGCTCTTCTGGATTTCGAGTCCTGCGAGGAGCGGGCGGACCAGCGAAACGACATGGAGCCTGGATCAATTGAGGCGAAACTAAAAAAGGAACAGCCGGGAGCTCTTGCGGAAAAGTGGGAAGCGCTTCGGAAGGATGCGGCGCGGGATCTCAAAGCCCGATGCATCGCCAATCAGGCCAGAGTGCTTTATGAAACCGGACAATTCGAGGATGCCGACCGAAAATACGACATGATTCCGAAAGCGAGCTTTGTTTGGACGGACATTCTCTTTGAGCATGCCTGGACCGCCTACGCAAAAGAGGAGTATAACAGGACTCTTGGAAAGCTTGTGTCTTACAAGAGCCCGTCTCTTCAGTTCTCTTTCAACTCCGAAGTGGATGTTCTGATGGCACAATCCTACATGGCGCTGTGCCTGTATTCAGACGCAGGCCGGATCATCGAGGATTTCAATCGAAGGTTCGGAAGTCTTGCTCGCGACGTGAAAAAGTTCGTCGAGGTCAATCCCGCGAGTGACGCTCGCCCGTACTTCGCTTTGGGGCGCAGGGCTCTCCAGGACAAGCTTCATACTGAGATTGTCATGCATCGGTTTTTGAACCGTTTCGTCAGGTCTCCCTATTTCCAGTCACTCTCGCTTTCTCAGGACAGGGTTCTGGCCGAGAAGATCGCAATTCAACGGCTCGATGCCATCCGCCCTGAAACCCGGACTGGTTCATCTGCAGGGTTCCCGGGATTTTTGAATGCGTCCCTGGATTGGCGTGTGAGAACAATCCAGCTCCTGGGCGGTGTATTTGTCCGGAATTCCATGATCGATCACCATCAGATCCTGATCTCCGATCTTGAGAAAATGCAGTTCATGAAGATCGACATCTTGTCCCATGAAAAAGAAAAGCTGATGCAGCCTGAGGCGGCAGCCTCTTCAGAGCGTAATCGAGGGAATCGCATTCCCGTGCGCCGGGATGATCAGTTGCTATGGTCTTTCAATGGTGAATTCTGGAACGACGAGATTGGGGATTATGTATTTGCGCTGGAAAGTGAATGCGGGAAGGGAAGTGCAAGTGAAGGGCTTTGATCTGCGCTTGATGTCTTTTCTGCTTGTCTCAGGTCTAATGACGGGTGCGGTCACTTGGCCCGGGGTTTTTTTTCCCGCTGCGATTGCGGCATCCCTTGAGCAAGAATACCAGGGAGTCCAGTCCACCAAGGAACTTCGAATTGAGAAGCTTCGAAATGAAGAAATCAAAGCCGTAAAGATGGCTCTTGGTCTTCGAAATCCGGAGAACCGGAAGGCGGAGCTTTATCTCAGGCTTGCCGAACTCTACCTTGAGGCCTACCGTGCAGACTTTCTTTTGGAGGGGCGGATCCATGAAAAAGCGCTCAAGAGCAACCCTTCTGCGCCCTTTGTTCGTGGTCGCTCGCGCGAGGATCTGAGAAACGGAATCGGGGCCGCAGAGACGATTCTGAAACTCAATGTGAATTCGCCAAAGTTGGATCAGATTTATTTTTTCCTTGGATACAACTACGGTGAGTACGGGGATAAAAAGAAATCTTCGTTCTATTACAAAAAGCTCGCAACCGAGTTTCCGGCCTCTTCTTTTTCGATTGAGGGAGTCAGGGCCCTTGCGGATGAAGCATTCCAGACAGGGGATTTTCCCGAGGCAGAACGGCAATATGAGATCGCGGTCAAAAAAACAGATGATCCGGCCCAGCAGGCAAGGATCTATCACAAGCTTGCGTGGTGTTATTACCGGCAACGAAGGAGCCAGGACGCCGTAAACACGATGAAGCGGGCGATTGAGATCGCGCGTGCGCCTGGTGGTGGCGACAAGCTTCTCAGCATTCGAGAGGAAGGCCTTCGTGATCTTGCCGTGTATTATGCCGAGCTTGGACGCGTGGATGAGGCCATCGACTACTTTCGAGACAATGCCGGTGGGAATGAAAAACTGGTCAAGGTGCTCGAAAAGCTCGGAAAAGAATATGAGCGCACCGGTCAGATTGAGAAGGCAAAACAGGTCTACGAAGTTTTGCTGAAGACCGATCAGCGGGATGAGAGTTCCTTCCGGGTCGCAGTCAAGATGGTGGATCTTGATTTGCTCAAGGAGAATTTCGAAGTTGCGGCCGCCCGTCTTGAAAAAATCGAAGTACCCAAGTCGACGGATCCCGATACCCAGATCGCGGTTGTGAATCTGAAGCGACAAGTGAGGGCCACTGCGGTGGGAAATCATGACCGCTACAACCGCAAGGACGACAAAAAAGAGGGGCGAAAGTTCCTCGATGCAGCAGACCTTTTCTACACGATCTATCTCAACAAGTTCATTCCATCAGACAAAGCATCCAAGACCGAGCTCAATGAAATCCGGATGTACCTTGCGGATGTGAAGCGTGAGAAGGGCGAGCCGGGCGCTGCCGCAGAACTTTACAAGAAGGTGATCCAGGACAAAGACGAGAAGTATGCAAAGCAGGCGGCCCAGCTTTGGGTGGGAAGCCTGGATTCAGAGTTGAAGAGAAGAAGGAAGGCCGGAGAAAAGCTTGGTTCGGAACCTTCCGGTCTCGAGCGCGATTTCGTCGAAGCGTCTGACCTGCTGGAGCGATCGATTCCGGATTCCTTTGAGTCCCGGGAGGCGCGCTACAAAGCGGCGTATTACCTTTCAGAGTACCCTTCCGAGAAAGCAACGGCGATCAAGAGGGCATCGAGTCTCACCAAGGATTACCCGAACCAGCCGCAAGGGGTGTTTGCCGCCAGACTTTGGTTGAAGCTTGAAACGACGAAGGCAACTTACAATGAGCTTGCCCGCGATCCCACGCTGTTGGATACGGATTTCCGAATGAAGGGGGAGCTCAGAAAGGATCTGGAGATCGCGGCGCACAATCTCCGGGTGAGCGAGATTTCCGGGTTTGAAAAAAGCAAGGAATTCGACAAGGCCGGAAAAGCCTATGAAGAGTTTGCGCGAAACGCGAAGGACGAAAAGGAAGCAGAGAATGCGTACATAGGTGCGCTTGGGTCTTATGCCCAGCAAGGCGACTCGGAGCAGGTGATTCGGGTCATGAAAGAGTGGAGAGCAAGATATCCGAAAAGCGCACTGATTGAAAAATCCGTCAAAACGGAAGCCACAAAGCTCTTCATTCGGGGGCTTTATTCGGATTCCGCAGAGATGTTTCTTGGAATCGGGAAGCTGTTTTATGACCGTGCCAGTTTTTATGTGAGTGCTGACCTTTTCAATGGAGCAATTCAATACAAAAAGGCGATCCAGGTGCTGCGTCAGGTTTTGGCTTTGGCTCAGAGTGACGAAGAGCGGGCCGCGATTTTCAAGAAGATTGCCTTAATCTCGATTGATGATCGGGATGATGCGGGAATTCTTCAAAACTGGAAAGAGTGCGCGGAAATGAATGGTTCGCTCAAAGCGGAATGCCTTTGCCAGCTTGGAAATTTTTACCTCTCTCAACAGGATCTGAAACCCGCTCGTGAAAAGTTCGAGTCCGTTGTCGCGATTCGTTCAGGACCATCCGGAAAGTCGCTCTACAAAGCATACGCCCAGTTCAGATTGGCTCAACTTGCAGAAAAGGAAATGAAGCGGGAACCTCTGGAGTTTCCCGAGGAAAGGCTGAAGCGGGCCTATGAGTCGAGGATCTCTGAGATCGGCCCGGTGCTTGCGGAATACCAGAAAGCCTCTGCGCTGGAAGGCCCTTGGGGGATCGCAGCAACCGAACGCATCGGCGACATGGCGCTGGAGTTGTCGACCGATGTTGAAAATGTTCTCTCCGATTCCAGGGCTAACCCTGAATTGAAAAAAGGGATGATGGAGCTGGTTGCCGGTTTCAACAAACAAGCGATTGATCTGGCAAAGGGGTCGTATCAAAAGGCTCAAAAAGAGCAGGTTCTATCACCCGCACTCCCCATTCTTCAGGATCGCCTGGTGGATGCGGGAATTGGCGGAATGAAGCATTCCCAAGGGGCGCGGAGCGGAATCAAGCTCATCGGGATGGATCCGGATGGTGGAAAGCCCGGCCGCGAGGAATCCCTGAAGAAAGTCCGCGACACGCTTCTTAAGAATCGTGACGATGCCCTTGCGTGGATTGATTATGGAAACCTTCTCTGGGGACAGGGCAAGCCAGGGCTTTCGCTGGTTGCCTATGACCGGTCTCTGGCATTGAAAACGAGATATGCGGATGCCCAGAACAACCGTGCGGTGGTGCTGCTCAGTGACCTTGGAATTGAGAGTTGGGTTGCAGCAAACGAGGCAGTCAATTTACTGAGGATGGCATTGAAAGTGGAGCCAGGCAATTCTGCCGCGCTCTTCAATCTCGGACATATCTTCAATTACTACCGACTTTACAGTCTTGCGCTTCCTCATCTTCAGAACGTCTCCCGCAAAGTGCGGATCGCAGAGGTTTATGACGAACTTGCGGTCAGCTATTGGGGGCTCGGAAAGAAAACGGAAACCAGTGTGAACTCCAAGAAAGCGGACTCACTGGGACTGAAGGCGGAAAGATTTACCCGCAAATTCCGGGAGGCCTCCATGGCCAAGGGAGAGAGCTGTCTTTCGCTGCTCGGTGAAATTTCAGGGGGTGCAGATCTCAAGGGGTTTGAAAGGGTTTCCGTGAATCGGATGAAGCAGAGGTGTCAGTTATGAAAGTGCTTTTTTTGCTCGCAATCGTATCGATGTTCACCCTTCGTTCAGCGGCTGCGGATGCTTCGGATTCAAAAGGGACTCCAGCCAAAGAGCCGGGGAAGAAGGTGATTTACCCCGAAAATCAGACGATTGATTTCGAGGGCCTCAGCCTCGAAGGCGAGCTCAAGACCCCGGGCGAGTTTTATTTTCGGAATCGGAATCAGGAGCGGTTTGACTCCTTGACCAAACGGCGTGTGAATTTCAGGCGCGAGATGCTGAGAGATTCGATTCAGAGCAATTAAGGGAGCGAGGATATGGAAGCGATTACCGAAATCAAGGCCGCGAAGACATCAAAGCTGAGAGCTCTTTTTGAGGTGGATCAAGCCGGGAAAAAGCAAACCCTTCTCGTTGCCAAGGACCGGGTTGTGTTTGGAAGTGTCGAATCCGCCGATGTGAAGTTGAGTGGTGGAGCGGTTTCCCCGATTCATGCGCTGCTTGAGATCAAATGGGGTGAGACCGAGGCGGCCTGCGAGGCCCGTCTGATCGACCTTGCCAGTCCCACCGGAATCATTGTGAACGGAAAGCCCCTGGTGAACGATCTCCTTCGATCCGGAGATCTCATCCAGATCGGCGATGCGATGATCCGCTTTGGTTTTCGGAAGCCTGAAGCCGAGAAGCGACTTCCGGACCAGGCGCTTTTGTTGATTGATCCTGCGACGGTGACTCCGATTTTCGACTATCGCCCTTCAAGCAAAGATGCCCTCGAAGTGGTCTCTTCGTGGAATGGTGTGATTCTCAATGTCAGGCATTTCCTTTCGGAAGAGGCGGTCACATTGGGATCAAGCGGCCGTGAGGATTTCCAGATTCCCAAGGAGTTTTCAAAAAATGGAGCCTGGAATTTTGTGACCAAGCAGGGAGGGCAGTGGATTCTCAGCCTCGATGCTTCCATGAAGGGAGTGCTTTACCTGGACGGAAAACTGCACTTGGTTGCGGATTATTTGAGTTCAAAGGGGCACGGCACGGGTCGAGCCACAGTTGTGGTCGGGGAGAATGACTTTGTGAAGATCCAGATCGGACTTTTAGCGTTCTATCTGAGTCGGACCGTTGCACCGCCAGAGCTCACCCGGAAAGCGGAAATCGTCACGGATCCTTTCCTTGGGCGGACTCTTTTGATATCGCTTGCGTTCACGGCGTTGATTTTGTTCGCAGTAAGCAAGGTGGATGTTGCACCCCCGGAAACGCTGGATCTTCCTCCAGAGGTTGCCAGGGTGCTTTATCACCCCGAAAAGTATTCCATCAAACGTCCGACACCTTTGCAAAAGAAGTCCGGGGAAGATGTGAAGAAGATGGAACCGCCCAAGAAGGCGGAGATTGATTTCACGAAACCCAAAGAGAAGGACGGCAAAGAGGCCCAGGTGAAGTCGATTCAACCGGGCAAGAAGCAAGCCGCCCAGGACAAGGCGAAAGAAGGGGAAGGCGCAAGGGCAATGGGAGCCGAAGGATCCCGTGGTTCGAAGACCGCGCCGAAGAGTGCGACCAAGCAAACCGAGGCAAAACGCGCTTCTCCGAATCCGGGGGATGGAAGGGGTGGAGCTGTTTCCCAGGCTGCTGACAATGGAACCGTTCAGATGATGAAAGGTGCCACGGACAAGATCCTGAGCCTGATGGGTGCATCCGGGCAAAAGCTCGGGGCTCCCGGTTCCAAGATTCAAGGGTTTGGAGGCTTCCCGACCGCAGGTGCGGGTGGAGCTGCCCTGCAAGGAGGCGGCAGCGGAGGTGGTGGTGATGCCGACACGCTTCTGGGTGGAACTGGAAAGACAGGCCGTGGTGGTGGAAAGATCGGAACCGGACTTGGGCCTGAAGGGACCGGCAAGGGGATCATCGGAGATAAAGTCCGGATGGATCTCAATGTCGGAGGTGGCAAAGAGACGGTCGTGATCGGCTCAATTGATCGGGATGCGATTGATGCTGCCATCAGGGCTCATCGGGATGAATTCCGGTATTGTTATGAGCGGGAAGTCAACGCAGGCCATCCGAATCTTGCGGGCAAGATCGTCACCGCATTCGTGATCGGTGGATCCGGACGCGCTTCCCAGTTGTCGATCGCCACAAGTTCCATGGACAGTGCGGGAGTCGAGAAGTGTGTGCTGGATGTGATTTCCAGGATCCAGTTCCCACAACCTGCAGGCAATGTGCCCGTCAGTATCAAATATCCGTTTGCGTACACGAATGCGAGTAAGTGATTAGAATGGAGAACACGATGCAAATCGAATTCAATTCAAATGAACCCAATCTGTTTTTAGCCGAGGGCGAAGGGTACGTGGGACCGTTCCGCCCTTCCGAAGTTTACGAAAAACTTCAAAACAAGGAAGTGAGTTGGGTGGATCATTGCTATCGGGAAGCCGAAGGGCAATGGATGCGCATTTGTGATCATCCCCTTTTCAAGATGCTTCAGCCCGAGGCACCGAAGCCAAAGCCAAAAGTGGCCGCACCGCCGCCTCCGCCGAAGGCCATCTCTCCTGCAGTGAAATGGTTTCTGTTCCAGAATGAAACCCAGACCGGTCCCTATCCCGAGGCAGAGCTCAAGCGGTTGATTCAGGTCGGACAGGTGATGGCAGGTGCATTTGTGTGGCAGGAGGCATTCAGTGATTGGAAGCCGATTCACGAGGTTCCTGAGTTCTCGACCGGTGCTGCGGCTCAGGCCCAGGTTCAGGCCCAGGTTCAGGCAAAACCATCAGAGAGAAGATCGGCGCCACGCAAGCCCCTGGTGGCTCAGATTTATCTTACCAATCAAAAAGAAATTTCATCGGGTGTGTGCCGGGACATCAGCATTGGCGGCATGCAGGTTTTGACGGATGCGCTACCGGGTTCCACCGGGGAAAAGATCCGGTTGAATGTGATGCCTCCGGGGTCCACCGGACTAAAACCATTTGTCGCACACGGTGTGATCGTTCGCATTCTTGAAGACAAGCGTGGATTTTCATTTCGTTTTACCGAGATCAACGAAGAAGCGCGTGCATCGATTGAAAGATACGTTTCATGATCATCCCCGAGGGGTTTCCCGGCATCCCGTTTTCGTTTGAGTATCAAACCCAGGTGGCGCAATCCACGGACGGGGAACACTCCATTTTCTTCAATTGGTTTCGAAAGCGTGGAGTTGCGCCGAAACGTGCCTTGCTGGTTCTGCACGGGCAGGGAGAGCATGGTGGACGGTATCAGCACTTTCCCCATTATTTGAAAGATGAGTACGACCTTTTTCTTGCGCCAGATCTTCGGGGGCATGGCCGGAGTGAGGGAATTCGTGGACATGTGGACTCCTTTTCAGAGTATGTTGATGATGCTCTTCTTGCGTGGAGCGCCCTTAGAACAAGCGTGGGAGAAGGGGGTGTGGTGGATTGGTTTGCTCACAGTATGGGTGGAGCGGTCAGTCTACTTGCTCTTCAAGAGTCTCAGGATCTGGGGATCCGGAATTTCATCCTGTCTTCACCCTGTGTGGGGCTTACGGTCGAAGTCCCAGTCGTAAAAGAAGTGGCTGCTCGAATTCTCTCCAGGGTTTGGGGATCACTCCAAATGGGAACCGGGCTCAATGCCGGGCTCATGAGTCATGATCCCGCGGTTGCTGCGGCCATCAAGCGGGACAGCCTTCATCATACGAAAGCCACTCCGAGATTCTATCTTGATTTTGTCGATGCGATGGAACGAATTCGGGAGACTGAAATCCGCATTCCCTCAACGACCCGTGTGCTGTTTCAGTTGGCAGGAGATGATCAGGTGGTAAGCACTCCGGCAAGTGAAAAGGTTTTTGAGAAACTCTCTCATCCCCACAAAACCAAGATTGTCTACCCGGGGCTCTATCATGAGATTTTCAATGAAACAGTAAAAGAGCAGGTTTTCCAGGACCTCATCACGTGGGTGCGGACCGGAGTCGGATCGTGAGAGACGCGCTCTTGTCGATGATTTCAAGCTTGAGTTACCGCGAAGGCGATTTCACGCTTTCTTCGGGCCAAAAAAGTCCGTTCTATATTGATCTTAAGCCCACGATCCTTCATCCGGAGGGTGCAACGCTTTTTGGAAGCCTCGGAGTCGAATGGATCCTGAAAGAGAATCTCTCGTTTGAGGGGGTAGGGGGATTGACTCTTGGCGCGGATCCTCTCGTGATGGCGCTCTCTCTGATCGCGTTTCGAAAAGGCATTTCCATACCGGCTACCATGATCCGCAAGGAACCCAAGAAACATGGCACCTCAAGATTCATCGAAGGGGTCGAGAACTTCAAGCAGGGCGCGCGATTCCTTGTGCTCGAAGACGTGGTGACGACGGGGGCCTCCGCGGTCAAGGCTATCGATATTTTACGGAACGAAGGATTCAAACCAACCCATGTGCTGTCCCTTGTGGATCGTGAGGCGGGTGGGCGCGAGAAATTCAAAAGTCTTGGTGTGGAGTTTCATTCCCTTTTCACCATTCAGGACGTTGCGGGATCTTATCATCGGAGTCGATGAATGGAGCGCACCCATCCCTGTCTTCAGTGCGGAGCCTGCTGCGCTCATTTTCGTGTTTCCTTTTACTGGGCGGAGCCGGTTCCGGAAAAATTTACGGAAAAGCTCAATGCTCACAGGAGTTACATGAGGGGAACGGATTCTCCGGTATCCCCACGGTGTGTCGCGCTTCAGGGAGAAGTGGGAGGTCGTGTGAATTGTGGAATCTATGAGGATCGTCCAAGTCCTTGTCGGGATTTTGAAGCTTCCTATGAAACCGGAGTGGAAAACCCCCGCTGTGCGATTGCCCGGGCGTCAAAAGGGTTACCTCCCTTGAGCGCGGAGGATTGGAAATGAAAAAAGCCCGGTGAAATGTTCACCGGGCTTTTTT
>CANGWP010000081.1 GCA_947457605.1 Bdellovibrionales bacterium | reverse complement strand
TTGATTTTTTCGGTGGTTTTTTGCCTCTTTCCCTTTTGTCGAATTCCGTTGCCAGAATCATTCTGATTTTGTCCCTTGCATTCTTTTCATCCGCTCCCCTGGTGTGGGCTCTTCTCGTTCTTGCAATCTGGCTCAGATCGGTTCGTTTTCTCGGATCTTCGAATGGAGGCAGTGACTCCATGACCCAGGTGATCTTGATTCCCCTGGCCCTTGGATCGCTTGCGAGGGACAATCAGGTCCTCATTCGGGGAGCGCTTTACTGGATTGGAGTTCAAGGAGTGCTTTCGTATTTTTTGTCAGGAATCAGGAAGGCCAGGAATCCCTCGTGGTGGAGCGGGACCTCATTGGCCGGATTCTTGCGCAACACAAGAGTCTCCGCATTTGGGTTGAATGGATGGTTGCAACAGCGTTCATCCGTTTTGCGCGTGGTTTCGATCGGGGTGGTCGGTTTTGAAATCCTTTTTCCACTATCGCTTTTTTCCGCGGGGACCTGCCGGTTTTTTCTTGGTTTGGGTCTGATGTTTCACTTTGGGGTATTTCTTTTGTTCGGACTCAACCGGTTTTTTTGGATCTGGCTTGCAAGTTATCCTGCCATTCACTTCTTTTCTGTTTCGTTTGGACGTTGAAAGCAGGCTTTGAGGAATTCAACCGGCCCCTTCGGGGAGAGGTGAGGGGAAATGGTGGCTCGGGGCAGACTTGGCGTTCGGCTCCTCGCTCCTGCTCGGAACCTCCGCATGGACAATTTCCTAAGTCGCACATCGTGTGCGACTTGCCGCGAACCGAGCAGTGCTCGTTCGCAGCCGAAAATTCTCGTTCAAGTCTGCCCCTCGCACCCATGATTTCGCCCACATCTTCCCGATTTTAGAAAATCGAGTGAGGCGAACGAGTGAGATGTATGGGTAATACTTCGAGTGAGTGAGACCGATGCGAGATGAAATAAAATCGGGAAGAGGTGAGGCGAAATGGTGGCTCGGGGCAGACTTGAACTGCCGACCCCCGCGTTATGAATGCGGTGCTCTAACCAACTGAGCTACCGAGCCGGAATGGAAATGAGTCCTTGGTTTTAGCCGGTTTTGTTCAATTCGGCAAGCTTGATTTTATTGCGCTTTTTTCCCCGAAAACCCATCAGTTGCGGCAACCAGGGCTCTTGAGATGCCCGGCTCCCTCGAGGAGTGCCCCGCATCCGGGATCATGAGAAACTTCGCCTCAGGCCATGCCAGATGGAGATCCCACGCAGTGGTCGCAGGGCAGACCACATCGTATCTTCCTTGAACGATGACGGTAGGGATCTTTCGGATCTTATCAAGATGATCAAGGATCCAATTCTCATGCTCGAAAAATCCCTTGTGGGTAAAGTAATGACATTCAATTCGAGCAAACTTGATTGCAAACTCGGGGCTCACCAGGGATTTCAGGGTTTCAGGCGACGTATACAGTCGGGCCGTTGCCATTTCCCAGGTCGTCCAGGGGATGGCAGCCTCCATGCGAACGGATTCATCCTCGTGGGTGAGGCGTTTGTAATAGGCTTTTACGAAGTCATGTCGTTCGTTCTCGGGAATGTGATCGCGATACTGTGCCCACACATCTGGAAAAATGGAACTGGCGCCCTCCTGGTAAAACCAGTCGATCTCCTTTTTGCGGATCATGAAGATTCCCCGAAGCACCAGTTCGGTAACTCTTTTCGGATGCAAAATCGCATACGCCAGGGAAAGCGTACTCCCCCAGGACCCGCCGAAGACCTGCCATGCGTGAATCCCGAGATGCTCTCTCAGTTTTTCCATGTCTTCGATCAACTTCCAGGTCGTATTTTCATGAAGAGAGGCGGCAGGAGTTGAATTGCCGGCACCTCTTTGATGAAAGAGAATGATTCGATACCGGTCTGGATCAAAAAATCTCCGATCATCTGCTGAAGTCCCGCCTCCCGGGCCGCCGTGGACAAACACGACGGGTTTGCCCTTTTGGTTTCCACACTCTTCAAAATAAAGAGAGTGTCCGTCGCCGACCTCAAGACGGGCGGAATGATAGGGTTCAATGGGAGGATAAAGCCAGGTATGAGGGTCTTGAATCATTTTGAGGGTCCCTTTTTGAAATAGTCATGGAGCGCTTCCATCAAAAACTGTTTGATCTCAACATGAATCCCCTCATTCAGACCGTGGAAACGGCAGCCCGCAAAATCGTCCCCGCGACTGGTGATGGTGATTCCAAATGCCGGAGGCGTGATCTTTTTTCCGCCCAATACGAGAGTGCACTTTTCGATCGCATGAATTTTTTTGGATTCAGAGAGTGGAATCGAGATCTTTGCTCCGGCTGTGCTCAAGTCCAGGATGGGGAAAGTCCCCTTCGGGCTGCGGATCGTGCTAGCCCCTGAGGCCAGAGGAACTCGAAGGGCGGTTCTTTTCTGGTTTTGATAGTATCTCAAAGGAATCCGGTAGTGGTAGGTGCCATCGGGGAGTCTTCGAATGAGTTCGCACTTGAAGAGGAGTTGCGTGGAAAACAGGGATGCCTTGAAAAAAGCGCGAAGGCCGGTTCTCAGTGCCGAGGCATCTTTGAATTCATCAGGAACGGTCTTCCACTGGACGGTCAGTAGTTTTTTTTCAGTGTTCCAGTCGATGATCTTCCCCCGAGCGATGAAGGGGTGATGTTCAACGCTCACCTCCACCGCCGGCTTGAATTTTTTGATCTCAAGAATGATTCGATCAAGCTCCTTTGGAGCCTGAATCTCCTGAAAGGTCGGGGCTTGATGGATTTTTCGAGTGCTCACATGCTTCCTTTCAAGGATTGTGCTTCAAGAAATGCAAGATAGGCTGCTCCCAATGCGCCTGCCGCATCCCCAAGAGAGTTCTTGAGCACAGCCGGGGGGTCCGAGGTCAAAAAGCAGCCCTCACTAAGCCTTGTCTCGATGCCTTCGTAGATCTGATCTTCCAAGCTGATTCCGCCCCCAAGAACCATGATGTGGGGATCGAGCAGGTTTGAGAGGTTTGATAAAAACTGCAGAAGATCGTCTTTGTAGGCTTCTATCGATGCGAGGGCAAACGGATCGTTCGTGCGGGATCGAGCGAAGATTTGCTTGCCCGAGACTGAGGAATCCGGGCGTGCGCGGGACTGATAGGCATGCTCAAGACCCGGGCCGGACAAGAACTGCTCCGCACATCCCGATTTTCCGCAATAACACTGACGATCAGCGGGACGCAGGCTCATGTGCCCGATTTCACCGGCTCCCCCGCGGCGTCCCCGGATCAATTCTCCATTCATGACAATTCCACCTCCCACCCCGGTTCCCAGGGTGATTCCAATGAGGCAGAGGTTGGCAGGGTGGATTTGATTTTGGGTTGCCCAGGTACGACCAGTGCCGAAGTTTGCTTCTGCGAGTGCAAAGCAATTTGCATCGTTCTCAAAAATCATCGGGCCCTCAAAAGAAAGAGCGTTCTTGAACTCGGCCCTTAGGTCGATGGATTTGAAAAAGGGAATGCTCCCCTGAACCATGGTTTGAATTTCAGGGTGAATGGAGCCGGGCAGACCAACGCCTATCCCTTTCAGGGAACCCAAAGAAACGTTCGCATCCCGGACGGTTTCCTCGATCAGCGCATTCAGGTTCCTAAGAAAAGACGGAAGACCGTGATGTCGATCAGTGGGGCATCTTTTTCGGGAGAGAAGCGTGTAATCCTCAAAGGTCTGGGGGGATCCAAGGGACAAGAGGCTTACTTCGGTCTTCGTGCCACCGATGTCGATGCCAAGATAGGGGTGGAGCATAAGGCGCAGTATAGACGATCTTTGGGAGTTACAAATAAAAAACCCGGCCTACGAAAGGATCGCAGGCCGGTTGAGAGAGAGAGAGATGATTTTGCCGGCTTTTTGGATTTTGCCTGCGGCCTCACAAGTGCAAAGCTCGAGCCAGAAGTAGAGAAGATTGGTCCTGTGATTTTGTGCTTGAGCATTTTTCTCTAAAGATTTGAAATGATGCTAGAAATCCAGAGCTCATTCTTGGTCCCGGGAGCACCGCTGGGAGTGCGGGGAAGGAGCGGGGAGTGCAGATGGGGTAATTTCATAGACAGCCTGTTCAGAATCTAGACAGATCTCAGGTCTTTCATTAGCATCGGGTCGTTGGAATTGAGGGATTCATGCGAAATAGGGTTCAATCCAGGTTCATTCTTTTCAGTTTATTCGGAGTTCTATCTTTTTCTGCACTCGCTTACGGGAATTCTCTTCGACGACTTTCCCCGGATGAGGTTCCTGAAATCCGAATTGATGATTCTGCTCTTGGATCTCCGGAGGCAGGTTCAAGGGAATTGTTTCAAGAGGCGCTTCGTCGCCAGTTACCGCTGTGTTCCGGCCTTCCGAATTCTTGGAGTTTTGCTGGCGAGACCGTATCGAAAGAACGTTGGTGCCGGGATACCGTGCAATGGTTCTTGCGGGAGCTTGCAAGGGGCCTCTCCCTGAATGAGGTGTTTGGAAAAGCCAGGCGTGAGCTGCAGTGGTTTGAATCCACCGGCAAGCCCGATACCCATGAGGTTCAGTTTACGGGGTACTATTTCCCGGTCTATCGCGCGAAACTTTTGCCTGATGAAATCTTCAAGTATCCGGTTTATCGAACTCCCCCTGATTTGGTTCGCCCCTATTTTACTCGGGCGCAAATCGAGGATGGCGGTGCTCTTCGGGGAAGGGGGCTTGAGATCGCATACCTCGACAATCCCGTAGACCCGTACATTCTCCAGGTTCAGGGATCTGGCGCGCTTTTGATTTCCACGGATGGCGGTGGATTCCGGCGTCAGATTGTGAATTATGCATCCGAGAACGGACGCCCCTATTCCTCGCTCGGGCGTGCGATGAGGCTTTCCGGCATTGACGAGGAGTTTATCAATTTGCAAGGGATCAAGCGCTACTTCACCTTGATTCACCCGGAAGCCTGGTCTTTTTTTGCGAATCAAAATCAGAGTTATGTTTTTTTCAAGACGGACGCGGAGGGACCGTTCGGATATTCGAGTGTGGTTCTGACTCCGAAACACTCCATAGCCGTGGACCGCACTGTTTTTCCGATGGGGGCTGTTGGTTTGATTCAAACAGAGCGACCGGATCAAGTCGTGGGCGATCAGGCGATCAGTTGGAAGCAGTTTGCCCAATTCGTGGTAGCTCAAGACACGGGGGGTGCGATCAAGACTCCCGGCCGGGTGGATGTGTTTTGGGGAGAGGGCCCATATGCCGAGGTGGCAGCAGGGCGTACGGATCGAACCGGACGGCTGTTTTTTGTTCTGGCACCAGCCGAAAGGTAGCGAAAATTAGTGATCCGGGCGTCAAGAATTTCTGCCCTCTTGCCGATCCGGTGGATAGGGTATGGGCTCTCGTGCGTTGATTTCATCGTTGATCGCAGTAGGCTTCTTTTTGGGAGCTGTGGGATTTGTTTTGCTCAGACCTCTCGAGCCAGGTCCTCAAACTGGTGAACTGGTGAAGTCAACAGCGCAGCTGTTGAATGAACTTGAGCCTCGGAAGGGCATCGTCCGTCGAGAGCGGATTCGAAATCACGGGTCCAAGCTCTACGGGCTGATGGACATGAGAAGGGCGCCGGTTGGGTCGGAAATGAAAGACTCAATGCTTGGAGCAAAATTGGATTTGCAATTGAATGCTCTCCCCAAGCACCAGATGGATCGAAAGCTCATCGATGCGTTTGGAGACACAGCGGAGATTCGTTTCATCAGGTTCGGAGTCTCGCTTCAATTGGGGGATTTTGAACCAATCGCAAGTGATCAAGAGTTAAGAGACATGCGATTGGAATATTCCAAAAAGCTTCAGGGAGCGAATCTAGAGGTTTTTCTTAAAATGCAAGACATGATCCTTCGTCCGTTGAAGGGGGAAGCTTATCGATCCGAGCGGTCTGCGATTCTTCGGCTTTTTTCAGACGCAGCAGTTGCCAATGATTTCGCAAGAATGATGGTTCAGGATTTGATTGTAAGGGAATTCAATCTGAATCCAGATCAGGAATTTTCCAAGGTAATCGCAAAATACGAGATTGATTCCGAACACCCGTTTTATGGAATACTAGTGAGGTCATTCAACCGTACTCCTGCCTCGGCGGGAGAGCCTCTGAAAGGGAGATCTCGTGCCCCCCGTTCTACGGAACCCCATCGCTAGGAGCGGGGTTTCCAAAAGAATGGTTTGGAGGGTGGATCGATTTCAATTTGGAATTGTCGATTCCTGCAATAAAGCTCCTTACTCCGAAAAACTCCGCCCCCCAATTGATGAGCTTTGACCAACAGAGGTCTCGCCAGAATTTCCCCACCTTTTTTTGGTGTTTTCGGGCACCCGTAATCAGAATTGCAACCCGTCCGGCAAGTACGCGAAGGAAATCTGCAAGATTCTTTCGGTCAAACACTTTGACCAGCAGATGAATCTCTCCCCCCTCGATCGATGCTCTGTAAATCCGAATTTTGAATCGAGCCCCATACACATAAATCATGGAGCTCACCTTTGCGACGTTCTTTCGGTGACTGAGGGCCCAGACCCCTTTTGCGCGGTCTGAGGCAAGCACAAGATGAATCGGGGCTTGCAAAACAAAGGGGCGCTTGGTTTTTCGTTTTCCACGCGACTCCTTTCCTCCGTGCGAGAGGCGAGGGTGGAGTTGCTCCCGCAGTATCTTGCTGGCTTCAGTTCCCGGGGGCAGCATCTCGCCGATATTCTTTTGAATTCCCTTCTGGCTCATGAATTTATCTTACCCGATTTTTTGCGTGGGGCAATGTCATTTATACAAATTTTTTCGGGAAGGCTGGTGAGGTGGAGACCGTGTTTTGACGATTGCCTGAATTCGTGTCAGGATTATGCCTCATGAATAATGGAGTGCTCCGCTTTGAAATTGATCGAGACGAGTTTGATGGGGAAGGTGTGCCAAGGGCGCGAGCGGGCCGGCTCTTTCTAAAAAAGCATCCTTATGCAAGAATGCTGGGAAGACGGGCGATGGCCGCCGGAGGAAATCCGGGATCCGAGGGGGCGAGTGGATTTGACTCCGATTATTTTGAGATTGAGACTCCCACGTTCATGCCGGTAGGCACGGTTGGGTCGGTGAAGTCGATCTCCACGCGAGAGCTCCGGGAAATGAACGCTCAGATTATTTTAGGGAATACCTATCATCTTTATTTGAGACCCGGTCACGATCGGGTGGAGCGGCTGGGCGAGCTTCAGAAGTTCATGAATTGGGATGGACCCATCTTAACGGATAGCGGGGGTTTTCAGGTTTTTTCTCTGTCTGGCCTGAATAAAATCACAGAGGAGGGGGTTCAATTTCAATCCCATCTCGATGGCTCCCGACACCTGTTTACCCCCGAGCTGTCGATGGAGATCCAAAAGGCCCTTGGCTCAAACATCGTAATGGCGTTTGACCAATGTCCTCCTTTTCCCGCAACTCCGGACTTCGTGAAAGATGCGATGAGAAGAACTCTGGCCTGGGCCAAAAGAGGGCTTGAGGTTCCACTCAAGGATCATCAGGCGAGGTTTGGGATATTTCAAGGGGGCCTGGATGCGGGGCTCAGGCTTCAGTCGATTCGGGATTTGGGAGACCTTCCGTTTGATGGATTTGCCTTGGGGGGCTTTGCGATCGGGGAGCCCATGGAGATGATGCATCGGGTGGTTCACGAGGTTGCGCCGAGGATGCCTCGAGAAAAACCAAGATATTTGATGGGGGTCGGACGTCCGGAGGATCTGATTGAGGCAGTGAGGGCAGGGGTGGACATGTTTGATTGTGTGATGCCAACCCGAAACGCCAGAAATGGTCAGCTATTCACTTCTCGAGGAAGGGTGAATATCAAGAATGCCAGGTATATGGATGATGAAAGTCCATTGGATCCGAATTGTTCCTGTGAAACCTGCACTCAATATTCGAAGGCCTATCTTCGGCATCTCTTTGTGGCCGGAGAGATGCTTTCCGCGCGTTTGAATACCATTCACAATCTACATTTTTACTTGAACCTGATGAAGCAAATGAGAGCCGCAATCCTGGAAGGACGATTTGACTCTTGGGCTCAAAATTTCTATTCCCAATTCAAGGTCAAGCAGTTACCGTCCTAGGATCATGAAGAAAACTTTGATTTTGACTCTGATGATTGCTGTTCTTTTCGTTCTTTCCGGAGCAACGTCCTTTTCTGCGGACGAGGTTACTCCTGCGGGAGCGCCTCCTGTTTTTGCCCCTGGCCAAAGCGCGCCTGCTCAGACAGCCGCAGTAGGCACAGCGGCGGCGTCTGGTGCTCCGGCCGCTCCTCAACAGCCGAGTGTTTTTGGAATGCTTCCCTTCATGTTGGTGATGTTCGGTGCGATGTATTTTCTAATGATCCGTCCCCAGCAAAAACGCATGAAAGAGCACCAATCCCTGATTTCCGGCCTTAAAAACGGAGATGAAGTGGTGACTTCTGCAGGAATCATCGGAACGATCGCAGGAATGAGTGAAAAAGTGGTTACCCTCGAGGTTTCCAAGAATGTTCAACTCAAAGTTTTAAAAAGTCAGGTAAATCAGGTCGTAAAGGGCCCGATTAAAGATATTCAGACCAACGCTTGATCACGAGGTACCTTTCAAGCTTTTTGTGGGAGAGAGCATGAATCATAAATGGTGGTTTAAATTTTCCTTTTTGATGGTGGTGACCCTGATTTCGGGCTTGATGGTGCTCCCCACCTTCTCCCGGATGAATCCGGAGAAGCTTCCATTCTCTAAAAAGATCAACTTGGGGCTAGACCTCCAGGGCGGTCTGTATCTTGTAATGGGAGTTGACTTCAATAAGGTGTTCAAGGAGGTCACAGACCGTCAGATGAGCTCCTTGATCGATCGTTTCAAAGACAAAAACATCATCGCTCTTGAATCCAAGATCCGGCTTGAAGGGGTTCCTCAGGATGACCCTCGGATCCAGATCCGGATCGGCGCAATCCAGAAAAAAGATGCAGTTGAACTCGTGAACAAGGATTTTCCCAATCTTCGTCTCACCGAAGACAAGGGAGAGAATCTTGAGTTCGGGTTGAGCAATGACTATCGGAACGACATCCGGGATAAGACCGTGAACCAAAGCATCGAAGTCATCCGGAACCGGATTGACGAATTCGGTGTCGCGGAGCCTCAGATTTCTTCCCAGGGCTCGGACCGAGTGGTGGTGGAACTTCCTGGAATCAAGGACGTCGATCGTGCCAAAGATCTGATTGGAAGAACCGCAAAGCTCGAGTTCAAGATGGTGGACGAAGAATCATTGAAGACTGTCATGCTTCCTGAGCTGATTTCCCAGATCGAGAAGGAAAGAAACATTTCCTTTAAAGAGGGGACCGAAGGAAAATTTTCGGATTATGTGAAACAGATCAATGAAGCCGCCAAAGGAAAGATTCCGGAAGGCTCCGAGATTGCATTTGAGAAGTCCGAGCTTTCCCGGGTTCCTCTTCTTTTGAAATCAAAGGCCGAAGTGACCGGGAATGATCTGCAGGATGCTCAGGTGAGCTTCAACCAGGAGTCCCAGCGACCGGAAGTGGCATTTGAACTGAATCCAAAAGGTGCCATCACCTTTGAAAAGCTCACGGGCGAAAACGTGGGCAAGCGTCTTGCAATTGTACTGGATGGAATCGTCCACTCAGCGCCGAACATCAATTCCAAGATTGGCGCAAGAGGGGTGATTACCACGGGCCGTGGCGGGTATGATGAAGCTTTGCGTGAATCAAAAGACCTTGCGATCGTGCTTCGAGCGGGAGCACTTCCTGCGCAGCTTGAACTCATGGAGCAAAGGGTGGTTGGACCAAGTCTTGGTGCGGACTCCGTGAGCAAAGGCGCATTTGCGAGCGTGCTTGGCATTCTTGCTGTTTTCCTTTTGACTGCGATCTATTACCGGATTTCAGGAATGATCGCGGTAGCGTCGCTCCTTCTGAATGTGATCCTGGTGCTTGCGATTCTGGTTTGGCTTGAGGCGACCCTCACGCTCCCCGGCATTGCAGGGATTGCGCTCACAGTGGGAATCGCAGTTGACTCGAACGTCGTGATTTATGAACGGATCCGCGAGGAACTGGGGCTAGGGAAACCGATCGGTGCCGCGGTTGAGGCCGGGTTTGACAAGGCCTTTAAGACCATTCTGGATGCCAACGTCGCCAATGGGATCGCAGCCATCATTTTGATGATGTATGGATCCGGGCCTGTGAAAGGGTTTGCCGTGACCATGATCATCGGAATCATTACGACCCTGTTTACGGCTGTGTTTGTCTGCCGCGT
>CANGWP010000080.1 GCA_947457605.1 Bdellovibrionales bacterium | reverse complement strand
ATCAAGTTTTACTTTCCGAATCGGAAAAGTCTGAGGCGTACGCCCATGACCAGCTCTGGCACCGGGTTGATGACCTGATACTTCGGATTGTAATCCCCGAGGAAACTGAACCCGATGTGACCTGTCACAAATTTTCGGCCCCCGGAAACTCCGATGGTCGGTCCGAGGAGATACTCATTCAGTCCTTGGGCGTTATTCAACACGCTTGCTTTTCCGCCGATAAAAAACGCGTTGCCCAGTGGATGAAACCCTGCTCGAAGAGCGGTCCCGCTGCCTCCGAGCGAGCCTTCTGCACCAAATGAAAGATGATAGTGGAGATTGCCATTCTTTAGGCGGGAGTAGGTCAGCTCATATCCAAAAAAAGGCAGACCTGCGTTCACCCCGAAATAGATCAAATTCGATTTTGGAACCGCATGGGAAGTCGTGACAATCACATCATCGCCCTGACGACAAATGGTCGCCATCACGGTCTGATTTTCATTCACCTGCAGGGGAGTGATCAGTGGAGTAGGCGCGGGATCACATCCAACGAAGCTCTGTGCATCGGTTTGGGCAAAGGCGATGGTGTTCAAGAAAAGTGCGCTTAGGATCAGGATTGATTTCATGAAAGTCCTCCCAAGGATGAAGCAGCTTGTATCATACAAACTGGCCTCGTTCGCTGTTGTTGGTGATGGAGAAAGAGGTTCCTCACCCCTTCCAAAAACAGGGACTTACTCCTCGAACATCCTGTTCTTTTCGCTGCTGCCCATCCTGGGCTCTCTTGAATAGTCGTAAGTACCTGTTCTTGAAAGGGTGGGCGACTTTACCTTTACCACCCAACAACAGCGAACGAGGCCAGTTAGAGAATTTTACATGGCACTCTCTGGTGTCGTTTTGTCTTTGGGGGTTGCCCCCTTGGGAGAGCAATTCTTCCAAGTGCTTGAAAATCAATGAATTTAGTTTCAATTTATCGGGTTCGTGTTTTTGGCACAAGGCTCGCAAAGGGATTCCCCAAGAAGGGCAAGGAAACCCGCTTCTTCGTAACCACACCTTAGGGGGAATCATGAATCGTTCTTCGCATCTCAAACTCTTCGCTCCGCTGCTGCTGCTTTCAGGGAGCGCGCTGGCCCAGGTTCCGGTGGATCAAATCCGGCTGGGCACACCGACCTATGCGGGAACCGGCTGTCCACTTGGCACCGTGTCTGCGCAGCTCAGTCCGGATGCGCAGAGTTTGAGCATTCTTTTCGGGGGATTCCAGGCAGAGGCGGGTGGTTTCTCTGGAAAAACAGTCGATCGAAAGGCATGCAACATTGCGATTCCGGTTGCGGTGCCCGGAGGCTATTCGGTGTCGGTCATCAAGATCGATTATCGCGGTTACAACCGGCTTCCGCTCAATGCGAGTTCCAGCTTTGAAGTCGAGTACTTTTTCGCGGGGCAAAACGGACCTGCGTATCGCAAGAACTTCGTCGGTGCGACCGATGGAAATTTCACTCTGAACAACACTCTCATGGCGACTGCGAATGTTTGGTCACCGTGCGGAGAAGATGTGAATCTCAGAACCAATACCAGCATTGCGGTTCAGACCAATGGAATGAACGAGCAGGCCATGATGACTCTTGATTCCGCGGATATTTCCTCGGGCGTGGTGTATCAGCTGCAGTGGAGATCCTGTGGCGGGGTTGGGGGGTATCCTACGGGTGGAGGAGGATACCCCGGCGGAAACGGTGGTGGCGGTTATCCCGGTGGGAATGGCAACAATGGCGGCGGTTATCCTTACCCTGGCCAGCTCGGACCGTGCATGATCAACAGCTACTATGATCAGCGCGGATTCCAGGTATTCATGGTGAAAGATGGAACCGGTCGAATTCTTGGCAACACGGTTCAATATGCGGAAGCTCTTCGAATTGCGGAGCAGTCCCAGCAAATGGGGTTTTGTCAGGGGATCGTGAACAACGTGAATCAATCTGGAAATAACGGCGGTTACCCTGGCAATAACGGCGGTTATCCTGGCAATGGCGGCGGTTATCCTGGCAATGGCGGCGGTTATCCTGGCAATGGCGGCGGTTACCCTGGCAATGGCGGCGGTTACCCTGGCAATGGCGGCGGTTACCCTGGCAATGGCGGCGGTTACCCTGGCAATGGCGGATATGTGGGACGCTGTCAGATCATGCGCGGCGGAAATGCCATGGGACAGCGATTCTTCCGGGTGATTGATCGATCAGGAAGAATTCTCTTCAATACTCCTGACTACAATCAAGCGGTACGATTCGCTCAGCAGAGTCCGGCCTGTTACTGATCTCTAAATTCAAAAAATAAAGATGCTGAAGGCGGGGTCCGAAATTCGGGCCCCGTTTTCTTTTTGCGTTCCTAAATACTCACTTTGTAAAGAATCACCCGGGGTTGGGTTTTGGATACGGATGGATTCTTCAAAAGCTCAAAAAGGAGGGCAGGATCTTGGTTTAAACGATGGACTTCGACTCCATCCGGAATTTGCGATTCGAGCATTTCGGGTGAAACTCTTTGTCCGCCCGTAGCCGCGGCGACCCCGTTTTGAAAGATCAGAACATCAAATGAGACTCCCCTGTGCTTTGCCTCGGCAAGGGCCAGCGCGCCGGTGGAAAGAAACGAAAAATCACCCGTTACTGCGAGAACTCCTTGCTTGCCTGCGAGCACTGCCCCCATCGCCAGAGGAATTGCGCCTCCCATATGAGTGCAGACATTCACAAAATCATGCGGTGGGAGTCCAAAAAGCGAGGAGGTTCCGGCATCTCCGGTGATCCATGAATATTCAAGCGGCTTGATGGCGGCAATTGCGGGTTCATAGGCCTTTGCAATGGAAAGTAAATGAGGGGGAAGATCGTCCGGACATTTTGGAATTCGCGGAAGTGGAGCTGAAAACCTTGGGCTCAAGAGGGGATTCAAGAGTGCCTGGTATCGTGGCAGGCGCTCGGCCTCGGGCGGCGATGCGAGTAGCGCAAGTGCTTCGCCCGCAAAGGTTTGGATCTCGGTTGGATCCGGAAGTGTGCCGGTTTTGATCGACAAAAACACGGGGCGCTTGATCTGAAAGAAGCAATTCAACGCGGCTTTGAAATCCGAAAAAAGCGAGCCCGCCCTCAAAGGCAGAACAGTTGCGCCAGCCCCGGAGAGCATGGCAGCGGATTGAAAGGGATGATCCGAGCTTGAGCCGCTTTCATCCTCGAAGGTGAAGGCCATCATCGGGGCTGAAGTTCCAGAATGCAGGCTTGCGATGACACTGTTCATTGCCTTTGCGATCCCGTGTGACTTCACAAAGCAAAGGGACGGACTACCTGTCAGGCTCGCACCGTGTGCCACCGTATACGCGATTTCCTCATGATAAAAGTGATCCGCTTCCCGATAGCCTGAGAATGCGAGGAAGAACTCGGTGGCGCCTTTTCCTGGAACATAAGTAAGAACCGGTGATTTCATTTTGAGAAGATCCATTTCTTTAGAGCAGGCAGATACGGTCCATAGCCTCGTTCGGTTTCCTTGTGATCGCGGTCATCGCGGGTGGAATGAATGCCGATGAGCTGGAAAGAGGCTGTGTAGACAGGCCCACCCGAGTCTCCGGATGCACTGAATGAATCTTCGGTTTCAAGAGAGGTGTTTCCCACTACTGACAAAAACTTCGGATCCGTGAAGTTTCTCGAGTTGATGCCGTTTCGAAGACCCACGCCGATTCGTTGCAAGCGGCGGCCCGGGGCAAGAGCAACCGCATTCGGAATGGACCGAATGAATTTTGGAGAAAGTGGAGCTGTCTCTTTCAATCGGATTCGCGCGAGGTCGAATTCATAAAGGGATTTTTTCGGATCATACTTCGGATGTTGTGTCCAGGAGTCTGGCCCCAAGAGTTGTGTCTGTCTGGCGATAGCCCCGTTCTCCACATCAAAGATGATCCTGATTTTTGTGGCATCACTCACACAATGGGCTGTGGTGAGGATCAACCTCTGCGACACGATGACCCCGGTGCAAATGGTGTTTCCGATGGGATTCCCTGCGGGACGAGTGATTTCGAGCAGGACCGAATCATTGAATTTGGACCAATCCACCGATGAGGCATGCACGGTTGTTTCAAGGCAGAGTATTGTGAGAAGTATGGGGTGGATCGAAATCCGCTTCATTAGCCACAGCACTTCTTGAATTTCCTTCCGCTGCCGCAAGGACAGGGATCATTTCGTCCGGATTTGGGTTCCGAGCGAATGGGTTGAAGAATGTCCCGACCATCCGAGTAAAACCACTCCGGCCCCGATTTCCCTGGCAGAAGAGTGAAAAGACTTATCTCGTGATGGATGGTCTCTTTCCCACCCCGGCGGTAGCGAGCCTTGAATTCCACTTCTCCGGTTTTGTCGCCAGGGTTTCCATCCCGGGTTGCAATGATTTGCAGACTCAGCCACTCCGATTCCTTGGCCCACGCAAGTGCAGCATCCTTGTCAAAGGACTCCCTTCCCGCAGGATCGCAGGTTCTTTCGACATGATCGATGTTTCCGGTCACATAGGCGGAGTAGCGCGATCGCATGAGTTTCTCGGCCGTATCGGGCCTGGAGGTCCCGGAAAGATAGGGTTTGCAGCACTCACCAAAGGTTCGGTCGGAGCCGCAAGGACAAGGATTATCGGATTTCATGAGACCGACTCTAGCAGCGGGATGATATTTCGTCTAAGCTTCAATTTCAGCTTCTCCTCCCGTTTCAATTGTTTGATCCGGTGTTCAAGTTTCAATGCAATCGACCTCGAATATGGCCCGGATTGAAGCAAAAATCGTTTTGGCGGAGACCTACGGAAGAACTTTGCGCCCTTTTTTCCGTCTTTGTGTTCGCTGATTCTTCGATCCGGGTCGGTCGTGATGCCGGTGTATAAAAAGCCATTTTCCGCCTCGATCAGGTAAACATACCACTGGCTTTCCTTTGGATTTTGCTTGGCCATGGTCAATCGATTTCCATGACGGTGAAAATTGAGATTCCTGACTTGGACTCGACCTCGAACTCATCATGGACGGTAAGGCCCATCAGACTTTCACCCAAAGGAGAGAGTGGGCTCACAATGGTGAGGGGGATTTCCTGAAGGGTGATGCGAGTGCCGCCGCCATGATGGGCAAGAAGGGACCTGGAAATTTTTCCTGATCCTTTCAGGGTCACAAGCGAGCCAATCTCAATCTGATTCTTGTGCGAGGAATTTTCGAGGGCCCGTCGAAGTTCCTCCACTGCATTTTTCAGTTCGGCAACCCTCGAGGCTTGGCCTGCGGCAAGATAGCCTGCCTCGATTGCAAAAGTGTCATGCTTGTCCTCGGCCCGCGATTCTTCGTGGGTTGCGGCAAGGTGCGCAGCCTTCGCACTTGCCATCAATGCCTGCAGCTCTGTTTCGAGGTGCGAAAGGAGGGCGAAAAGCGCCGTCATTTTCACTACAGATGCGGATTGGGGATTTGGATTCATGCAGAACTCATATTATGCTGCAGACGATGGTTTCGCCAAAAAAAACTGCAATCTTCGGTTCCGGGCCCGCGGGGCTCATGGCTGCGACCCAATTGATCAGGGCAGGGGTGGGGGTGAAGGTTTTTGAGCGCAGGCCATCCTTTGGTCGGAAGCTTCTCATTGCGGGAAGTTCCGGTTTGAACATTTCCCATCAGGCATCCATCCAGGAGTTTGTGGATCATTACGAAGGGCTCGAATCTTCGGTTTGGCAAGGTTTTTTTCGGATCTTTTCCCCGGAGGATTGGATTTCGTTTGTTCAGAGTTTGGGTTTTGAGACCTTCGTTGGCACCTCTTCGAGATATTTTGTGCGCGAAATGAAGGCTTCCAATCTTCTTCGGGCCTGGATTGCCATGCTGAGGGAACTCGGGGTTGAGTTCGTTCCAAATCAGGAATTCAACTTGGATACGGATCTTTCCGGATTTGATGCGGTTGGATTTTTTCTGGGTGGGGGAAGCTGGGAAGATCGTGAGCCCGTTTGGCCCGAGGTCTTTCGAAAAAGATTCGGGGTCAAGGTGCATCCCTTCACCCCCTCCAATGTCGGGTTTGAGGTGGCCTGGAGTCTTGCATTTCTTCACGAGTCGGAGGGAAAACCACTGAAGAACATTGTTTTCTCGACGAAGAAGGGAAGCAAAGCGGGCGAACTCATGGTGACTCGCTATGGACTGGAGGGCACCCCGATCTATTTTCATGGAGCAACCGGCATGGCTCATCTTGACCTTAAGCCTGGACTCAGTGATTCAGCAGTGCTTGAAAAAATGAAATCCGTTCGAGAGAATCTTTCTCCGATCCGGAGAATCAAAAAGGTTCTCGGGCTCAATGAGACCGCGCTTTCCTTGCTCTTTCATCAGACCACTCCGTCCGAGCGTGAAAGTCTGGAAACCATGGCCACACTTGTGAAACGGTTTCCGGTAGAGCTGCTTTCGCCAAGACCTCTGCTTGAGGCAATCTCGAGCAAGGGGGGAGTCGAGCTTCAGGAAATCAGCATTGAACCCGGGTCCGAGCTCATGTTGAAGAAGCATCCTGGCTTTTTTTGCGGAGGAGAAATGCTCGATTGGGATGCGCCGACGGGAGGATTCCTGATTCAGGCAAGTGTCACCCAAGGGGCGGTCGCTGCCCGTGGGATGTTGAACTGGTTGCAGCAAGGTCGCACCGAGAGTGGAGCTCAGTAGGGCGGGGCCTTGGGCGCGAAGATGGATTTGATCTCGTTCAGCTTTTCATCGAGTTCGTGTTCCAGATGTTTCCGATAGGAGCCGGCAAGCAAACGAAGTTCCTGGGTCTGAGCCATGAGTTCGAGAGCCTTGAACAGAATCCTTCCTTGGATCATCAAAGCGAGACTCATTTTTTCTCCCTTTGAACGGGAGTCGTTGAAACGGACCATCTCTTCGAGAAGCTCCATTTTGTCCATTTTATTGACTTTGATCTGGTAGGTGGGATCGTGGGGAATGAGACCCCTTTTCTTTCGTTCCAAATCCAGATCGATGATCGTCCCTGATTTTTTTGTCATACCCGAGCCTAGAAAATACAAGCTCCGTGCCATTGGCGTGGATGACGGCACCAAAATACACAAAGCCTAAATAACAAATGCTTACAGGTGTTTGGCCCAAAGCAGTGGGGATGAATTCCTGCGCAAAGGCATGCGCCATTTCGCTGGCGGGGCATTTTGAGACCACGGGATGGGATGTTTTTTCACGAATCGGCCGAGAGATGAGCAACTCCTAATAAGAGTTTCAGACTCACCCAGAGGATCAGGAGAAATGACAGACTCAAGGGCGCAATCAGAAGAAAGATCCTCTTCTCGCTCAGCCGATCATGAAGAATGCTCTTCATGGCCACCACGGATTGAAATGAGAGTTGGACTCCGATTGCACTTCCCGCTGCGATCTGCACATAGTGAACCGGGTCCACTACTTTCGACAGCAGTAGATTGGCCATGGTGGAATTGCCAATGAAAATGCTTCCAATCCATCCGAGGAATGGAGTTCCCTCCGACAGAAGCAGGGTGGGGAGAGATCGGGTCAGAAGCTCAAGCGAGCCATTGGCCCGGAGCTGTTGAACGATGAAGGTCATGCAGAAGAGCACAAGCAAGGTTCTTTTCGATCGTTCCCTCGTGTCTTTCAGGATTCTTTTCATGGATAGATTGCGATGGAGTAGAACAAGGAGCGTTCCAAAAATCAGGAATACATAGCCCGGGTTGAAAATCCGGATTGCGGTTCCCGGAATGAGTTGGTCCATCAGGAGTTTCTTTCCAAGCCACATCGAGGACAAAAGCAATCCGTAGATGCCGAGGCCCTTGAGGTCAATCCCGGAAGAGTCATTCGTGTTTCGAAATGCAATTCGAGCGCTTGCGATTCCGAAGGCGAAAGTGACGAAGGCCGGACCCAGTGCGGAAAGTTCGGGGCCGGAATGGGAAAATTCCCGTCCTGAAAAAAAGTAAACGAGGCTCAGGCACAGGCTCCAGACCAGGGTTTTTCCGGAAGGACGCCCGGAAACCAAAGTGAGTGTGAGGATGGGAGTCAGAAAAATAAAGGGAGTGAGCGCAAGGAAAGTTCCTTCGGTTGGATTCGCGCCCGGAAATCCGAGTCGGGTCGGAGTGCCCAGAGCCCCGTAGGGAATCCCGACAATGAAGCTCACGAAAGGCAAAAGAGCGCAGAGTTCAATCTTGAAATCCAGTGCCAGCAGAATCGGTGCGATGACGAGTAGAGGCGTTCCAAAGCCGCTGGATCCTTCCACCATCAGGGAAAGCGGAAATGTCACGAGAACCGCCTGAATCGCCCGATCCGGTGAAATGGAACGCACCAATCGGGCAAGGGAATCGATTACGCCTGATTTTTTGGCCGCCTCGAGGAAAAAGAAGGCACCCAGAAGAATGAGTCCAACTTCGAACATCATTTGAAGCGCTTTTCCAATCGCTTGATTCCAGACTTCCGGAGACGCATGGAAGATGGTTTGGCTTAGCAAGGTTGTAACAAGAAGGGAAATGAAACTCGAATAGGTCAAAGGCAGACGAAGACCCGCAAAGGCGATAAACAAGATTGCAAAAGGAATCAGCGCAGAGTAAGCCATGGCCCACGGATCCTATCCGCGGGTCTCAGAAACCTGGGTGATCACGTAGCTTCCATTGATGTCCTCAAACTGAAACTTGACCGTGACCGGAATGTCCTCTTCATCATTCTGAGGATTCGATACCTCAAACTTCACGGTAAGGTGAAACGCTCCCCCGCGAACGGACTTGGTTTTTCGTGCATCGGGATTCGTAAGTCCGCCAAAGAAGCCTTCTCCCATCAAGCTTTGCTTGATAAAGGCCTTTAGTTTTCCGCGGCCTGCGATGGATTTTCGAGCTTTCATTTCGGAAGAAAAAAATCGGGTCAGACTATCGGGATTTCGCTCTTCTACAGCGCTCACAAAAGAATCCACGACACGGACATGATCTCCACGCAGGCCGATTGATCCTTGAATCCAGTCAACCCCGCCATCCTCGGCCGACTTCGAGGGACGCCCGGGTTGAATGTCGACCTTACCTGCACTCGGCTCAGAAGTTGAACCGGGGGACCCGGTTCCGGTAGAGGTGGGGGTCTCAGAGGGCAATTCCCCGTTTGCGGGAGAGGCATCGGGAGTGGCTCCAGGAGAGGTTTCAGGAGAGGCTTCTGGGGTTGGATCGTCAGTGCTGACGCCAGTCGGGCTGCTCTTGGAAGTTTCCGGACCATTCTGAGAATTCTGTTTTGATTTGAACCAGAAATACGATCCTCCAATCAGGGCAAGGATCAGGGCTCCCACGACGATTTTTTTCATGCCCCAGATCCTATTCGGGAATGGGCTTTTCATCAAAGATTTCTTTGCGTAGCATGACCGAGTGGAAACTCCATTTGTCAAAAAGCTCGAGCTGGAATTCAAAGAAGGATTTTTTTCAACGGATTCAGGTGATCTGGCGGTTTATGGTCGGGACTGGACCAAGGTCCACATCCCGGCTCCTTTGGTGATCTGTTTTCCGGAGTCCACGGAAGAAGTTTCCCGACTTCTTAAGATTTGCAGCGAGAATGGAGTAGCAGTGGTGCCTTCCGGCGGGCGTACCGGCCTTGCGGGAGGAGCCGTTGCAGCCAACGGAGAATGTGTGGTGTCCCTCTCCAAGATGCGAAGGATCGGGGCTTTTGATCCGCTGGCACTCACTCTTCATGTCGAGGCCGGGGTGGTGACCGAGGCCGTACACGAGCATCTGAAACCCGAGGGCCTTACCTGGCCGATTGATTTCGCATCGAAAGGTTCATCCACGGTCGGTGGCAATATCGCCACCAATGCGGGCGGAGTGAAGGTCATTCGCTACGGGCTCACCCGGAACTGGGTCTTGGGACTTACGGTGGTACTCATGTCAGGCGAAATCCTTCGCCTCAATGGCTCACTCGAAAAGAACAATACGGGTGTCGATCTTCGCCAGCTCTTCATCGGAACCGAGGGGATTTTCGGAATGATCACGGAGGCGATTCTGAAACTCGCCCCGCTGCCAAAAGAGAGCGATGTGTTTTTCTTTGCTCTGCCCGGACTTGGGCCGGTGTTTGATCTGTTTTCGGAAGCGCGAAAGAGCGGATTCGTTTTGAATGCCTTTGAGTGCCTTTCGAATGAGTGTCTCGAGGTTGTCCTTCAGAATCGCGGATTCACATCTCCGTTTCGGGAAGCTCATCACTATTATGTTCTGATGGAAATCGAACGCCCGGAGCGCGCAGACGGCCGCGAGGCACTCGAGGCCTGGTTTGCAGGTCTTTTTGAAAAGGGCCGGGTGGAGGATGCGGTTCTTGCGCAATCCCCGAAAGAGGCTCAAAGCCTT
>CANGWP010000079.1 GCA_947457605.1 Bdellovibrionales bacterium | reverse complement strand
TGAACGGCGTGAAGTGCATCATCGCGCCCCTCATTTTTGCCTCCATCGTTCTTGGAATCAACTCTGCTGGATCGGTGAAGGGCCTTGGGCGCACCGGAGTCCGTGCCATCATTTACTTTGAGATCGCAACCACGCTTGCTCTTGTAGTGGGACTCTTCATGGTGAACTGGCTGAGACCCGGAGATGGAATTTCACTGATCGTTCCGGTGTCGGATCTTGTGAATAAAGCACAAGAAACGAAGCTTTCGTTTGCGGGGTTTTTCGAGCATCTGCTTCCGACCAATTTTGCAGAAGCTGTAGTGAAGGGCGATGTGCTCCAGATTGTGATTTTTTCGACGATCTTCGGGATCGCAACCCTGCTTGCAGGCGAGAAAGGCCGCCCGATGGTGACCTTTGCTGAGTCATTGAACGAAATCATGTTCAAATTTACCGGAATCATCATGGGGCTTGCCCCCATTGGCGTTGGCGCTGCGGCAGCGACCGGAGTTGCAGAACATGGAATCGGGGTGGTGATTCCGCTTCTAAAACTTGTGGGAACGCTCTATTTTGCGCTTCTCATTTTTGTGGTTCTGGTGCTGGTTCCTGCCATGATCTATGCCCGCGTGAACATGATGAGTTTTTTGCGTGAAATCAGGCCCGCCCTATTGCTTGCATTTGCCACAACCTCAAGTGAGAGCGCGTTTCCCCATGCACTTGAGTCACTTGAAAAAATGGGAGTAAAAAAGCGAATTTCCAGTTTTGTGTTGCCGCTTGGGTATTCCTTTAACCTCGACGGATCAACCCTCTATCTCGCATTGGCCTCCGTTTTTGTTGCCCAAGCAGCCGGGATCGAGCTTTCGCTTTGGACTCAAGTCACCATGATGCTGACCCTGATGCTGACCACAAAGGGAGTTGCAGCCGTTCCTCGTGCAAGCCTTGTGGTGCTCTCAGGAACGCTTACGGCTTTTGGTTTGCCGCTTGAGGGGATCACACTCATTTTGGGAGTGGATGAGTTCATGGACATGGCACGAACCACGGTGAACCTTCTTGGAAACTGTGTCGCGACGCTTGTGGTTTCCCGCTGGGAGGGAGAGGCGCTTTCGCCAGAATTTAGCAGAGTGGAAGCCTAAGGAGTTTGGACAAAACAGGCGCGAGCCTGGACTTGCTCACGCGGGTTTCGGGGCATGAATCAGGGTTTTGAGATCCATCCGGAACAGCACTTCCATTTTATTCGGGAAAATGTGCTTCTGAATGATCCCCTCGCCAAAGGTCGGATGCGAGATCCGATCTCCAACCAGGAAGTGCTCGTTTGCAGCATACTGGCGGATGGCCTTGGTATTGGAATTCAGTTGCTTCATCCATTCTAGCTCTACGGGTACCGTTTTTTCAGCTTTGGACTCGCGGGGAGCGCGGGTGGTAGTCCCGGGTGAGCCACGGGATGCGGCAATGGCTCCCGGCTCTTTTACGCCTTTTTTGGGCTTGTAGTTGTGCTCGCTTTTGCAAGTCCTGCAAATCACGCGGGCAGGCATGCCCCCCATCATGGACATGATGGTGTGGCCGAGATCCATTTTGCAGCGGGTGCAGAAGCAGACCAGTTCTTTTCCAACGGTGAGAGCGGTGCCGGGGGTGTTCATACGCTGTCAGATAAGATAGCCTAAAAGCACTAAACTGAGTATGGAAAAAAGGTCCGATAAGAAAACCGCATTGCTCGATCAGGCAAAGGCTTTGGCCACATCGCCGGGTGTTTATCTGATGAAAAACCCGGACGGTCAGATCCTCTATGTGGGAAAGGCCAAGAGCCTTCGTGCGCGCGTAAGCTCCTATTTTCAGCCCATCGTGCATGAGCATCCTCGTACCGAGCTCATGCTTTCTGAGGTCATTGCATTTGAGGTGATTCACACCGAGACTGAGAACGAGGCGCTGGTGCTGGAGTGCACGCTGATCAAGCGCTACAAGCCGCGCTTTAACATCAGGCTTAAAGACGACAAACATTATCCCTATCTATCCGTTTCATTGAGTGAGGAGTTTCCGCGAATCGAATGGACCAGAAAGGTAAATCGCGAGGATGCGCGTTATTTTGGTCCCTTTCCCTCCAGCTTTGCAGCCCGCATCGTGATGAGGCTTTTGACCGAAGCCTTTCAACTTCGGGATTGTGATTCGAATACGTTTGCCCACAGGTCGCGCGCCTGCATTCTGCATCAGATGGGGAAGTGCTCCGCGCCTTGTGTTGCGAAGGTGACCCGGGAGCAGTATCGCGAACAGCTTGCGCGCGCGATCGGGGTGATGGAGGGAAAGAGCAAAGGATTTCTAAAGGATCTGAAGAAGGAAATGAAACTTGCCGCAGAAGAGGAACGCTACGAGGATGCGGCGCGGATTCGCGATCAGATTCAAGCGGTGCAAATCGTATCCCAGACCCAGTCGGTGGTGGATGCGGATCAGCGGCTTGATCTTGATGTGTTCTCGATTGCGGAAAAAGAGGGGATTGCCCACGGAGTGGTGTTGCAAGTGCGGGGCGGAAAGCTTTTGTCGGTGAAGCACTATGATGTGCAGAATTTTGATGGAACGCTCTCGAAGGGCGATATTTTGCATGATTTCCTGACCCAGCATGTGCTGTTGATGGAAGAGGGGAATGAACTCGTTCATGCCAAGGCGTTTTTGATGAGAGAGTTACCGCTTGATCATGAGTTTTTGGAAGGGGCGCTCAAGATCACGATTGAAACCCCGAAGTCGGCCGCACAAAAGCAGCTTGTGTCGGTTGCTGAGACCAACGCACGGTTTGCCGTCGAGAACGCCAAGCGCGAGAACGCGGGACACGGGATTCAGGCGCTGGAGGAGATTCGCGAGAAGCTCGGGCTTGAGCGCGTGCCCCGCAGGATTGAGTGCTATGACATTTCAAACACGCAAGGCGAGGACTCGGTGGCATCGCGCGTGGTGTTCATGGATGGCGCGCCCGAGAAAACGCTGTATCGACGGTATAAGATCAAGACCGTCCGGGGGGCTGATGATTTCGCCTCGATGCGGGAGATTTTTGAGCGCAGGTTTTCCAAAATGGACATGGGGCCTGGAAACGAGAAGCCCGATCTTGTGGTGGTGGACGGGGGCAAGGGTCAGCTTGCGCAGGCGCGGGCGATTTTTGAAGATCTCGGGATTCAGGGAGTGGACCTGGTGGGCTTGGCAAAAGCCCGGACGGAATCGAATTTTCAATCAAAAGAGGTGGAAAGCTCCATGGAGCGGATTTTCATTCCAAACCGGGTGAACCCGATTCCTCTTTATCCGCATACTCGTGCATATAAATTACTGACCCATATACGGGATGAAGCCCATCGCTTTGCGATTACCTTTCATCGCAAGCTACGGGACAAACGGAGCCTTCAGTCACGGGAATGATCGTGATTTAGGCTAAAAGAATACGGCCTTGACCGGCCAGCAGTTGCTGGATCAATCGCTTCAATTGTCGCATACGCCGACCGTATCAAGGATTAACCGATCAGACAAGGAGGATTTTTCAAATGCCTCCGAAGGCCTGCGCATTCTTGCGGGGCAATGTGGACCCGCTTTAGGAAAGCGCCTGGGTCAGGTCTGCGATGAGATCCTTCACGTCTTCGATGCCGACGCTGATCCGGATCAGGGAGTCCGAGATTCCAAGAGCTTTGCGGTTTTCTACCGGTACCGAGGCATGGGTCATGATCGCAGGATGTTCGATCAGGGACTCCACCCCGCCAAGACTTTCAGCGAGCGTGAAGAGCTTGGTCTTTTCAAGAACCCGGGTGGCTTCACTGAGCCCGCCCTTCACTTCAAACGAGATCATCCCGCCAAACCCATGCATCTGGGCGCGGGCAAGCTCATGCTGGGGATGGGAGGGGAGGCCCGGGTAGAGGACCTTTGTGACTTTCGGATGGGCTACCAGGAATTTTGCGATCTCAAAGGCGTTCTTCTCGTGCTCTTTCATGCGGACATGGAGGGTTTTGAGCCCCCGCATCACGAGAAAGCAATCCTGCGGGCCGGGTACCGCACCGACCGAATTCTGGAGGAATTTTACCGATTGATACAAATCATCGCGGCTAGTGATGAAAACGCCACCGACCACATCGCTGTGACCGTTCATGTATTTCGTGACGGAGTGAATGACGGCATCCGCACCGAGATCAAGAGGTCGCTGAAAATAAGGGCTCATGAAGGTGTTGTCGACGATGCTGAGCACATCCTTCTCGCGCGCAAGGGTTGCGAGAGCTTTGATGTCGAAGATTTTCAGCATCGGGTTTGTGGGACTTTCAATCCAGAGCATGCGGGTGTTCGGACGGAATGACGCTTTCACCTTGGAGAGATCGGTCAGGTCCATGAAAGTGAAATCAAGACCGAAGCGGCGAAGGACCTTGTCAAACAAGCGGAAGGTTCCCCCGTACACATCATCACTGCAGATCACATGATCGCCCGATTTCAGCGTGTGAAGGAGGGTGTCGATCGTGGCCAGGCCCGATGAAAAAGCGAGTGCGTACTTTCCGTTTTCAAGGCTTGCCACACAAGCCTCATATGCCGTTCGAGTCGGATTGCCGGTGCGGGCGTACTCGTAGCCCGTGTGTTTGCCGGGAGAGCTTTGCGCAAAGGTACTCGTCTGATAGATCGGGACCATCACGGCACCGGTTCTTGGATCGGGCTCCTGGCCCGCATGAATGGCTTTGGTTCCAAATCCTAAAGTAGAAATCTTGATCTCGCTCATGGGGCGAGAGTTTGCCTGATCTCGCGGGCCGCAGCAAGGGCAGAAAGTCGGCCAATGACTCCGTAGACGGCCTCTAAGAGCGGCAGTTCATCGAATTCCTTGGTCTCAATGCAATCACTCAGGTCCTTGAAGCAAAGCTTTTTGAAAAACATGCCCTGGCTGTTCAGGTTGTCCATTTCATCTCGCTCTTTATTGGCCCGGATGAATCCCCCGATCAAATGGCCGTTCATCAGGTAAATCACGGGTTCCGAGGTGGATCCTTCGGTCACCATCTGGGTCGGAATCCCCTCCTGAACCAGAACCTGTTCGATCTGGGTTTTTCCTTTTCCCATGCTCATTTTATTTTTAGTCCTGCGATTCATTGAAATCAGTTCATCCACCGAGTGAATCACCATGATTCCCATACCGTAGGTTCCGGAATCGTTTTTGATGAAAAGTGCGGGCTTTCGATCGATCGAATGGAGCCGATACTGCTCCTCGATGCTTTTCAGCATTTTCCGGGCGGTTTCTGCAACTTGGTCCACTCCGAGCCCGTCGTTGAAATTCACAGGCCCCACGGCCTCGCTTTCAATCGAGATGAGCCAAGGGTCAATTCCCACAAGCGCCGCGAATTCAGCCGCCAGCTCATTGTAGAATTTGAAGTGCGAGCTTTTCTTGCGGCTATGCCAACCCATGCGATGCGAGGGGAGTACGGGTTGGGAAATCTCATCCAGAATCCTCGGATAGCCTGCGGAATAATCGTGATTCAGGATCAGCCAGTCGGGAGTGAATCCGCCTTCGGTGCGTAGCTTTCCGTTCTCCACTCGGGCAGGGAGTTGCACAATGCTCTTTTCGCTTGCGGTGGTGAGTGTGAGTTTCTCTGGAATCCCGTCGATTCGGATGATTTCGACTTCGAATCCCGCCTCTTCGATGATGGAGCGGAGGTGGTAAAGATTTTCCAGGTAGAATTTATTTTCAGTGTGGTTTTCCGGAATGATTCCGATCCTGGTCGGAGGATTCGAATTTCCTGCGATTTTTGCGATTTGGTCCTTGAAGATTCCAACCGCTTGTTCGAGGTCGATCTCGCAGATGTTGTTAAAACCCGCCGGATACAGATTGCAATCCACCGGCGCGACCTTTTCGCCCGAGTCGCGGATGTCGATGGAACAGTAAAATGGCGCGGCTGATTCAGCGAATTTTTTTAAAAACCAGGCATCGATCTTATCGTGATGATCGACGATGACCTTTGCGAGCACGCTTTTTGGGTTTCGGGGGCTGATAGGGGGCATAGCACTTCACCAAATCCTCTTGGAGTCCTTTTGCAAAGTCGAAAGTCGCCTTCAGATCCTTGCCGATTTTTTCTTTCAGGTAGGAGTCGATCTTGAGCTTTTGAAGTTCATGATCAAAAAACGTGAACGACTCGCACCAGTCTTGAATGATAGTGGGGTTTAAAACGGTTTGGGCAAGAGGGAGCGCTGATTTAAAACAAAGATTCTTTTTGGAGAAGTATTCCAGGGTTTCCTCTTCGGTAACTGATTTGTCCTTTAGGAGGTGGCTTGTGATGCACTGGCGGGTGATCAGGCTCATTTTGAAGCCCGGGATCATTTGCTGAAAGGATTCAATGGGTTCTTGCTCCAGGTATTCCCGCAAGTGGTCGAGCTCCGTAGCTGCTCCCTCGTATTGCTTTTCTTCCAAAAGAGTCTGAAAGCGAACGGAATAGGCGAGAGCCTTTTGCTTTGAGTCAGGCTCGTGGTCAAGCAATTCCGTAGCAAGGGTGCGGGCATTTAAGAACTGCTTGAGCTGAAGAGCCGCTTCCGCCATGAAGGCACGGGCTTGATTGATGATCTTCAGGTCTGGGCGTCGTAGCACAAGCTCTTGGCCGTATTTTAAGACTTCAGAGAACTGCTGGTCCGAAAGAAGGGCTGTGAGGAGGTTTAGATAGGATTCTTCTGTTTTGGGAAGGCTCGGATAGCGATCCACCCTGCGTTTCAGATCGCGGGCAGCCTGTTTGAAATCTTTTTTTGCGAGGGACTCGGATCCTTGCTGATCCAAGAATCGGGCCTCCTCACTGGACCTTGGCCCCGGATTTGGAATCTCTTCTTGCGCCGAAACAGGCATGCCAAGTGCCAGAAAAAGCGGGAGCAAGAAAACCGGTGAGATTTTTAGGCCCATAGATTACCTTCAGCCTATCATGAAGCCGAATCGCCACGCACTGATTTTCAGCACGGTTTGGCCCGAACCGGACTCCTCCGCGGCCGGGGTCCGGCAAATGCATTGGATTGAGCTTCTCCTTCAGGATTTCGAGAGGGTCTCCTTGATCTCGCCTGCGAAACCAAAACAAGAGCAGGACTGGGGACGGGTGCAGATTCCAGAGCGGGTCGAGTTCCTTCCGATTCCCCTCAATGATTGGTCGCTGATCGAGAGACTCAAGGAGTGGAATCCTGAGCTCGTTCTTTTTGATCGATTCATCCTGGAAGAGCAATATGGAGCGATGGTGTATGAGGCGCTTCCTCATGCGCTCGTGTTGATGGAAACCCAGGACCTGCATTTTGTGAGACGGGCCCGGGAGCGGGTTCGAGAAAGCGGGATTCCAGAGTCACCTGATTTCTACAAAACAGAGACTGCGCTTCGCGAGACGGCATCCTTGGAGAGAGTGGATTACTCGTTCGTTGTTTCTTCTTACGAGGAGCGATTGCTGCGGGAAGAGTTCGGCATCGGGCCTGATCAGCAGGCATGGGTTCCTTTTTTCTACGATCCTCCGGTGCATGAAAGGCTCAATTCTGAATTTTCAGAGCGTGCGGATTTTGTGTGGATTGGAAACTTCAGGCACGCTCCCAATGCGGATGGCCTTCGGTGGTTTCGATCGAGGATCTGGCCCGGAATCCGAAAGAGCCTGAAAAGCGCGAGACTTCGTGTCTACGGAGCTTATCCATCTGCGGAATTCATGGCATGGAATCAGAATCCGGATTCGGGACTTGAGGTGAGGGGGCCAGTGAGGGAACTCTCCGAGGTGTTTCAAGGCGCCCGGGTGAATCTTGCGCCTCTTCGTTTCGGAGCGGGAGTGAAGGGGAAGATCCTGGAGGGCTTCCGCTTTGGAGTGCCTGTCATTACGACTCCATTGGGTGCGGAGGGGTTGCTGCCCGAAGGGTCGGATCTCGCGATGTTTCCCGGCTTGATCGAAATGGATCCGGAGCGGTTCGCGGAAGCCGCGGTTCGAATGCAAACGGACTCCGATGTGTGGAAGAGTGCGCATGATCGCGCAAAAGCCCTTATGGAGAATCAGTTTGCGCGCGCTAAGATCGAGCCTGCGCTTCGGGCGCGGATCGGGGAGTTATTGCAGCTGAAACGAGCAGGGGATTTGCCCCGTTGGAGAAGCAGGGTTCTGAGGCACGAGCTTTCGCAGTCCCGAAAGTATTTCTCAAAGTGGATTGAGGCAAAGGAGCGATTGCTCGCTATTCAAGAACGGGAAGAGAATCCATAAACTCTGAAGTTTGAGTTTGAGAGCTTGGAGAGCGGGCCGGAGTGAAGTCGATTTTTGGTCCGCTGAAGATCGCAAGCCCCACGATGATGGCGCAAATCCCGCCCAAAAAGGTGAAGAGGAGATTTTCGGCAAGATTTTCTTGAAATTCAAATTCATCCATACCTGAGGGCATATCGGCTGGGTGTCAATAAAACTTGAGTGAAAAAATCAGGAATTGTGCGAGCCGCAGGACGCGGCTCGGAGGCTAAACCTCCATGACTCCAAAGGGTTCAATCTGTGCTGCTCAAAGGCCATGCCTAGCCAAAGATGCCAGTTTTAAGCTGCTAGCCCTTTCTGCGTACTTTCACCGAGTGAATGGGGAGCCCGTCTTTGATGAAAAGGCGCTCAAAAAGGGTAACGGTGGGGATGGTGAGGAGTTTTGCCTGGGGGTTTCCGGCATGAAGGTCCCGGGTCATTTCGAGGATCTCGAAGGTGTCGGAGAGGGAGTGGAGGTTCTCTAAGATGAACTCAAAGTACTCGGCGTGATCGGTCTTCAAATGGAACACACCCGTCTCGCTCAACAGGGGAGCGATCGAGAGGAGCCATTCGCGGTCCGCGGTCCGGTTTTTCTTCTGGGCCTTTTTGGGCCAAGGATCCGGGAAGAACATGTGCAGAAAATCGATCTCGCCTGCCGCAAACATGAAGGGGAGTCGATCTGCGTTCGCTCGGAATGCCAGGAGATTTCGGACCTGGAACTTCTTTGATTTTTCGGCCAACCGGTAAATCTGTTTGAACTTCCAGTCGATGCCGATGTAAAGCGCATTGGGATTCTGGCGCGCCCATTCCAGGCACACGTGCCCCGCATTGCAGCCGATTTCGACATGCAAGGGGATTCCAGATTCGGAAGCTTTCGAGGACGAGATGGGGAAGCGGGTTCTCCATTCTCCCTTGTGGGTTTCCGTATCGTGGTCTGTGTACGCAAGTCCCCTAAGGTCTTCCGGGAGGTTTTTCAACTTCTCCCAATAGATGTTCTTGGAGGGGGCGTACCTGAAATCGGGGCTAGACACCGAGCGCGACATAAATGAGACAAGTGGTGTAACTCGAATGATATCGCTTTGTAAAGGCTGCCGTTTTTTGCGGTTGGCTCTTTCACTGCCGACCCGGCGGGATATGCACTCTCGTTTTCAGGGAGCGCACACCCCGCCAGGCGGAGTGTGCGTATCATGAGTCATCCGGACTCAATCCCATGTTGTCTGTCGCTCGGGGTCTTAGCCGAGAAGTTTTAGAACTTGTTGCGGATTCGCATTGGCTTGGCCAAGGACCGAGATTCCGGCTTGAGCAAGAATGTTGTTCTTGGTCAGTTCAGAAGTCTCAGAGGCCATGTCAGTATCACGGATCCGGGAGCGTGCAGCTTCCAAGTTCTCGCGGTAAGTCCCGATGTTGTTGATCGTGGACTGGAGGCGGTTTTGGAGTGCACCGAGAGCCGAGCGGTTCTCATTCAAGCGGGTGAGCGCTGAATCGAGTTTCGCAAGGTTCTCTTGAGAAGATTGTTTATTTGCAGTCGAGATGCCTTCGATTCCGAGGGCGTCGGTGCCGACGTTCTGTTGTTGAGCGTCGAACACGAGGCGATCCTGGGCTGCGTTGTTATTGATTCCGACTTGGATTTCCAGCGCGTTTCCAGAGCCATTCAGGAGCTTTGTCCCGTTGAACTCGGTCGTGGAGGCAATCCGGTCGATTTCGGATCGCAATTGCTGAACTTCCTTATCGATGAAGCTTCGTTCCTTGTCACCGATGGTGTCGGAAGCCGCTTGGATCGATAGTTCTCTCATCCTGACGAGGATGTTTGAGATTTCGTTGGTTCCACCTTCAGCCACTTGAATCATCGAGATTCCGTCTTGGGCGTTTCGGCCAGCCTGACCCAATGAGCGGGTGGATGCCCGGATTCGCTCGGAAATCGCGAGTCCTGCAGCATCATCACCTGCACGGTTGATTCGGTGACCAGAAGAGAGGCGCTCAAGTGAGCCCTCTTGTGCCCTACGGTTTTGATCCAAGTTACGCTGGGCGATCATCGCTTGGAGGTTAGTATTGATACGCAAACCCATGGTTAGTCTCCTTTTTCAACATAGGTATTCTTCCATGAGTTAATCGTGATCCTTCACGATATCAGGCAGTCCGAGAATCGCCCGACAATCTGCGTATCGGCGGTGTCCTTTTTGACTTGAGAAAAAAATGC
>CANGWP010000078.1 GCA_947457605.1 Bdellovibrionales bacterium | reverse complement strand
CGATTCACCGGGATCAAGCGTCCCGCCGAGGCCGTTACAATTTCCCGGCATGCCGTCGTTGCCGCAGGCGTTCAGCATCAGCACTTCATTGTCTGAAAAAGCATAGAGAAGAACCGCCGGCATCACGTTTTGGGTGCCGTCCAAGTACGCGTTACTCATGGCTGACATCGACGCCCTTTGCGGGCTCGATCGTAAGATCTGTGAAGTCCACTTGCAGGATTTTTCCCTTGAGCTTCAGTTCATTGAGTTTGTCCACGATCTCGCGCCTGAGTTCGAGTTTGGAATTTGGATTCAGAACCTGTTCCGGGGTTCTCGCCTGGAAGATCGGAAGAATCAAATCATGTACTTGTTCGGGACGATCCCGGAGGGCATTGCAGGTTTCCTCATTTGTGCACTCCGCAACCAGGTCGGCTCTCAGTTCGGAGGTCGCCCACAGCACCCGGAATTCGCCCAAGGCTTGGGTGAACACGGGATCTTCGCCTTCCATTTTCATTTTGTTGAAGGCATTCTGCTTGTTGAGCCAGCCTCCGTACAGACGTTCGGCTTCGGCTTTTTCTGCCTCGAGGTTCCGGTTCCGATTTCGATGCTCAATATAACGGGTGACCAGAAGACCGTAACAGAGAATGGCAAGACCCCCAAAGGCAAGGGAGAGCCAGGTCAGGTAGCGACTCGGAGAGTCAGAAGAGCGGATCAATTCTTTCAGTTTGGGCTTTGGTAAATGATCGAGGTTGAATTCCTCGGCGCCCTCCGACGATGGGGTGGGTGCCGCGTGTTCATCCCCCGTGTTTTCAGCAGTGGGTTCGGCATCGTTGGCTTTTGGCGCTGTTTCCTTGACTTCGGCGTCTGACACAGGTCGAAGAATATCACTCTGGGAACGATTTTGTGATAAAGTTTTGAGCCTCATGGAAACTTTTTTTGATTTTGAAAAGCCGATCAACAGCCTTGAAAAAAAGCTCGTAGAGCTTCGGGAAATCTCCCAGAGCGATGGAGTGGATCTCACCCGTGAAATTGCGACTCTCGAGAAGAAGCTCCAGAGCCTGATCAAGGACACCTATGAAAAGCTTGGTACCTGGCAAAGAGTTCAACTCTCGCGTCATCCGAACCGTCCGTACACCCAGGACTATCTTGAGGCGTTGTTCCCGGATTTCACGGAACTCCACGGCGATCGCGCTTTCGGAGACGACGCGGCCATTGTAGGGGGCACTGCGACTTGGAATGTGAAGGGCCGCAAGGTTCCAGTGATGATTCTCGGTCATCAGAAAGGGCGCACTACCAAGCAAAAAGTGGAACGAAACTTCGGAATGGCCCGTCCGGAAGGATATCGAAAAGCGATCCGTTTGTTTGAGATGGCGGAACGCTTCCGGCTTCCGGTGATCACGCTGATCGACACTCCGGGTGCTTATCCCGGAATGGATGCGGAAGAGCGCGGACAAAGCCAAGCCATCGCCGAGAGCATTCGGGCCATGTTCGCACTTACCGTACCGACCTGCTCGATTGTGATTGGAGAGGGCGGATCCGGTGGCGCGCTTGCGATCGGAATCGGAAACTGCGTATTGATGCAGGAGTTTTCCACGTACTCGGTCATCAGTCCCGAAAGCTGTGCTTCGATTCTGTGGAGCGATTCCACCCAGGCCGAACGGGCGGCGGAGCGGCTCAAGATGACCGCGAAGGATCTGAATTCGATGAAGCTTCTCGATTCGATCGTGTCTGAACCCAATGGGGGCGGGCATCGCGATCGCGCGGGAGCGATCGAAAGTCTTGCAAAGGCGCTCGAGAAACATTTTGCCCCCTACCTGGAAGATGATTTCTCGAACCCTGATTCCAAGGTAAGCCAGCAAATCAAGGAACAGCGATTTCAAAAGTTCAGAAAAATGGGCGATTTCGCCTTCCAGCCGATTTCGGAAGGCAAGCACGCATGATCCAGTCGATGACCGGATACGCATCCACCCGATTTGAATCCGGTGGTGATGTGTTCAAGCTCGAGCTGAAAACCCTGAATCATCGATTTCTCGATCTGAAAATCAGGATGCCAAGGGATCTGGCACCATTCGAGGCGGGGCTCAAGAGTTTGATCGAATCCAAACTCAAGCGTGGATCGGTCGATGTCTGGATTGAGCGGCAGAATTCGCAGAAACCTGAAAACCAGGTTCATTACAACGAGTCGCAGGCAGGCCTTGCCTTTCAATTGCTCAACCGCATGCGGGAACAGTTCAAGATCCGCGAAGAGGTGAGCCTCAGGGATCTGGTTTCCTTTCCGGACGTACTCGGGAAATCCGGGGCGGACGCGCGGGATGAGACTACCCTCCAAAAAATGAAATCAGAGATCGAGGTTGCAATCTCTACGGGGCTGGATTTCTTGATTGAAATGAAGCGCTCCGAGGGAACCCGCCTGAGGGATGCGCTCCTTCAGATTTTGCAAAATCTGGAGGATTCGCGGGAACGCCTATTGCGGCAAAGGGATTTGATCCGGGCCCGGGCCAAGGAAAAAGTGAGAAAACGGGTCAATCTTTGTTTTGAGGCCTATCCCACCTCCGATGAACGGCTGCGGGCTCTCCTGGAAACACGGATTGCGCAAGAAATCACCTATGCGCTCGAAAAACTCGACATTGAGGAAGAGTTGACACGGTTCATCGGTCATGTGCGGGCGACGCGCGAGCTGCTTGCGGCGGGTGGGGCGGTCGGAAAGCGCCTCGATTTCCTTTTTCAAGAACTGAATCGGGAAATCAACACTCTTGGAAACAAATCCCAGGACCTGGAGATCAGCAAAGAAGTGATCGAACTCAAGATGTGGGTCGAACAGATGCGGGAGCAGAGCCTGAATCTCGAATGAAGAACGAAATGCTTGCGGCAAACGATGGATTCGGTTTGATTGTGGTCTCGGCTCCGAGCGGGGCAGGCAAGAGTTCCCTCTGCGCAAGGCTGCTTGAGCGTATGAAGGATCGACTCGCTCTTTCGATCTCAACCACCTCGCGTGCGCCCCGGGGAAGCGAGCAAAACGGGGTGGAGTATTATTTTGTCGCGGCCTCCGAGTTCGAGCAGAAGATCCGAGACCAGGAATTTGCAGAATGGGCGCAAGTGCACGGCAATTATTACGGCACTTCGAAAAAAACACTTCAGGCATTCTGGACGGGAAGGAAGCATGTGCTTCTCGATATCGATGTGCAAGGGGCTGATTCCCTTCTGAGTGCCTATCCCGAGCGAACGCTCACTGTGTTCATCGCACCTCCAAGTCTCCAGATTTTGGAGCAGCGCCTTCGGGGCCGGGGAACCGACTCGGAAGAGTCCGTGCAAAAGAGGATGAATAACGCGGTGGATGAGATGTCCCGTCAAGCGGAGTTTCACCGGGTCATTCTGAATGATGATTTTGAGCGGGCCTATGCCGAGCTTGAATCTGAGGTGATTCAATTCATGGATTCTCTCGAAGGGGGAAAATGGCAAAGCCAAGCGTAGCGACAGTGGATACGATCTGCAATACGATCCAAGGGTATTTTCCGGATGCGGATCTCGCTCTGGTGCGGAAGGCATATGCGTTTGCCGAAAAAGCCCACGGGGAACAAAAGCGTTCCAGCGGGGACCCCTACATCATCCATCCGACCGAGGTCGCACAGATCCTGGCCGATCTCAGGCTCGATCTTTCCTCCATTTGTGCCGCTTTTTTGCACGATACGGTCGAGGATACCGCAGCCAAGCTCGAGGACATCGAGCGTGAATTCGGGAAGGATGTTGCAACGCTTGTCGACGGAGTGACAAAGCTCAACAAGATGTCCTTTCGGACCACCGAGGAGAAGCAAGCGGAGAACTTCCGAAAGATGATCATCGCGATGTCCAAGGACATCCGGGTTATTATCGTGAAGCTTGCAGACCGTTTGAGCAACATGCGCTCGCTCCAGTTCTTACCGACCCACAAGCAGAAGACGATTTCCCAGGAAACCCTCGATATCTATGCGCCTTTGGCAAACCGTCTCGGGATGAGCCGGATCAAGGTGGAACTCGAGGACCTCTGCCTTCGTTTCATTCACCCGGATGTCTATTACAAGCTTGCCGAACTCGTGACCAAGAACAAGGCGGATCGGGAAAAATACATCGAGGATGTGGTTCAGCTGATTCACGAAAAGCTCGTGGAATACGATGTGCAGGCCCAGGTCTCGGGGCGTGCAAAGCATTTTCACTCCATTTACAAAAAAATGGAAAGGCGCCAAGTTGATTTCACCGAGCTTCATGACCTGATTGCCTTTCGAATCATCGTGGACAACATCACGGAGTGTTACAAGGCGCTCGGCGTGATCCACGCGGCCTTCCGTCCGGTTCCGGGCCGATTCAAGGACTACATTGCGATGCCGAAGGCGAACCACTACCAGTCCCTTCACACGACCGTGATTGGACCCTCCGGGGAGCGTACCGAGATCCAGATTCGGACCCATGAGATGCATCTCGTTGCCGAGCGCGGGATCGCAGCTCACTGGAAGTACAAGGAAGGGAAGTTCGATTCCTCGACCCGGGACAATGTCCTCTGGGTGAATCGCCTGCTCGAGTGGCAGAAGGATTTGTCCGATCCAAACGAGTTTTTGGAAACCGTGAAGGTGGATCTGTTCTCCGAGGATGTTTTTGTTTTCACCCCCAAGGGTGAGGTGAAGGAACTGCCCTACGGCGCGACCCCTCTTGATTTTGCCTACGCCGTGCATACCGATGTCGGCAATCGTTGTGTTGGCGCAAAGGTGAACGGAAGAATTGTGTCCCTTCGTCACCGGTTGAAATCCGGAGATGCAATTGAAGTGATCACTTCTCCCAGTCAGACGCCATCGAAGGATTGGCTTAAGATTGTAAAGTCCTCGCGAGCAAAGGCCAAGATCCGCGCCTTTATCAAGATGCGGGAGCGCGAGCTTGCGCGAGTCGAGGGAATGGACCTTTTCGAAAAGGCGATGAGGCGTTATGAACTCTCCATTTCGAAGCTTGAAAAGAGCGGCAAGATCGATGAAGTCATGAAGGAGCTCGGGGTCCGCTCCATGGACGAGTTCCATGTGGGAATCGGGTACGGACGGTTTCCGATCGAACAGATCATCCAGCGTCTCATTCCAAAAGAAGAGCTGGAGGCATTGAAGGCCAAGGTCAAATCGGATGAAGAAGAGAGCTTCCTAAAAAAAGCGATCAAGTCGGCCACGAAAAAGAGCGAGGCAAGGAATGCGATCGTCGTGGAGGGTGTGGATGATCTTCTGGTCCGGTATGCCCGCTGCTGCAATCCGGTTCCCGGCGAGAGCATCGTGGGGTTCATCACCCGCGGACGCGGTGTGACGATCCATCAGGCAAATTGCACCAGAGCGCTCGATACGGATACGGAACGCAGGATTGATGTGAGCTGGAACAAATCACTGCATGCCCCTGTGAAACGGGCGGTAAGGATCCGTGTGTTTTCCAATGATGACACCGGCCTTCTTGCGCTGATGTCTCAGACCATTACGGGGTGCGGGGTAAATATCGCGAGCGCGAATATCCGAACTACGAAAGACAAAAAAGCGATTGCATTGTTTGAGGTGGAGGTTGGAAACATGGAGCAATTGAACCGCGTGATGAGCGCTCTTGAATCGAAAAAGGGAGTGATCTCGGTCGAGCGGAGCTGACATGCAACGATTTCAAACCCGAATTCCTTTATCCATGCCGAAGATTCGCCTGGACCATTTTCTTGCGGAATGGTTGCCTTCCGCCGTGAGCAAAGAGGTGAGCAGAACCACCATCCGGAACCTCATCGTGGGGGGTGCCGTGTATGTGAATCGCCACCGTTGCAAGAATGCCTTCACTCCGGTTTTTTCCGGTGCAGTCATCGAAGTCTACTACGACGAAGAACGGCTTTTCAAGGGACGCGCAAGAAAGTTCGAAGTCACGCGCCTCGGAACAGACCGGATTCTCTTTGAGGATGAATGGTTGATTGCCGTGAACAAGCCAAGCGGTCTTCCCTCGCAGCCGACCCTTGATCCACTTCGGCCGAATCTTTTCAACCTCGTGAAAAATTTGTTGTCCGAGCGGGAGCAAGTCGAGGATCACTACGTGGGTCTTCATCATCGACTTGACCGGGATACCTCCGGGGTGGTTCTCCTCACCAAGCGGGAAGATGCCAACAAGGGGGTGTCCGAGCTCTTCGCAGATCATCGGATTCAAAAATCCTATCACGCGATCTCCTGGCGCGCGCCGGGATCAAAGGTGTTTGGGCCTGCGGACGATTTCACGGTCGAGAATTATCTCGGAGTAGTCACGGAGCGCTCCGGAAAGAAGTGCTATGGAGCCGTAAAATCCGGCGGAGACCTTGCAATCACGGATTTCAAGGTGATTGAAGTGTTTCGAGACGGGTATTGGCTTGAAGCAAGACCTGAGACCGGAAGGACCCATCAGATTCGAGCGCATTTGAGCGAGGAGGGGCTCCCCATTTTCGGGGATGACCTTTATTTTCCCGAGGGGATTTCACCCATTCTTCCGCCCCCAAGGCTCATGCTTCACGCGCACAAACTTGAATTCAATCATCCCATGACAGGAGTTGAGATCAAGATTGAAGCCCCCCTTCCTGAAGAACTGGTGAATTATCTCGCACAGTTCAAGTAGCAGTGGAGAGGTTGGACATGATTTTCAGGATTCCCTTGCGGTCGATCTTCGGAGGATAGGCATCCCGGACTTCCGGAGTCTTATCCAGCTTCTTCCAGAAGCTGAACCAGCCCAGGATGTCCTTTGCCGCCTTCAACCGTTGCCAAAGACTGTCGGTTGGACGAACTCCGCGGGGCGGAACTCCGCGGAACAGGAGATAGCCATAGACAGCCTCGATTTGATCCGGGTTTTCTCCGGACTTGCAAGAACCTCTGAGGGCTCCTGCGCCCGTTTTTTTGATTTCCTCGCAGAAAACGGGGAATCCACGCATGGCCTCCGAGAATTCGAGGATCGCGTTGGAATTCACGTCAAAGCGCTGAAAAAGATTTTCGGTGTAGTTGGGAACCGATACGAAGGCTTCGAGGTCTGTCCGTTCCAACACGCCTGTTTCCGTCCACCTCGGATCAATCGAATTCAGCATGGATTTCCGGAATTCCTCGAGGGCATCCGCATCCCAGAGGGCGATCTCACGGGTGAGTTCGGGTACCGTGTCTTCGTAGAATTTTCGGAGTTGGTCCTTCTTGAAAAAAACCTTCGAGAGACAAGACACGGGAATCGTGGAGATGTCATCCGGATTGTTTCGGCCGGGAAAGCAGGTTGGAATCATTTCTCCTTCGACAGAGGACAGGATTTTCTTTCCCCCAAGCGTGATGGTGAGGAATTCCGTCGTTTCGATTGCGTCAATGAAGTCGTCTCCGTTTCCGTTTCTCGTGAAAAGATTGATGCTGCGGAGTCGGGATTTCGCTGACTTCTCCGGCGGAGTATATCCGTAGGAAAGTTTCAGATCCGTGATGAGGTCATTCACATCTGCAAGCAAATCAGTCAGATCGGCTTCATTCAGGCGCGGAACTCCAGGGCCTGCCGGATCTTCGGTGACTTTGTAAAGCGGGAAAAGCGCGCTTACGGACTTGTACACTACGATCTTGTAGGAGAGTTCAAACAAGGAATGCCGATCCTGTGCCTCGCCTCGCGCCGGAAAGTGAAGACGGTGATCGGAACCCGCCAGATAGGGGAGAATCGATTTCAGGAGCCTCTGGGTATCGGTTCCATTTAAATGTTCCAAAAGCGCATCCCGGGGCAGGGTTCCTTTTTCGGCACCCATACTGCGGTAGAGTTGTTCGAGGGGTTTCAGTTCATCCCTGATTTTTTCCGCAAGAGTGAGGAACAAGCCGAGATCGCTTGCGGGGAAGGCAAGTCCTTTGATGGAATCGGGCTTTTCCGTTTTTTGGCGTCTCAGAACCCGGGTGTGAAAACCAATCAGGAATCGGTCCAGAATCCGCTCCTGAGGGGAGAGTCCCCATTTTTGGAAAAGGTCGGAGAGAACAGACTTCAGATCCTCCATGAGAATGTAACCCTTGCGATTCTCGATCAGGGCATGGAGGGAAGCCGCTGCAATTCCGGCGGTTCTGGAATCGAGAGACGCCGAAAACTCCTCACGCATCAGTGGCTCGATCTCGGAATAAAGGGCGCCTGCAAGGCGGGCAAGATCGGGGTATTCGAAACGTGAAATGGTGCCCGGCGTTCCTCCTACGAGGAGCGCCTTCAGACGGGAAATCATGGGAAGGGTCAGGCCCAGTGTCGACGTTCTCATGGATTGCGGGAGGAGTGCATCCATCGCGGGCACGAGGTCGGCGATGCTGGCAGTTTGGAAATTCCGGATCTGAAGAAGGTTTGAGAGCGCGGTCAGTGCTTCGCCATGGTTTTCGCCCTTGCGGAACGGCTCATAAAGAAAAGAAAGCTGCGAAAGTTCAAAGCGGGAGATGGAGGTTTCCGGAGTTTGAAACAGGACGGATTTCAATTTCAGTCCCCGGGTCACCAGAGAGCGGATCTCATCCCAATTGACCCTGGAATCCGGAGCCACAAGCGGGAAAAACGTGGAGATATCGTCCACCGCTTTCAGGAGTTGGGCTGAGCCAAGGGTCACGGGCGAAGGATTCCGGATCAGAATGTCGAGGCTTGCACCGAGCTTTTCACTTCGCGGAACTTTGCCCTCCGAGGACCATGCCGCATAAATGTCAAGAGCCTTGGTGATCAGTTGGCGCAGGTCCTTCGGTGTGAGTCGCTCCGAGTCTTTGCCGATCAGGATGGGGATCGAGCTTCTGGCCGTATTCAGGGCGCTTCGGACCAATTGGGTGTCCTTGGGCGAAGTCAAAAGGGGAGCAAGCTCATTGAGGTATTCGAGCGTATCCGGAAGGCTGAGCGTAGAGGTGGTTCCGGGGCCGGGGCTGTTTGAAATCGACGCTTGTTCCAGAAGGGAGATGACATTGTCCGAAATGGATTGAAGGACTTCGAGGCGGAGGTTGTTCCGATCCAGATTCTGGAGTTGATCGACGATCGCACCCGAAAGTTTGCGGAGGGAGGCGGTTTCAAGAAAGGGCTTCAGCGCAAGCGAGCCGCGGCTGCGCGGGAAAACGAGCGAATTCAGAAGGAGTGCCTTCGCAAACCGGTCCGAAATCACAATGACGGTACTGCGTGAATTCAGACCCTCATCCCGGATCAGGGCTCGGAGCAATCCTGTGAGTTTCACAACGGCCCTGCTTTGCTCTTCCTCGGAGGATTCCACCTCGAGGCTCATCTGCTCTAGAAGGTCCGTGGTATTGGAGGTCAGAAGAAGCGCGCTGTAAAAGTGCGAGATGGAATTGAAAATCGGCTTCCACTTCGAGGTTTCGATCGATGCTTCGTTTCCGCCGACCAGCAGAAGTTTTACGTATTGGAAAATCGGAAGTTGTTCCCGTACGAATGTAAGGGCTGATGGCTCCCCGGTGTCCGTGAATCGTTCGAGTTCCCGAATGAAGAGAACAAGGTTTTTCCATTCAAGAGAGTTCGGTGAGTCCGTGAGGATGTTGGAGAGTTCCATTACGAACTTGCTCATGGCGATGCTTGCGGCCCGACGGCTCGCGGAATCGGCGGAATCAGGTTTGATCAGAACACGAATCTGACCTGCGAACGGGGCAATGATCTTTCCGAACCGGGTCAATTTCAGTTGAAGACTTTTGATTTCCGAGCGGGTGAGGGATGTGGACTCACCCCCGATGATGGCGCGTTTCAATTCAAAAATCGATTGAATGAAAGAGTCCGAGATCGGAGTGGCTTCCGGCAGATACAGGTTTGCGAATTTTTGAAGTTCCTTCGAGGAGTAGAAATCGGGATTCGAGCCGCGGGTGAAGCCTGAAAAAATGTCCAGGGCGTGATCAATGCAGCCGAAAGTTTGAAGGATCTTTTCCTGATCCTTGGGGTCCGTAGTGTAAATTCCCCCGAAAAGATCCTGGAGTCCGGCAGGTACGGTTTTGATGCAGCTCAGGTCGAGGCTCTGGGATTGAAGACTTGAGACAGCCTTCGGCTCCGTTCTGATCCACGAGCAGGAGGTGATCAGAGTCATGGCAACTGCGATGATGAGATTAGAACGCATAGGTCACCCCCAATCGCGCCCTTCCAAGAGGGCGCATGTCAGCTAGAAATTCGGCTCCGCGGTCCGGAGAAACATCCCGATAACTCGAGAGGATGTCTCCCCCGACAAACAGCAGAAGTCCTGGTTTGAGCAAATAGTGCAAATCCATCGCGAACCAATCTCCCTTGATGGAGTATTCGTGGATGTATTTGAAGAACAGGGTCGGATCGTGAGGGCTCCCGGGAAACAGGTGTTTTTTGATCTGAAACAGGCTCGCGTTCCGGTAGAGCATGCGTGAGCTGAAACGGCTTGAGGTGTCGGAACGAAGCGCCGGAGGGCCCACATCGGCTTCCAGGCCCCCGAAAACCCAAAGAT
>CANGWP010000077.1 GCA_947457605.1 Bdellovibrionales bacterium | reverse complement strand
TTCGGTAAAGCATGAAATCCGCAGCGCCCTGAGTGAGATTGAAGATCTTCACCTCAGCAAACTTTTTACCGCTCTCCGATAAAGAATTGAAAATACGAAGGTATTCCTGAAAATAGGCGCGAAGATCGGTTAAGAAATCCACAGTGCTTTCTTCAATGGCCTGCTGTGGACCTACCCCCTGGGTCAGCTGGTAGAGCGCTTCCGCCTCAGGTGAGGACTCCGCCCTCGCGATTTCGTGGATCCATCCGTGATTCAGGCCTGAATTTAAACCATTCATACTCATAAGATTCTAGGGAGGCGCGACTGGTTAAGTCAAGAAATGAAAAGCTTGAGGGTGCCAGCAAGACATTGGAGCCCCAGAATCTTACGTGGGCGCCGTATGCTCACTTTAGGCTTCCTACTCTGTGGCAGGCATGCTCACCATGAGACAGGCACAGCCCCCTGGGTCAATGACTGTCGGGTCCAGATGTGTATTTAAGCTGGACCCCCAAGCTGTCTTTCATTTTACCCATTTTTGAAAAAAGCCGCAATTTTCTTTTTATATTGGCTTTATGTAAGACGGGAGAAAAACTCTTGACTTTGAGGTAATTCGACCTTCGGTTTTTATAGCCGCGAAGCTCAACCCCCAAGGGGCGGATTCTGCGTCAAAGGGGGCCCGGTCCACATTGTTTTTGATTTACAGGGTGTTAAAGAACTGACAACATGGTTCTACGCATGACAGGGAAGAAAATTTTAGTCGCGGATGACAGTCTCACGATTCAAAAAGTAATCCGTCTTGCCCTCTCCGGTGATGGTTATGAGATCCAGACCGTTTCCGATGGCAAGGAAGCAATCGAACAGGCCTCCCTTTTCAGGCCTGACATCTGCATCATCGATGTCTCACTCCCGAAATATGACGCGTATCAAATCCGCGAAAAATTCCTTCAACAAGCTGACCTTAAAAACATTCCTGTGATCATGATGTCGAGCGCCTTCGAGAAGGTGGACGAGCCAAGAATGCAAGCTCTTGGTTTTTCGGGGCACTTGGTGAAACCCTTTGATCCGTCCCATCTTCGGAGCACCTTGCTTTCGGTTGCAGAACAAGCCGTGAAAACTGATCCCGTGCTTGATACAATCAATGCCCCGATGGATGCTTCCGGCGAACCTGAGGTGATGAGTCTTGACGACATCGGCCCAATGACCCTGAACCCTCCAAAACGGGTTGCAGCCTTTGAAGAATTCCCACCGCTTGCAAATGACTTTCAAGGCGGACTGGATGACATTCAAGAACTTGCGAAAAATACTTTTGAGCTGAGCGGCCTGAACCAGCACGACTGGGGAATGATCGAGCCAGGCCGCGGGCTTGAGCCTGCGGTAGAAGAGATGTCCATGACGGCTCCTCCTGCCCGAGAAAATCATTACGCTCACCGGCCATCCGAAGTGTCCGGCTTTGATCTCACTCCGCCACCACCTCCTCTCTCAAGCGAACCCCGCTTCAGCGCCGAAGAAGTGGAAGCGATGGTAAAATCAGAAGTAGCACGAGTCCTTGAAGAAATGCATTTTCAGATCCAGGATCGGATCAATCATGAGATGAAGCAGTTCACGGAAGATTTCATTCCAAACCTTGCCGAGAAGATCATCAAGGACGAGATCCACAGGCTTCTTTCGAACCCACCTGTATGAGAAATAATCGCAGTTTGTCCGAACCAAGACCCTGCAAGGTCGAAGTCAACGTTTCCCGCTATGCCGAAGGCTCTTGCCTGATCGAAACCGGCAACACCAAAGTGTTTTGTACCGCCAGCATCGAAGAATCAGTGCCATCTTGGCTCAAGGGCAAGGGTCAAGGATGGATTACCGCGGAATATGCCATGCTTCCCCGCTCTACCCATACCCGCTCCAAAAGGGATCGGGAAAAGGTTTCTGGCAGGACCCAGGAAATCCAGCGACTGATCGGGCGCGCTCTTCGAGCCATGGTGGATCTCTCAAAACTGGGCGAGCGGCAGATCATCGTGGATTGCGATGTGATTCAGGCCGATGGTGGAACGCGTACCGCATCCATTTCCGGTGCCTGCATAGCGGTTGGGATTGCACTCTCCAAACTCGTGAAAGACGGGAAAATCGAAAAGTCCGCATTTGTAGACACCATCCAAGCCGTTTCCGTCGGCATGCAGGATGGAAAGGTGTATGTTGACCTCGATTACGAGGAGGACTCCTCTGGAGATGTGGACATGAATTTTGTTCGCACTGGCTCGGGGCTTTTTGTGGAGATTCAGGGGACCGCAGAAAAGAAGGCATTTTCCGAACAGGATCTGAAGCTGATGATGGAGGGTGCCATCCACGGACTCAATCGATTGAAGTCAATTCAACTCGAAATCCTGAAGCCCTTCGGGATCGTTTAAAATGCAGTCGCTCATCCAGCCTTGGAAAAAATGGATCCTGACCGGAATTGAGGAAGATTCCACCACATTTGACTGGACCGCCCGGGCCACGGCTCGAGCGAGGGGAGTCGACGCCGAAAAGGTCATCACCGCCACCTTGATCTCAAAGGCGAACGGGATATGGGCAGGAGAAATGGGACTAAAGGCACTTGAGCTCTTGGGTTCCGAACATGGGCTCCCCCTGAAAATTGAGGCTCTCCTTCAGGATGGTGCGGAACTTTCGCCCAAACAAAAAATTTGTACCTGGACAGGATCGCCGGAAGCCATTGTCACCTTTGAACGAACCTTCATCAATCTGGCCTCCTATACTTCCGGAATAGCAACCCGGACCCATGCATTCGTAAACAAAGCCCGGGCAAAAGGTTTGAAAACCCCGCCGCGAATCACCGCCACCCGAAAAACCCTTCCGGGATACCGGGATCTTGCAATCCAGAGTACTTTGATTGGTGGCGCACACCCCCACCGTTTCAATCTAGCGGGCGGTCTTTTGTTGAAAGAGAATCACATAGCTGCGGCAGGATCCATTGCAGGTGCAGTCAGAAATGCCCGGGAAACCATTCCTCACCTCCTCAAGATTGAGATCGAGGTTAGAAACATCGAAGAACTGCGGGAGGCCATCAATGCCGGGGCAGAGGTGATCATGCTCGATAACTTTTCCCCAAGTCTCGTCAGGGAAGCAGTGAGACTGAAGCATGGAACTGGAAATGTTATTTTTGAAGTCTCCGGCGGAATTCAGCTTGAGAACCTGGATGAGTATCTTGTGGAAGGAGTGGACGTGATTTCCATCGGCTCACTTACACACTCGGTAATTGCCCTGGATCTCTCACTCCTGGTCTGAGCCGGGGTCCTGCCGCACGCCCTCGATTTCCTCGCTGAAAAGGGACTGCATGCTCCCGTCCTCGTTATTGACTCGCAACTCCCCGTGAACTCCAATTCCGATCATTCGCCCCGCATTCACCGTTCCCGACCGAAGATCCCTCCATTGAATGCGATCACCGGCCATAAAAAGGGAGGACAGTTTAAAAGACTCGCGAAGTGCCTCGGTGTCCGGCTCCTGATTCAGTTTCAGGAGAATACTCTCGAGCACCTCCAGGGCCCGGATCGGCCGATTCATTCCATGACCCAGCAAGAAGGTTTTCAAGGATGCGCTTTTCCGGTCCGAAAGCACGGGCGAGGAATCGACATTCAAACCGACCCCTGCAATGACACCCGCCTCGACCTTTTCACAGAGGATACCGCCGAGTTTTTCTCCGGTGGAGAGCACCAGATCATTCGGCCACTTGAGTTTCAGAGATCCGGTGGCCGACCGGCTTTCAGTCGGAATGAATGATTGAATCGCCTCACGGAGGGCATGCCCCACCCAAAGCGGCACCCAAGTGAGAGGCATTCTGAAGTCCCGAAGGAAAATAGAAGCCGATAAGTTCCCCGGGGGAGAAAGCCACTGCCGATCCATACGTCCCCGTCCACCGGTCTGGATTCCGGCGATCACGGCATCAAGGTGACTCACTCCGCCCCTTCCAATCAGATTCTTCATCACATCCTGCGTGCTTTCGACTTTTTCATGAACGTGGATCATCGGCTTTCATTTCTTTTTCTTCAGGCACTGAAGGACCTGGATCTGCTTCTCATTCCGAACCGTAATTCCGGGAAGGTCGCACTCGTCGCTCAGGAAAAACCGGTAGCTTCCGGTCCGAAGCACAAAGGGAAAATTGGTGAGATACGCACCGACCTCCTTGTCGTTGGCACTATAAACATGGATCCCCACATTTGAGGGATGGCTGAATTGGACGATGCCGACCCCTTCAATGTTGATCTCATGCTTGCCACCCGGAACGATCTTGAACTTCCGCTCGGTCTGCTCAAAGAAGGGATCACCTGCGATCCGAATGTCATAGGTGCCGGACTTCACCAGCGCTGGTTCGTCACTCGGGAAGGTCTGCACCACTTTCTTATCCCGATTGAGGACCTCCACATCGAGCAATCCCTTGTAGAAATTCACAAGCACCATGCCCTTGCCCGAAACCTTGAGCGTTACCTTTTTCTTAGGGGGAATCGTGAATGCCTTGAATGTGTAAACGGGATCCAACATCACCTCGGCGCTGTACTTTCCAGGCGGAACCTTGATGCCATAGGAGGCCATAAAGTCGCGAACATACACACCCTTCCCGTCTTTCAACTCGTACAAACGGACAATAGCCTTCGGATCGGGACTCTCAACCACCAGATTGTTTCCGGTGCGGCTTCCGTCTTTGGACATCCCGATTGAATTGTTGATGTCATAGAGCGCTTGCGAAAGTTTTTCAGGGGTTTTTGCTCCGAAAGTTTTTCCGAGACACCGAAGCTTGTCCAGATCCTTTGACTTCTCATCCAGTCCGATTCCGGTCACAAACATCTCGAGGTCCACGATTTTTTCCTGAATTGCCTTCTCGAGGGTCTTGCAACTGTCACCCCCGCAGGTTTCCTCGCCATCGGTGAAGATCATGATCCTTTTTGGGCCTGGATAATTCTTGAGTTGGTTGATGGCGATTTCGAGCGAGTCTGCAATGGGCGTCATTCCGATCGGCGAGAGTCTCTTGATCGTAGTCTCGATTTTCCCGAGATTCCGCTCACCCGCCGGGAACGCAAGATAAGTATCCGAACAGTCCTGCTTTCGTCTGCCGCCATAGACGACGAGGCCCACATCGGCCTTCTCACGCCATTGATACCGGAGATACTCGCCAAACAGCTTTTTCGCATAGTACATCTTCGATTTTTGCTTATCAAGGAGCTGACCCATTGAACCCGAGCTGTCGAGAAGGATCACCACTTTCGGCTTCAGGGCCTGATCGAGCCTTTCCTCGGCATACTCGATCTCCCCCTCGAGTTCCTTCATGCTGAGGATCTCGAATCTCGGTGCCTGGCTTCCGGTCGCAGTATCCGCGCCCAAAGCCTTTGAAAGAATGCCGGACATGAGAAGAAGCGGAAGCAAACTCATTTTTTGCCCTTGTCCTTGATGATGTACTTCACCGGATCGTTGAAGCGCACCCCGAAGAAGATGCGGAAATCGGACTCCCTCTCGGTTGCCGAGCCCCCCTGCGGAATCAGGACAGGACTCGGGACGGCCTCCGGTGTCGTGGGTCCCGAAAACTTGAGACTGTACGAGCGAAAACCGTAGGAACCCTGCACAAACCATCTTTTCAAGAACGGGATGAAGTCAAACCACGCCAGTGCGGTTGCGGAGAGGCGCATGCTATACCCACTGGAACCGGAGGAGTCCGTTCCTCGTGAAACCCCATCGTCTTTTGCGCTGAGTGCAGGATAGTAGACCCCTTCGACTCCGAACCCCTGAAGTTTCACCGGGAATTCTCCCTTGAGCGGGCTCCAGTCGTTCCGAAGAAGATTCATCGACAGCCTCATTCCAAGACCCAGACCCGAGGTGTTGGTCGTCAATAGATTTTCATCGGTGTTTCCGGTGGCAAAGCGATCAGAGAGAAGGGTAACCTTGGGGGAGAGCTCAAGCTTGCGGTTGAAAAAAGGCGGTAGGCGGTAATGCAGGCCGAAAACAGTGATCCGCTCACTGGATGCCACCGTAGTTTGGTAGAAAGTGCTGGTTGGAAAGGTTCCGGAATGGGAGTCAAACTCAATGCCCCAGGGAATGTAGTCTGAAAAGTATGCTGCGTGAATCACCCCGAATCGATAGCTACTGGAGATTTTCGCGTTATTGGCTGGTGTGGTGGTGGTCGACGTCAGGGTTCCATAAAGAAGTCCGAAACCCAATTCAAAGTGACCGGGTCTCTCGTTTGAGATTCTTGCGAGGGCATCGTCAGGAACGAGAAAGTCCGATCGATCCCTCTTGTCGGCCTCGGCACCGCCAGCAGGATCAGCGAGGAGTGTCGCAAAATCACCTACTGCAGGATATTTGGTTACAGTATCCCTTTCGAGTTCCACCCTGAGGAGCAACCCGCCTGTTTTGGACTCTCGCTCCTCGGTCAGGACCTTTCCCGTCGCAATCACCTCGACCCGGATTCCTTTTTTTCGAAAAAAAAGTATTTGGGTTCCCTCGACAAAGGAGGTTTGGTCGGGAAGGCGTACTGAAACCACGCCGTCTTTCTCCTCGACCACCTTCATTGACCGTCGGGTGAGTTCCTCAAGCTTAGGGATCAAAAATGCGCTTTTCGGATTCGGGGTGCCAAGTTCTGTGGAATCAGCCCATGCCGGGCACAGGCCGAGGAGCACCCCAAGAAATGCCGCAGACCTCATTCTCTATATATATATGGATGAGAACCCGCTCGCACATAATAATCATCTGATTTAATTCAATATTTTTTAATTTTCTTCCCCCTCTTAAGTCGTTTCGCTGGAATCCCGAGAAGAAAGAGGGAATGAAAGTCCAAGCTGACACATTGACGCCAAGCGTTACGGTGCTTACCATTGAAGATGGCCTTGGTTTTTGGGGCTTTGGGGGGAAGGTTTGAGCAAAGGGCATGGTTTGGGAATTTCGAGAATGCTGCTTTTGGGGACTGCGATCCGCTTGTTCCTGTTCAGCCTACTTGTTTCCTGCAGTGGCACTGGCTACCAAGGAGGACGAATTCCCACCAGCTTCAAGGGCGTAAAAACTCTGCAAGCGGTTTCACCGGATGAAATCATGATCTCGTGGGAACCCTTTCCTGGAGCGTTGGGCTACAATATTTATACACCCGCATCAAACAACCCGATCAACGCAAGCCCTATCCAGGGCATTTCATCGATCCCCATCAGACCTGCCGACTTTGGGTTGCGGGCACCCTATACTTTTTCAGTCACCGTGATCAATCCTCTCACCAAAAAGGAGGAAGGAGATCGCTCGGCCTATGCGACCGTTTCCCTTTTGCCGCGATTCAAGTTTCTGGACCCCTCGACCACTCTTGTTGCCATCCCGCCTCCCAGCAGCTCAACTCTTGCGAGCCTGCGACTCACCTGGCAAGCCTATCCGAAGGTCACTTACAAGATCTACTATTCGGAACGAACCGCAAAAGGGGACTACCCTCAGTATCCCGAGTTGCGACTGCCCTCCACACCCAATGGCGGAACGGTCACAGGGATCGGGGAAGTGACCATTCCAAATCTGCTTCAAGGTCGTGACTATTGTGTTTTTGTCACGGCCCACTACACCGACAACTCCATGGATGCCCCGAACGAGACCAGGTGGACGCGACCAACGGACGAATTGATCCGTGGAACGAACAATTCATTCGCGGGAAGCGTGGTGGCCTCTGCGCAAAAATGTCAGAGAACCTCGGCAAGCCAGCAATTCGGCCTGGTGGTCGAGAACTCAAGAGTATATTCACTGAAGGCACATCCCGGCAATGAACCGGTCTTCGTCGCCCAGGCTTACGGGGATGATGCCCTCTCGCTGGATGATGACGGAGATAACCAGATCAAAGCCGGTGTAAGCTCGGCCAAGGTCACGGTGTATCGGGTGGATGAGTCCTTGGGAACCGGAATCGAGTTCGGATCAAGCATCGGATCCGGAAAAATCAGACCGGTGAACCCCGTTCCATCGGGAAGATACAAATTTTTTGCCCTTCTTGAGGAGTTTCCCGCCCCGACGAATCGATCTCCGGCGCAAGCCAGAAAAGACCTTGTAGTCGGGATTTCCACAACTCCTGACAGGGAGTCGGATGCATGGATTCACGTTCGCGGTTTCTCCTCCACCAATGAGGAGCTTTCCCTCAGTCCCGAACATCAGCAAGCAGGGGCCGGCTCACTCCGGATCGGTCAAAGTGTGGCGATGGGCGATTTCAATTGTGACGGGAAAGCCGATCTTGCAGTCGGAGCACCGGACGTGGTTGAAATTCTTCCAGGATCGAATCCTCCGCGGCCTGCAAAAATCGGCCAAGTAGTCGTGTATTACGACGTTTCTCAGGCTCCTGATCTGAATGTGAATCCGACAAGGGTCCAAAACATCAAATTTGATACTTCCCAGATCACGACCTCGACTCGCGACCTTCAATTGGGCACAAGCCTGCTGGTTGGGAACTTCAACGGAGACAATCAAGCCAGAAGCATTCCGCCCCAAGAGGGATCGGCAGGACTCAACCCTAAATTTGCCTGTGACGATCTGGTGATCGGATCGGGTGCAGGTCTGGTTTTTGTCCTGTACGGGCGACGGGACAATGCGACAGGCACCAATGCTCCAGGAGGCCTCGTCTACGGTGGCCCGAACGCATACACCACAAATCCGGCGCCCCCCTGCTCGGCAACCAACCAATCTTGCGGTGGACCGAGTCTCTATCGCTACGAGATCAATCAAAACACCTTGTTGAAGCTCGGCACTGCCATGACGGTTGGTGATTTCGACGGAGACGGCTATCAGGATCTGGCTCTCAGCTCAACCGGTTCCACCGGAATCTGGATGCTTCGTGGCGGGGATAGCGGACTCAATCTTCCAAAATCCTATACCAATTCATCAAACGACTCGGAAAAAGTGAATCCATTCAGCCTTTCCTGTGCACGCTGCCTGCCGTATATCCCCGCGAACACCGCGGTCTCTGAAATAGGTTTTGTGAAATCAGAATTCGCGCCCAAACAAAGTGACGGATGGGCAAACTCTCCGGAGTTCGGAATGTCACTTGCCGCGTTCCGCAACGGTTATTACGATTCGATTACGAAACGTTTTCGTGATGTGCTCCTTGTTGGAAACCCTGAGCATCCTACAGCCACCGGAACGGGCCGGGTTTTCGGCTGCATCCCAAAAACCGACACCTCGAGCGGTGCCGGCTTCACCATGGATTCCGCGCTCGGACTGCAGTGGGATTGCAACCATTTTATGGATCCACCGAACAAATACCGCGTTCAACCAAACTTGCCTGAATCCCTCATGTCTTCCTCTCCGGTGGGCACCCCGCGGGGCTTCGGATGGGCCATCGCCGGGATTCCGAATGCGCTTCGCTACAGCCCCTTGGGTTCGACACAATCCTGCAATCTGATCAATGGAAACTCCTTGATCCCTGCGCCACAGGGATTTGCGAATTGCACAGACTCCGGAATCAAACTCGGATTTCCGGGATCGGTGGCTGTATCGGCAAAAGGCTCCAACTCAGTTTTCGTCTATTTCGGCGTTTATTCCCCGGCAGGGACGACAGGAACGCGTGATGCGTTGGGAAGTGCGCGAAACAACTACCTGCTCAACAATGTCCTGCCTCTGACCAAAGACTCCACGAACCCACCCGATGTCCTCGCTATTGAGCAAAACCCCTGCTCCGTGACCGGAGGAAATGAGGACTGCGATGTGCAGTTGATCCGTCAGAATTCTCCGGGCGGGAACTTCGGTTTCAATATATCGGCCATTCGGGGAAGCAATATTGCGAACCAGGATGACAAACCGAAAACCACCCTTCTTGCCATTTCAGCACCGACGCGAAGTCTTGTGCAGGGAAGCGTTACGTATCCGAATCTCGGTCAGGTTCTTTTGGTTGCACAGGATACTGTGTCTTCCACTGCTCCGATTGCTGTGGGAAGCCCCTCGAATCTACTCAATCGTTATGCACGCGGTTTTCTATCCTCTGGAACAACCCTTGATTACGATCGCCTGAACAGTCCTGACCGCAGTCAGGTCGTCGCCGGAGCGCGATTTGGCGAGGGCGGTGTTGCGGGTGGGCCGATGGAGGCCGGAACAGGCAGCGATTATTCCGAGTTCACCGACATCGTTGTAGGTGTACCAGGACACCAAAGAGCCGTTGATGCGGGAAACACCCGCAAGCTCGTGTCCGACAATGGCTCTGCAATGGTTTTCTTCTCGGATGGAACAGGGCATCAAGCCAAAAGGGTCAGCGAAAGCTCGGTTTCCCCATGGCATTCCATCGACCGGATTTATAACTCGAATCCTGCGACACTCGTCGGACAGGAGTCGGAATTGAAGTTCCATCAGGCGGTTTCGATCGGAGATGTGGATTTGGACGGCGTGGATGACTGGGTTGCCCGAGTTTCAAGCGGTAACTTGAAGAATATTTCCCGAATCTTTTATGGAGCCACCTGTA
>CANGWP010000076.1 GCA_947457605.1 Bdellovibrionales bacterium | reverse complement strand
TCCGGGAAGGCGCGAAGTTTCTTCCTTCGAGCGGCAAATACAAGATTTACATCATTGATGAAGTTCACATGCTTTCCGTGTCCGCCTTCAATGCGCTTTTGAAAACCCTGGAAGAGCCGCCTGAGCATGTGGTTTTCATTTTTGCAACCACCGAGCCGCACAAGATTCCTGAAACCATCCTTGGTCGTTGCCAGAGGTTTGATTTCAAGCGCGTTACGGTTGCTCAAATTACTGAACGGGTGCGCGAAGTGTTGAAGTCGGAGGTCATCGAAGCAGAAGAGGCGGCATTGGGGCTGGTTGCCCGAGCGGCTGAGGGCTCGATGAGGGATGCGCTTTCGATTCTGGATCAGGTGATTTCCTTTTCTGGTTCGAAGATTACTGCAGCCGGTGTTCGTGAAAGCATCGGTCTGATCGGAACGGAGCTTGTTTTTGAACTACTGAAGGGAATTCTTGAGCGTGATGCGAAGTCCGCGCTTTCGATCGTTCAGTCAGCGTTCAATCAGGGTGTTGATCTCAAGACTCTTTTGAAGTCCCTCTCTGAAATGCTTCACGCCTTGATTCTGATTCAGGTTGGAATTGAGAAGCCCGAGACCGAATTCAACGAGGATGAGCTCGAATTGATTCGAGGTCTTGCAAGTCACAGGGTGCTCGAAGAAAATGAACTGATCTTCCAGGTCTTGCACCATGGTTTGGATCTGCTCTCCCGCGCGGCCCAGCCAAAACTCATTTTTGATCTTCTTGTCATCAAGTCGTCTCTTGCAGAAGCGATTGTTCCAGCAGATGCGCTCAAGTCCGAGGCCGCATCGCACAGCCCCCGGAGGGCTCCCCGGCGAGGCCCGACGGATGTAGTGGACCAGGAAAAACTTGAATTGGTGGAGAAGGTGAAGGCAGCAGCCGCCACCGTCGCCCCTCTAGGTGCCATCTCCCGTGCTGCAAACGATCCAGCGCCAACCTCTGTAGCGGGCCTTGGGTTTTCCTTTGCAAGCGGGGAGCGAAAGGCGCCTCCGAAGCAAGCCCATACACCTGAACCCGTGAGGATTCAGGGTGATTTATCCAGAATCTGGGATGAAATGATCGAATCCTGTTTTGCCACGCGCCCCATGCTCGCCATTTTGCTTGAGTCCGTAGTGGAGTGGGAGTTTCCGAAGACTCAAAATGATCGCTTCAAACTGGGGTTTCGGGAGCAGGACCAGTCCAAGATCGATCAGCTGACCCACAAGGCGGTGCGCGAACAGTTCGGGCTTCTGGCCGAGGCATTTCTCGGCTTCCGTGTGATTCCCGAAGGTTTCATTTCGACGAAAACCGGTGAGAGTCTTGCCGAGAAGAATGCCCGCCTAAGAAGGGAAGCGCGAGATCGCAAGATGCAATCCATTTTGAATCATGAGATCGTGCTCGAGGCGAGATCCCTGTTCGGGGTTGAGCTTACTGAAATCAAGATGGCGGAAAAAGAAGCATGAACCCTTTGTCGAAACTCATATTCGAGCTGTCCAAGCTTCCGGGAATCGGAGAAAAAAGCGCCACGAGGCTCGCATACTACATTCTGAATCAGGATGATGCCTATGCTGAGGGGCTTGCCGGAGCCTTGCGCGAGGCCAAGACGAAGCTCAGGTATTGCGAGGAATGTTATAATTTCTCCGAGGTGGAAAGATGCGAGACCTGTTCGGATGTCCGTCGAGATCAAGGCATCATCTGCATTGTAGAGCGTCCAAGTGATGTGATCCCGATTGAGAGAACCGGCTCGTATCGGGGGGTGTTCCACGTGCTTCACGGGCTGTTGTCCCCGATGGATGGAATCGGACCCGAGGATCTGAAAATGAAGGAACTTTTCACGAGGCTCAAGGATCGCGATGTGAAGGAAGTGGTGTTTGCGCTCAATCCTTCGGTCGAGGGTGAGGCCACGGCACTTTATCTATCAAGGCTTTTGAAGCCTGTCGGGGTCAGGGTTTCTCAAGTGGCTTATGGAATTCCATTCGGAGGAACCATCGAGTTCACAGACAGGCAGACGCTCGGCAAAGCCCTTGAGAATCGCACGGAGCTGAACAAATGAGTTTCGTGAATTCGGTCACCCGCGAGGTGAATTGCAAGATTGTGTATGTGGGCACCGGGCTTTCCGGAAAAACCACGAATGTTCAATACATTTACGAAAACACCCAGACGGACCGTGCCGGAAAACTGGTGAGTCTCTCAACAGAAAACGAGCGCACCCTGTTTTTTGATTTTCTTCCGCTCAGTGTGGGCGAGGTTCGCGGGTACAAGACACGATTTCACCTGTACACTATCCCGGGCCAAACCTTCTATGAGGCATCCCGGGACTTCATCTTAAAGGGTGTGGATGGGGTAGTGTTCGTCGTGGATTCGGCTCCTGAGCGGATGGATGCGAATGTGGAGGCTTGGGATCAGTTCCAACAGGCCCTTCTCAGGCAAGGTTATGATCTGGCGCGTATACCGATCGTGTTTCAATACAACAAGCGGGATTTGCCCAATGCGGCATCGCGAGAAGACTTGGAAAAAACCTTCAATTTATCAAGAAAACCATCTTTCGACGCAGTGGCCAATCGAGGCGAGGGAGTCATGGAGACCTTAGAAAGCATTAGCCAAATGGTGATGGATGCTTTAAGAGGGTTGAGGGCAAATCCTTGAAATTGATTTACAGCTAAGTTCAACACCAGGGGTTTGAGATTGGGGAAACAACATGCGCAAAACTGACTTGGTCAGATTTAGGCGTATTTTTACAGAACAGAAAAACCAGATCCTGATGAATTCTGGAATGCTTGACGAGGGGTTCGTCAACAGTCCGGAAGACAAGGATGAAGTCGATCAGGCGAATGCCAATATCGAGCAAGCAATGAGACTGCAGCTCAGGAATCGGGAGACATTCACGCTGTCCCGAATCAATGATGCCATTCGACGCATTGACGAGGGGTCCTTCGGGCGCTGCGACACTTGCGATGAATACATCGAGCTCAGACGCTTACAGGCCCGGCCTACGACCACTCTTTGCATTTCCTGCAAGGAAGAGGAAGAGAAGATGAATGCTTCAGCAATCCTCGGTCATCGGCTGCAAGCCGTGCATTAGGCTGCTTGAATCTTATTCAGCAGGTCTGAAATAAAGAGACTTCTTTGGGATAATGGGGTCTCCGTCTGAAGTGGCGGAGAGCTCATTTACGAGTGGTGTCAGATCAAAATCTGAATTTTCCTTTCCAAGAGAAACTTTAGAGAGAAGGATCTGATTGCCCAGTCGAAGCCGAGCCGGATATTTTGCCATTACCTCTTTAGGGATGCAGGTTCCGTCCTTGTCACCAAAGGAAGTGAGGATCCATTCCGGGTGGTCCTTGTTGATTCTAGTCTCTGTATTTATGCAGTTCGAACTCATGAAGTGTTTTCGGGTATAGAAGATCATTTCGCAAAAGTAGTCTCCTCCCGAACCGTATGGTTGCAAATGGTCGATAAAAAGGACGCGATCATTCTTACCAGCGTAGGCCTGTATGAATGGAGTGAGCTTTCGTAATGCTACGAATTGTTCAGGAACTGTTTGAATCGGAAAGATCAGCAGAGAAACCATAAGGATCGGAGTAAGGGTTCCAAGAAAACGTAGGATCCCTCTCTCAGCCTTGTCCTGATTTGGGAGGATGCTGCACAATGCATGGCCCGATAAACTGGCAAGCAGTGGAAATCCAGGAAGGAAGTAGTGCGGAAATTTAAATTTGATGCCAGATATTACGAGCATAAGGACGAAAAGCCCGGAGATGATCAGGGCTACGGGCTCGGTAAATATCTTTGGCTTCATCCTGCCACGAATCCAAAAAAACGCTGCAATTATGGCCACAATGATTTCAATTCGGCAAAACCTTCCAAGGGTCTTGAGGCCGAAAAACCAGTCACGTTCCTGTATTGCTCCACGGCCTCCAATGGCTGTACCAAGAACCTGTCGCTGAAGGTAGTCTGCAAATAGATTGGTTCCGCTGAAGTGGTTTGCCAAAAGCCAAGTGACTGCAATTGGAATGCTTGCGGCAAGGATTGAAATCGCAAGACCTTTACACACCCGAGCGCGCAGTCCGCTATTGAAAAGGAGTTCTCCCAAAAAAGCGGACGGAAAAATCAAAAGACCTACGGGGGATTTCATGGCTACCGCTAGACCGGCAAAGGCCCCAGAAAGGAGGGCCCATTTCAGTTTTTTTTGATCATGGATGAAGTTCGACCATGCAAAAAATGAGGCTAAAATGAAGAAGATCATGGGCGGTTCAAGCTGAAGCCGTGCAGAAAATCGCAACCATAAAGGGTTCACCATGAACAGAAAGGCGCTCAAAAAGGCAGAGAGCTTCGAAAAGTGGCGCCTAAGGTAAAAATACAGAAGCAGAACGGATGCAACTGCAAATGCGGATGCGAGAAATCGCGCACTCCAGGCGTCGGGGCCAAAAGTTCGCATGAAAATCCCGGTCAACCAAAGGAATGGAAATGGCTGATCATTGAAATATGGTAGTCCGGAATCCAGATTAAAGTCGGGGGCCGGAAGGTGTGGCGCGAGATCGGTTCCAGCAATCTCCAAAGCCACTCGTGCATGGATTGCTGAATCCATGGCTTGAAGGGAAGACTCCCAGGGCTTTGCCATATAAATGAGGCAAGATAGAAAAAAAAGAATGAGGGGTGCTTGTGCCGTATTCTTTTGTGTCATGCAAAAACGCTAGCACAATTCCTCGCACCTTAGATCTTGGAAATCAAAAACCCCCGGTTCTCTTCCTTGAGAACCAGGGGTTCTTGTACTTCTCTCACAAGGGGGGACGCTCAATTCCGTTTGAGCAACCGTTGCTTCATCCTGAAGTTCCGGTTTGCACTCGCCTCATCCTGAGGCAAGTTTCGTTTTGGGTTTGGTAGGCAGATTGGTCAGGTTCATTCTGAACCATTCAAAAGTCAAACGACTCATCCATAAGTCTGCCCCGGCGCCCGATTGGAGCTATGCGATCCGAAGACTGGGCTTCAGACCCATGCTTTTTGATTTTCGTCCATCAGCTGAGCGATGTTCCCGCAGCTCCTCTTCCTCTTTACAGCTGAGGCAGAGGTTCGCGGTAGGACGAACTTCAAGGCGGGAAGTTTCGATGGTCTGATCGCAACACTCACAGACTCCGAAGGTTCCTGCTTGAATCTTTTCTAAAGCTTCATTGATCTTTTTCAGGAAGAGTGCTTCGCGGCTGCGAAGGCGCATCTTCATTCCCTGTTCCATTTCGGCGCAGGTGAGGTCCACTTCATCCGACATCTCATCGGTCTGGATGGTGAAATCCTCGTTGATGAACTTGTAGGAGTAGAGAAGTGCGGCCTTTTGATCTTCAAATAGTTTTTTGAATTTCATTACCTGTTCTTGCCTCATCATATTTGTACTCCTTGTGGTTACGTCCGGTTTCCCCGTGTCCCTGGGCTTTTTTTGTGTTGCTGCCATCCTGGCTGCCTCACACCCTCTAATACTGCGAGAGGTGTGCCAGCTGTGCCGGCAGCTCGCGCCAAGACTTCTCAATTCGCAAAGCTATGAAATCATGAATGTTTTTCAAATAAATGAGCAACTAAACAACTTCTATTTAATAAATTAGTGTCAGATTGCACCTGTGAAATTTTTCTAAATCGAAGTTCAGAGCCCGGAATTCTTCGCAGAGCGGGGCCTCGGCAAGAGGTGGAAAAATGCTTAAAAATAGGGTAGTGTCACCTCCCTATGGCAAGGACCAATAAGCCCCAGATCACTTTGGACACTATTTGTTTTGTAACTCCAGAGCAGAAGCTGCTTCGTTTTCTCATGACGGAGCCGACCACGGCATTTACCCCACGGGTTTTGTCGTCCAAGTTAAAAGGAGTTCGCGGTCTCGGGGGGGTTGAGGGCATCACAAAGATCCTGAAGTCGCTTCAGGAGCTCGGCCTTGTGATTTTTTTGAACAATAACCGTGAAGTTTGTCTTCAGAATGATCATCCTGCCATCCAACTTTTGAAAACCTTCTGTGCCATCTCTGATCTCGAGGGTTTGAAGCAGATGATCGAGCCGATGTCGACCCGGGGTGTTCTTTTTGGGAGCCGGGCAAGTGGTCGCTCCAGAACTGACAGCAATTACAATTTGTTGGTGGTGTCCGAAACTCCGGAGGAGATCAAAAAGATCACTTCCCGCCACCCTCTTGGCAAGAAGCTCGATTCCATGGTGATGACTCCGGATGAGTTTTCTTCGGTGGATGCGAAGAATAAAGAACTTTCCAGGCACATCGACTCGGGAATCACCCTTTGGGGATCTTCGTGGTAAAGCCGCTCTTCTTCTTTTTGAGCATTCTTTTTGTCATAGTACTCGACCAGTGGACCAAATTTGAGGTGATCGCCCGTTTTGAATACGGCGAATCCCTTTCCGTGATCGCAAATTTTTTCAGTCTTACCTATGTGCGCAATACTGGTGCTGCATTTGGCTTTCTCGCAACCGCAAATCCGACGTTTCGTGTTCCCTTTTTCCTGATCGTTCCGATTGTGGCAATGGTTGTGCTGGGCTTTTTGTATCGTGATCTGCCTGCGACTGCCCGCTGGCGGGCCATGGCGCTCGGATTGGTTTCGGGTGGTGCGATCGGAAATCTCATTGACCGGATCCGCCTTGGGTATGTTGTCGATTTCCTCGATTTTCACTATCACAACCAATACTACTTTCCTGCCTTCAATGTGGCAGACTCCGCGATTTGCGTTGGAGTTGGAATCCTGTTGCTTACGAATCTGTTAAGCAAGGAGACCCATGCATCCCCTTCTGTTTGAGCTTCACCTCGGTGGATTGACCATTCCCTTTCACACCTACGGCCTAATGATTGCGATTGGTTTCGTCCTCGGCGTGGTCACAGTCCGAAAACTCGCGATTCGTGCCGGAATGGATCCGGATCAATGTGCGGATCTCGCGTTTTGGCTGTTGCTGCTCGGATTTGTGGGCTCAAGGGTGCTTTTCATCCTGACCCGGCTTCCTTATTTTCTCTCAAACCCACTCGACATGTTCAAGGTTTGGGAGGGCGGTCTTGTGTTTTTTGGCGGACTTCTTCTTTCCACCGGATATGCGGTTTGGTATTTTAAAAAATTCAAGCTCAACGCCTGGAAGATGATAGATGTGCTTTCTCCCGGGCTTGTGATTGCCCATGCCTTTGGGCGGCTGGGGTGTCTCAGTGCCGGATGTTGTTATGGCCGGCCTACTGCGGCGCCCTGGGGAATCAGGCTGGATTCGGAGCTGGTCGATTTCTCTCTTCGAGGGATTCCGCTACACCCGACTCAGCTCTATGAGTTCACCGCTCTTCTTTTGCTGTATTTTGGATTGATTCAGGTTTTCAAGCACAAGAAAATCGACGGCCAGGTTGGCCTCACTTATTTCATGACTTATCCGCTCATTCGAAGTGTGATTGAGGTATTCCGTGGAGACTCGATCCGTGGCTTTGTGCTGGAAGGAATCCTGTCCACCAGTCAATTCATCTCGGCACTCGTATTTCTTGTCGCCCTTCTGGTTTTGAATCTCAGGTTGAAAACGGCGGCCCGGCAAAAATGATTCGATTGTTTTGCCTGATCCTATTTCTGTTCGGAGCGGAGGCTCGGGCGGGTTTTCAGCGCATCGTTTGTTTGAATCCCTTGCTCTCGGAGTGGGTTGCTGAAATCCTTGGGCGCAAGGCCGCTCTTCAAAGAGTGGTTGGGGTCAGCGAGTATTCAAATCATCCTGACTATCTGAGAGGAGTTCCCGAGGTCGGACCCTACCCAAAGCTACACCTTGAAAAAATCGCAAGCTTGAAACCGGATCTTGTCCTTGCTTCGGAGGAATACAATCTCCCGGAGCAGGTTGAACAATTGAAGCGGCTCAAATTGAACGTCATAAGCGTGAAAAAGGAATCCTTTGGGTTGATGGAGGAGTGGATTGACTCTCTTGGAAAAATACTTGGGGAGTCGGGTGCCGGCGCGGAAGCTCGGAATCGTTGGAAGGGGCTCAGGAAAACTCTTGGGAAAAATACAGGCACTAAGACCCGGGTGTTCATTGAAATCCAGCATCGTCCTTTGATTACGGTGGGCGGGGACAGTTATTTGAATGATGCACTGGAGTCAGTCGGGCTAAAGAATGTATTTTCAAGCGTAAGGGCGGGCTATCCCAAAGTTTCGATCGAGTCCGTTCTTTCCGCTGATCCAGAGCGCATTTTAATCCTGGATCATGCCGAAGCTCCGGTGGAGCTTGCCGAATCCAAAAAAGATTGGACCAGGTTTCAGACCCTTTCGGCGGTTCGGAGCGGAAGGATAGAGATGATTTCCGGGGATGATTTTGCTCGATGCAGTCTACGGTTGTTAAATGCCTTGAAAGGGCTAAGATCAAGGCATGAGGAACGAAATCCATAAAAAATACCTCATTGCACTGAGTGTTCTCGCAGGAGCAATTCTGTTGTCCCTTTTTCTTGGCCTGGACTTTCAAAATGCCTCTCTTTTGGTCCGCGAGCTTCGCATTCCTCGTCTGATTCTTGGAATCTCGGTAGGTGCCGGACTCTCGCTTGCGGGTCTTGTGCTCCAAACCGTTTTGTCAAACCCTCTTGCCGAACCCTATACGCTGGGAGTTGCATCGGGCGCAGCCCTGGGCGCTGCAGTTGGGGTTTCACTTCAGATTGGATCCCTGCTGTTTGGCATGAACCCCGGAGCCATTCTTGGTGCGGGGCTTAGTTTGCTCGTTTTATTTCGAGTGGGAAGCAAAGGAATTGCAGGACAAGAGTCCTTGATTCTGATCGGAGTGATGATCAGCCTGTTTTCGGCAAGTCTTCTCGCGATATGGATGGCTCTCGCAGATCCACTCGGGGTACAGAATGTAAATTTCTGGCTGCTTGGGGATCTCTCGAGGGTTGCGCTTGGACCTGCTGTTTTTCTCTTGGGGTTGGTGCTGCTGATGGGGGTGGGATTCATTCTATTCTCAAGAAATCTCGATGCCTTCCTTTTCGGGGAAGAAATGGTTGAAAGTTTTGGCGTGTCTCTTCCCCGCACCCGCACGATATCGATCCTGTCGATATCGATCCTGGTCGGCCTTTGCGTGAGTTATGCGGGCATGATTGGTTTTGTCGGTTTGATCGTGCCTCATTTGGTGAGGCGCTGGCTTGGATTGCAGCGGCATTTTCATTTGATTCCGTTTGTATTGATCTCGGGTGCCGCACTTTTGGCGATCAGTGATGCATTTGCTCGAACGCTCGGAAGTCCGCACGAATTGCCTGTGGGAGCCGTTACTTCGCTTTTGGGAGCCCCGGTGTTCATGATGCTCTTTGTTAAAAAGAAAAGGGGGGAGGTTTCATGATCCGTGTCTCCAGGCTTGAGGTCAAAAGTCCGAACGGGCCAAGTCTCCTTTGTCCATTGGATCTTGAGCTTCAGGAGCGAAGTGTTCTTGGTGTTTTTGGGCCGAACGGCTCGGGAAAGAGCTCTCTTTTGAAAGCCATTGGCGGCGAGCCCTCTGCGGTCTTTCGCTCGGGAGAAGTCATAATTGAGGGTGTGCCCATGGAGTTGCTTCGCGAGCCCTCGGAGCGAGTCAAGCGGGTGATGTATCTTGGCAGTGATTTTCGGTCTCCCTTTCAACTTACAGTGCGGGATCTGTTTGATTTGGGAATCGAGTCGGCTTCCGGAAGGCTTCTGCCGGGGTTGAATGCCGGCGAGCGGGATCGAGTTTCCAGCGTGGTGGAGTCGCTTGATCTTCTTTCCTTTCTTCCAAGAACTTTCCAAACTCTCAGTGACGGCGAGAAGCAACTCGTGATGTTTGCTCGTGCGTTGATTCAGGCACCGAAGGTGCTCATTCTGGATGAGACCTTTTCAAAGCTTGATTTGGACCGCCTGATCCATGTTACCCGAATCATTCGCGCCTGGACTGCGTGTGGAATGACCTTTTTGATTTCCTCCCACGATCTGAACTTTCTATCCGAAGTATCTGATCAGATGGTGTTCCTGAAAAAAGGGAATATCATCGCGGGAGGCCCGGTTGATTCAGTCATGAATGAGTCAAATTTGCGGGAACTTTTTTGTCAGGTCGCGCCACATGTGGTTACGAGCCCCGAATCGGGGCGACGAAAGATCCTCTATTAGGAACATCTGAGGAAGGAAATTGAAACCGAATCACAAGAGTATTTGACGGACTTCTTCCGGGGACAGGGACCTTAGAAAGAATCTGGCCCTTTCAGGCCATTTTTTGCAGGCTTCAGAAGCGAGACTGATCGCATCGTCCCTGTAGCCCGCGAAGACTGATGCAAGAATCAGTTTTTCATATACGCGCGGGTTCTTAATTCCCCCGCGTACGATGTTTCTACCTTCATTTACAACATTTTTAATGTCGTGAGTCGGACTAAGGGTCAGATAGCGTGCGATCACCGCTTCATCGCTTCCCGGAGCAAGCTTGTTCAGCCTCCGTAGAAACGGATCCGCCTCCTCATACAGTCCATACTCAACGAGCGCTTCAATGATATAAAGAAGATAC
>CANGWP010000075.1 GCA_947457605.1 Bdellovibrionales bacterium | reverse complement strand
GCTCAGGCTTTATGGAAAGGGACCGCTTCCGCCCCTTTCGCAATCCGTGATCGAAGTTCTGAGGGGTACGCCGCTTCTCATTCAGCTGTACCTGATTTTTTTCGGGCTTCCCTACCTTGGACTCCATTTAAGTCCCTTTGTGGCCGCAGTGATCGGGCTTGGCCTCAATTACGGTGCGTATGAAGCCGAGAATTATCGAGCCGGAATCGAAGCTGTGCCCAAAAGCCAGGTCGAGGCCGCTCATGCCTTGGCGCTCAGCCCCTATCAGAGATTTGTGTATGTGATCTTTCCGCAGGCGTATCGAATCATCCTGCCGCCCATGACCAATGACTTTATCTCGCTGATCAAGGATTCTTCCCTGGTTTCGGTCATTACCATGGTCGAGCTTACGACCATTTACTCCCAGCTTGCGTCCACCTATTTTGATCATCTGGGTCTTGGAATCCTGGTAGCGATCATCTACTTTTTGCTCGGCTACCCCTTTGTGAGACTTGCCAGAAAATTCGAAAAAAATCTGAAGAAGAAACTTGCATGAGATTTGCCATCAACATCCTCGCACTTTACTCCGTCCTCTCTCTGACCTCGATGGCCGGAATGAATCTTGGCTTTCTCCTGGTGTTTCTCTGGTTTGGAGTCGCAATTTTCGGAATGCGAGCATCCGCATTCCTGCCGATCCGCGAAACCAGTGGATACAAGCCCTATCGATTGACGGCGCTTTTGTTGTTTGCGACTTGCACCTTGAGTTTGCTTGTTGCGAAAGTGCTTCCCTACTCTTATGCCGGTCATGAGCCGGACATTACTCTCCACGGGGTGCTGAAGATCTGGTACATGATCTGCCCTCTGGTCCTGGCCGTGGTTTTCAGTGCACAAAAACTGAACCCTTTCGAAGGAATTGCCTTCATCACCCGGGCCTGGTGGTCGATGACGATCCTTTTGGGTGCGATCTCAATCATCCAATTCAATACTGGCTGGCCACTCCGGCAGGTGATTCCCACGAACCCGGATCACTTTCATGCGACCTTGTTTCTAGGGCACCATCTGTCGACCGCAAGCATCCTGATTTTCCCAGCCTTCACCGCACTTGCGGTGGCCCTTGGCGCTTGGATCCGAAATCGAAAGGTCAAAAAACTGGAGTGGATTGCCGGATTTTCCGGCGTATTGATTCTGTTTTTGAGCTATGCACGCACGGCGTGGCTTGCGCTTCCGCTCGGGTTGATTCTGATCTTTTCCCGGTATTTTAAGCCACGCACATTCTTGATTTGTACCGCGTCCCTTTTGGTGCTTCTGGCGATAGGATCGCAGACCCCCGCCATGAAGGAGCGCATCCAGAATTCCATGGGAATCCAGGATCGACTGCGACTTTGGGAGGCGAGCATCGATTACTTCAAACACCGTCCGATCACTGGAATCGGCTGGCTCAAGACCCAGGAAATGTCAGGATTCTATTTCCAGGAGAAACATCCGGAGAATTACAAAGACTACTTTTGGGGCCATGCCCACAATAACTTTTTTGAAATGTTGGGTGGCACCGGGATTCTGGGCACCATCGCATTTTTGCTCTGGAGTGTGTTTACGATCCAATTTTCCCTGCAGACCAGAAAACTGGCGGAGGACCAGGGGCATCACTTCCTTTCGGATCTTGCCTCAGGCATCACGGTTGCACTCCTTCTCCTTCACTTCAACGGGCTGACCAATGTGACTTTTTGGGAAGGAAAGGTCATGCATCAGCAGATGTTTTCGATCGGGATGCTTTTTATGATTCAGATTGCGATCGCAAGAAGTGCAAAAAAAATCGGGTGAACCTGATGATCCATCAAGTCCACCCGAAATAAATTTTTTCAGCAGGAAATCAGTGGTGATGTCCGCCTTCACCATGCGCATGCCCATGAGCCATTTCCTCAGGGGTGGCATTGCGGATCGCCATCATCTCTACATCAAAAGTAAGATCTTCGCCTGCGAGCGGATGATTTCCATCGAGCGCAACTTCGGCGCCTTCGATTCCGATCACGCGGAACAAAAGAACCTCGCCGTTCGGGCCTGTGGCTTGAAACTGATCGCCTTCCTGAAGCTCGGCAGAATTGGGGAGCTTTTCGCGGGGCACTTTCACCATGAGTTGCTCATCCACGGTGCCATACGCATCGGCGGCCAATACTTCAACCTTGCGCTTGTCACCCACACTCAAGAGAGCGAGTGCTTTTTCAAGCCCTGGAATGATTTGTCCTGAACCTTCGAGGAAGGAAAAGGGAACATTTTGATCGCGAGAAGTATCAATCACTTCCCCGGAAGAATCGGTAAGCGTATAGTGGAACGAAATCACCCGTTTTTGAGTTGCCATGGGGGTACTGCCTTTCTTTAAAGTAGGGGCTGAGAAGACCATAAAACCCGAGGAATGTCATATGAAATCGGTACAATATCGCAGGAAAACCAAGAATATCCTCGTGATTTACACGGGGGGAACCTTTGGGATGTCGGAAAGCCTCGAGATTCCGGATCTCTCCGGACCTGAGCTTAAGGCGAGGCTTGAGCAGGGCGTGCCTGAAATGAAACGAATTGCGAAGTGCGATGTGAGGATTGCATTCAATACCGACAGTTGTCAGATGGGGCTGCCTCATTGGCTCACCATTGCGAACATGATTCGGGAGAGCTCAAAAATCTATGATGGCGCGGTGGTTCTTCATGGAACCGATACCCTCGCCTATACCGCAAGCGCCCTTTCCTACATTCTTGGCCAAAGTTCCATTCCCGTTGTGCTCACTGGCGCACAAAAGCCGCTCAGCGCTCTTCGCAATGATGCGAGGGGAAATCTCCTCACCGCTCTTGAGGTGGCAGCGCATGCCCCCCGCGAACTCAAGAACCGTGTGATGGTGGCATTCCACGATGAACTATTCTTAGGCACAAGGGTGAGAAAATTAAGCGCCCTTCGCTTTGCCGCATTTGAAAGTCCAAGATTCCCGATTCTTGCCAAGGTCGGAGGATTGATTCAATACCGGAATTCCATCTTCCACCTTCCGAAACTCTCAACATTAGGACACCGATTTGACATTGGGAAATCGGGCTCTAAATCAAAAGTCAGCGGCAAAAGCGCACTGATCCTTAAGCTCGAAGTGACGCCTGAATTTCCCGGGCAAGTCTTTGATCCAAAGTTCCTTGAGTCCTTGGATGGAATTCTGCTTACGCTTTTCACTTCAGGTACCGCCCCCACCGAGAACCCGTCGTTTCTGCAGTTTCTGCGATCCGCGAAAAAGGCCTCAGTCCCGGTGTTTGCCATCACGGAGCGTGAGGATGCTCCCATGAATCTTCAGGCCTATGCCGCGGGCAAAACCCTCGTGCGAGAAGGAGTGCTTTGGTGTCACGATCTCACCCCTGAGGCAGCATTTGCCAAAGCCCAAATGCTGCACCTGCGAAAGCGGATTCACGAGGGCATGGGAAAAAACCCATACCTGACATGGCTTCGATCCAACTGGTCCAAAAACTTGAGCGACGAGTCCTCTAACTGACCCCGTTAAATCCTTCACGGTGAATGGGAGTGGCGCCAAGGTTTTTGATCTGCGCTTTGTGGAAGGGCGTGGGATAGCCTTTGTGTTTTGAAAGTCCGTAGCCCGGATACTTTGCCTCCAGCGTCTCCATGAGCGCGTCCCGATGCACTTTCGCGAATATCGAGGCACAGGCGATGGATAGCGATTTTTGATCCCCTTTTACGATTGCACGTCCACGATCCTGAAGGCCCTTTGGCACCCGATTGCCATCGATCAGAACCAGATCCGCTTTTCGACCGAGCTTTTCTTCAACCGCACAAACCGCCCGCTCCATCGCAAGCATCGACGCATGAAGGATGTTGAGAGAGGCGATCTCCGCAACATCCGCCTCCGACACCGCATGGGCAAGGATCCCCTGCCCTGAGATCGCAAGCATCAGCGGCTCACGATCCTTTTCGGGAATGAGTTTGCTGTCCTTCACAAGCAGCAAGGGATGCAGATTCGGCTGTGTCTCCTTTGAGAGATCAGGCCTAAATCCCTCGGCGCTAAATCCAAGCTCCAAAAGAAAAGCAGGATCAAGAGCTGCAGCCCCGGCGACCACTGGTCCCGCAAGACACCCGCGCCCGACCTCATCGACCCCGATGATGAGAAATTCAGAACGAAAAAACCCGAGGGCTACCTCCGAACTCAGATCCGGAACCAACGCCTCGGGCTTTTTGATTTTCATGAATTTTGAAATCAGTTCTTCGACTTGGCAGCTGCCGATGCGGCTGCGGACTCGCGAGACTGCACATCACTTTCGATCTTGGCAGCTTTCCCTTCAAGACCACGGATGTAGTACAGCTTGGAACGACGAACCTTACCGCGGCTCACCACTTCCACCTCGGCAACACTTGGAGAGCTCTCGAGGAAAATACGCTCCACACCCACGCCGTGAGAAATCTTGCGCACGATGAAGGATTTTCCAGCACCACGGTTTCCACGCTTGATCACGGTTCCTTCGAAAAGCTGGATCCGCTCTTTTTCACCCTCTTTGATCTTTACGTGAACCTTCACAGTGTCCCCTGCGGAAAACTCAGGGAGATTTGAACGAACTACGCCTGCATCGACTTTCGCAACGGTTGCGGACAAGCCTGCGGAATTGTCATACTGTGCTTTTCTTCTGCTTTTACGTTTGATTACCTTCTGTGCCATGATCCTAACTCCAAAACTTTCTGTAGGGGTTTCGTTACCGGTCTATACCCGTATTTGATTCAGAACCTCAATTCTTATCAGGACTTTAGAACTCTGACAAGGAGGTTTTTGGTCGGAAAAATTCGCAAAATCTTGATAAATCCAAATTCAGGGTGTTCAAAAAGGTGAAGATGCGAAGATTTTTGGCTCAAGTCGAATGAGGCGCACTGCCCGTGCGCCGGAATGAGACTTCGGGCCAAAAAACGCAGCAGATTCGCCATTTTCAACACCCTGTCAGGGGGTTCCGAAAAGGCGATCGAGAATCACCGCTCCAGCAGCCCTGACCGAAAGGTGGTTGTACCCCTCGCTCCCGATAGGACCGTAAACAGGCCCAAGAAACGTATTTACCTCTTTAAAAAAGGGCTCCGCAATGCCCCACCCGGTTCCAAGCACGATGACCTTGATTCCAGGGGCAGATTCGGAATTCCACCCAGTCCTTACCTCGGAATAGGATTTTTGCCCGGGGATCCGCCGCGCATCCGGCATCGCAATCTCAAGGGAATGATCTGGATATTTCTCAACGAGTTCCGTTTTCACACTCTCAAAATCCGGAAGACACTTCACCCGGGAAAGCGCCTCTGCCCGATCCGGATGCCACTCGAAACTCTTTCCCCGATTCCAATGCGACAAAATGCGCTCAAGCAGCTCCTTTTGCTCCAGGATCGGCGTGACCAGAAAATAATGATCGATCTCATAGGTCCTGGCACTTCGAGCAAGATCATGAATGTCGAGATTGGTCACCGAGGTGGTGATGACTTCGCCTGCGCGGTTGGTGACCGGATAATGGAGAAGCACAAGGGCTGTTTTGTGAATCGACTTCATGAGCGCTTCTTTCCCGATTCATACAGTGCAAAAAAATCGGGCCGCTTTGCGCGGGTCCGACGCTCGGACTCTTCTTTTCGCCAGGCTTCGATTTTCGCATGATTTCCGCTAAGAAGAACCTCTGGAACTTTTTTGCCCAGGAATTCGGCGGGTCTTGTGTACTGCGGGGCCTTGAGCAAATTCCCTTCCAGGCTGTCTTTTGAAACAGATTCCGTGTTTCCAACGACTCCCGGAATCAGCCGGATCAAGACATCACTTGCCACAACGGCCGCAAATTCGCCGCCCGTGAGCACATAATCACCGATCGATAGCTCCTCATCCACGCAGGCATCGATGAACCGTTCATCCACTCCTTCGTAATGACCACAAACAAAAATCAAATGTTCAAACCGATGGACCCAGTCGCGGGCAAGTCCTTGCGTAAGCTGCCGCCCCTGAGGCGAAAGCAGAATGGTGTATGGACGGGATGGCGAATCCGAATTCCTTTCCTCAAGATTCGTCACCGAACTCCAGGCCTGAAATAACACATCCGCACGCAAAAGCATGCCGGCCCCCCCTCCGTACGGAGTGTCGTCGACTGATTTGTGCTTGTCGGTAGCGAAATCGCGGATCTGAACGAACTTGAGTTCCACCGAACCCGCCTGACGGGCCTTTCCCACAAGACTGTGCGAGAGTCCCTGGTCGATCATTCCCGGAAAAAGACTGAGATAGGTGATTTTCTTTAACGCCATAAAAAAAAAGCCGGAAGCTTTCACGCCCCGGCTCTTTCACACCCGGTGATTTCCGGGAAATTATTCTGCAATCTCCAAAACGGTTCTTCGCTTGAGCTTCGTTGCGGCCCCAAGAAGAATGGTACGGATCGCTTTCGCGGTCTTTCCCTCTTTGCCGATGATCTTGCCGATGTCGGTCTTCGCGACTCGCAGCTCGATCACAGTGGTATTTTCGCCGATGATTTCCGAAACTGCGACCTGATCCGGAAGATCGACCAGTGACTTTGCAATCACTTCAATCATCCGACACAGTTCGCCCGGTGTCTGGGATTGCGTCATCTTACTTTGCAGCCTTGACGATTTGCTCAACGGTAAGGGTCATTTGGGCACCCTTCTTGATCCACGCATCGAATCTTTCAGTGTCGAGCTTGAGCTTGTCTTTTGCGTTTGCAGCTTTCGGATAATAAAATCCAACCTTGTCGAAAAACTTGCCATTGCGGGCAGCTGTTTCGTTGCAAGCTACAAGAACGTACTGTGGATTTTTCTTAGCGCCCATGCGCTGAAGACGAATCTTAACCATAAATTGATAATCCTTTCGAAAGATCTATCGATACCAAACCTTGGGTGGAGAAGTCAACCTTTCTCAAATTTGCATTTTCAAGCGGTCATTATTGCTCATAAAAACCCAGCATCCACACCTGCCGAACCCATAAATCAGGATTGTTGAAAAGCGGCCCCGATGCTAGGATCCCCGCAAGATTGGAGTTCGGAATGAAAAATCCATTCATGTTGCTTTTGATCTGCCTTTCCACCGGCCCCGTCTTTGCCCATGAAAGTTCCACCACAATTTCGGGATTTGAGTGCACCATAGACACCTACGACTCGGCGGCCGAATCCGGCAACGTGGGCGGATTTGATGGTGATGCGATGTTCGGCGCCTACCAGCCGCTCATGGAACAATTGAGGACCTCTCGGTTCAGCATGCGCCGAAAGGACTTTTCGAACCGCCCCATCCACTATTTCAGGGATACGGAGTTCCTGATTGAATTGAAGATGAATTCGGGACGCGGTTCCAATCGCAACATTTCGCTCACCTTGGTGAACACCGGGAAATTCGGCACTTACGGCACTGTGTTTTTTGTCGAAACCCCGAATACCGGCAACACCATGTCAGATACCTTGAAAGTCATCCGGATGCTGCCCCTGTGCGCTCGTCAGCGATAATTCGATGGCAATCCACCGGATCAATTGAGCCCCCTGCTCTGTCGAAGTTCAGGACAGCTATTCATTTCCTGGCCACTGGCCGTTCAATTCGCGGATTTATTCGGGGCTGAGGACTGTTTCAGACTTTCATCGGACCAAAAGAGCTGGCACTCCTATTGCTACTCCTCAAGGGAGATTCCGGAGATTCCTTTATGAAGAAATCAAATGCCCCCTTAACAATTCTAATTCTGCTGCTTCTTTCCGCATGCGGGCAGAGTGGCGTGACTGGCTCCCAAATCTCCGCCCAGTCCAACGGAACCCCGTTCAACTCCCAAGCTTTTTATTTCAGCCTGCCCGCTCCAGACCTGTCGGTCTCCATCAGCGGTTATTTTGGAGCCACGATTGCCCAAAGACAATCGAGCGACGGGATCCACTTTTGCCGTAAAACCGGCGCACTGGTTGCCAATCCCACCTACAGCTATGAATGTTGGAAAAAATCCTTCACAGGATCCCAGGCGCAATCCTTGTATTCGTCAGCGAGTACAAACGGCACCTACGGAATTACCATTGGCAGTTTTATCGGCGGTGGATCCATCCAGGAAGCAGTGAACGGGGATGAAAGCATCCTTTGCCAGAAATCCACTCCTCAGAATCCGAGCAGCCCCAGCACCTACAACTGCTATTCAAAACTATAAGGAAACCAGGGTTTACTCGCCCTTGAACGTACCAAACACATGATCCCACAGCGGCGAGCTCACGCCCCACTTTCCACCCTTTTTGAGGTAGTGGTGCTTCATGTGATGTTCCTTGATCCGCTTCCCCCAGGCGGTTTTCGGCCTGAAATGGTGGGTTGCATAGTGAATGTAGTCGTACACCAGGTACCCTGAAATAAAGCCCGAAAAGAAGGCTGGAGTCGGCCCCGCTCCCAAAATGAGACGGAATCCGTAAAAGAACAAAAGCCCAAGCGAAATTGAAACCACAGGAGGCATCACAAGCCGGGTCGGATCCTCGGGATCATCGTGATGGATTCCATGGAACAAAAATACGAGGTATTTGCCCACGCGAGTGGTGGCATTGTAGTGAAACACGTACCGATGCATGGAATACTCGGTCAGAGTCCAAAAGAGCACTCCAAGCGCGAAAGTAAGCAAGAGAGCCGCAGGCGTTTGGAGAGCGGCTCCCTGAAGCATTTGATAGGCAACCACCGGCACCCAGACCAAAAAGGGCACACTGGGGTGAACATGAGTAAGCGCTTCCAGGATCGGGCTTTTGAAGAGTCGTATGGATTCGTGGGTTTTCATAAAGTTCGGTATTGATTTTTAGCGAATTTCGGACCAATTTACAATAGTTTTCAACCAAAACCCCTTCCTTACGGAGGATATCGCCTTGACTGATACCGATCGTCTGAGAATCCGACTCAATACCAGTTATTGGAAGCATCTGAATGCGGTTCCCTTTTCCGAGGATGTGGTTCCCTCGAGTTTATTCCTTCGAAACAAGCATTTTCTGGTGGTGGATCTGGAAACCCAGAACCTCGTTCAGGATGTCGGCGGCTGGGGGAACATCGACAAACTCAAGATCTCGGTTGCCTGCGCGTATGACTCGAAGACCGATCAGTTTCTGACCTTTCGTGAAAACGAGATTTCAAAATTAAACGATCTTTGTGAAGAACGCCTTGTGGTCGGCTACAACATTCGCGGATTCGATCTGATCATTCTGAAGGCCTATGGCCTGAACCTCGAAAAACTTGATGTGTTTGACATCATGTACGATGTGCAAACACTCACCCGTCAGAAATTCCTAAAGCTCGAGACGCTCGCGCAAGGGACGCTGAATGCCGGTAAATCCGCGGACGGACTCATGGCGGTGGAATGGTGGAAGACGGGCGAGATCGACAAAATCATCCAGTACTGTCAGCAGGACGTTCAAGTCACGCGCGATATTTTTGAATACGGTCGCAAAAACGGCATCGTGAAGCTGCGACGCGCAGATGGCAGCGATTCCGAAGTAAAGGTAAATTGGAACTGACGGCATGTTCAAGCAGTCGATTCTGCCGGGCTCTTGCCTCCTGCAAAGCCACCTCATCCGCTTCGATAGATACTGAAATTTCCGTAGTGCGCGGGATCCACCACCTGCGAGAGCCAGGGAGCTTCGCGCTCGATCCATTGACGGGAGGCAAGGCCTCGCGCCATGACTTGGATCGGGCGCTGTTTGGCCTGGTTCTGCAAGGCCTCCACAACCCGGATACTGGCCTCGATCCTGGAACTGAGATCATACAAAAAATACGGGTCTCCCTCGGGGAATCCGCCCCCCTGAAAGAGATCACCCTCCATGACCTTCGCGTTTGCCAATCCCCGTAACCCAATCACCCTCATCGCTTCGCGCGCACGCTCCGGCACCACTTCGACTCCCTCGTAGTTCACGCCTGCAAGATGCGCATTCATCACGTGGGCAAGTCTCGAGTAACCTGAGCCGAGCTCTACCACTTTTTGGCCAGGGACCACGCTCACTTTGGAGAGCATGTATCTGAGTTCCGAGTAAGGAGTCTGAAGAACATCAGAATCCAGTCCAAACCAGGGAATGGTAGGATCATTGATGCTCTTTTCGACAAGATCGATTTGAAACCCCAGGATTTGGTCTACTTGCCTTGAGTGGAACTTTGCCGCCTCGTAGGTTCCCTCAATTGAAGAAAGCAGAGGAAAAAGATCAGCGGAATCGACTTTTAAGTTCACGAATGGTTTCCGCCACCCCGTCTTCAAGCGAGGTGAACTCCCTGGTGTACCCGGTGGCCTTTAGCTTCTCCATTTTCGCTTCGGTAAAATACTGATACTGATCACGAATCTGAACCGGCGTATCAATGAATTCCACATTCACAGGTATTCCAAGGGCAGAAAAGGTCGCCTTCGCGAGATCAAGAAAGGAGCGTGCCTTCCCGGTTCCGAGATTGAAGATTCCACGCCGGATCGGACTCTCAAAAGCATGGACCATCGCCGACACGACATCGCCCACAAAAATAAAATCGCGCTTT
>CANGWP010000074.1 GCA_947457605.1 Bdellovibrionales bacterium | reverse complement strand
TAAAGACGGGAAACTCTCGCCCGCAGAAAAGAACGTCGCCTTGAAAATGAAAGACACGACCCTTCTCATCTATCGTGCGCGTCGCAAGGTCCGCGAGTTGTGGGACAAGTATTGGGCAGGTACGGAGGGGAATCCCTGTTCCTACGGAAAGTCCCCGGTCACGAAAGGAGGGAAAGGATGCATGAAAAAAGAGATGGCCTCTTGCTATCGCTATGCCCCCCTGCTTTCAATGCTGAAGCAAACCTACGATGCCAGCATGATCGCAGTAAGCTTTTTGGAGGAGGACTACGACGGGAACTCCTCCAATGACAAAGACTCCCTGAAGGAGGTAAAACGGGTCGACGGAGAACTCCGGGTGAACGGGATGAGTGATATCGATTCCGCCCTCTTCCTCACAGGAGCCTACAACTATGGAGCCCCCGGATTTGCAAAAAAATGTGGTTCGAAGTCCACCATGAAGTCTTGCATGGAATCCTTCCCGAAGAGCCATGAAACCCGCCAACATCTGCAAGGAATCCGGAACTGCGCGCAGACAGGCTCGTGGCTCCCGACACAGGATCCTTACAATTCAAAAGCTGTAAAGAAAGACTGTGATAAAAAGAGGTGCTACAATTGAAAGCCGTGAATCAAATCCTGGTTTTTGGACTCTCCCTCATGACACTTGCCGGCCCATCTTTGGCCCAACCGGAAATGGAATTGGAATCCTGGGCGAAAAAGAAAATCGAAGACACCCTGAATGGGTGCTCCCATCGCTCTCCGAAGGAAGTTTTCAACAACCTGAAAAAGCTTGAGGTCGAATATTCCACAAAGGTCGATCAAATCCCCCTTTCACTCCTGAAGGGGATGCCCTCGGATTCGGAATTCATCGAGATGGGCCAGGTCATTTTTCCCTCCATGCTTCCAAAAGGCTTTCCTGCACGCCTGCTCTACATGGCATGCGATGATGAACACCGTGCGTTTTTGGGATCAAAAAACACGGCCGACTCCAAAGAAAACCTCGCTGAGCTGAAGGATTGCTTTCGACGAAGCTACCGAATCGAAACCCCGAAGACGGTCGCAATCCTTCTGAAATGCTATGAGGAATTGAACGCCTCCCACATCTGATTTTTTTTGAGCCAATCTCCGCGATTAAACCGGTTTGATTCAATGGCTTAGTGAAGATACAAATTCAAGCCTCAGATTAGTGTATCAAAAAAGTCAGTTCTGCGATAAGGTCCGCGCATGTCTACATTCAACTGGTTCAAACTCACCGTCCTTGCGGCGATCTGGGGCTCTTCTTTCATTTTCATGAAAATTTTGGTCCCCGTGATTGGCGTACTTCCGACGGCGTGTCTTCGAATCCTGATTTCGGGATTGGTCCTGACTTCAGGCATGAAGCTCCTCCGCATGAACCTTGAATTCAAAAAACATTTTCGCCATTACCTCACCGTGGGTGTGCTGAATGCGGCTCTGCCCTTTTTTCTGTATTCGTTTGCGGCACTCCACGCGCCCTCGAGTCTTTCTGTGATCATGAACTCCACCACTCCGATCTTCGGAGCCGTGTTTGCACTGATGTGGCTTGATGAGCGCATGAACTGGAAAAAGGGAGCTGGATTTTTCCTCGGAACTTCCGGAGTAACCTTGATTGCGCTCAAGAGCTCTCATGGCCAGGCAAGCGGCGCGCATGAGTTCAGCATGATGACACTCCTATCTGCTTTCGCCGGACTTACGGCTGCTGCTTGTTATGCACTCTCGGGTATTTACATGAAGCGTTTTGCACCGACTGTTCGATCCTATTCCATGGCGGGCTTAAGCCACCTGCTTGGTGGCCTGATCCTTGCCCCCTTCGCCCTAATGGAATGGTCAGGCCATGCTGTGACGCCAGCTCTTTACCAGTCCAGAACCTGGGTTGCCCTTCTTTGCCTCTCCTTGCTTTGCAGCTCCATCGGATTTTTGATTTTCTACCATCTCTTTGAACGCGTCGGCCCCACCCAGACACTCATGGTGGGCTATCTGATTCCGGCCTTCGGAATTCTTTGGGGTGCCCTGTTCCTGGGTGAAACCATTCACACCGAAATGGTGGTGGGAACCGTGATGATTCTAGGCGCAGTTGCTTTGATCTCTACCAAAAAATCCGTTCCCGCTCCGCGCGCACTCAGCAAGCAGCATCTCGAGGAACTCATCCAGAACGAACTCATTGCAGAAGCCGAAAGTTCGACGTCTTCTGGAACCCTCGTTTCCTAATTGAACAGCTCCACAGGACAAACCCCCGCTCGCTCAAAAACCGGGTGCCAAAACTTTGCAAACCGAGCGCGAAATTTCATTCGCGTACCCGTTTTTGGATGCCGAAACTGAAGCGTCCAGGCCATGAGAAAAAGCCGGTGGTCGTCCAAGATCTCGCGCCAGATCCGATTTTGCCGGCCATCTCCGTGCATCGAATCTCCGATCAAGGGATGGGATAGCTTTTTGAAATGCCTCCGGATCTGGTGATATCTCCCTGTCCTGGGCGTTGCCTGAACGAGACTGAATCTTGAACTTGGATGCCTTCCGCAGGAAACGGGAATCTCAAACCGGCAGAGCGTTGCATAGTCGGTTCTTGCATCCTGAAAAACCACAGACTCCTGGCTCGGATCGGATTCCAGCGGTAGGTCGATTTGCCCCTGATCCGAAACCCAGCCTCTGCACATCAAAAGATATTTTTTCTCCACCTCACCTGTTTTGAACTGTTCCTGAAGAAGGCCTGCAGTACAGCCATCAAAGGCCATGATCATGACCCCGTGAGTGGCTCGATCGAGACGATGAACCGGGAACACAGACCTACCGGTTTGATTCCGGAGAATCCGGATCACATCGATCTCGGTACGCTTCAATCCAAGGCGAATGGCATGCTCGGATGGATGAACCGACAGCCCCGCAGGCTTCTCAAAAATGATCAGATGTTCGTCCGCATGGAGAACCCTCAGCTGCTGCATGAGTTCACAGTAACAGCCTGTCCCTGCTCATTGATTCGTGTGGCCTTGGTTCTGGTCACGGGGATCGAGGCATGGGGCGCGGCGGTACCTAAGCGAACCTGATGCTCAAGTTCAAAAGGAAGAAGTTGTCTTTGGCCCTTTTTGCCTGGATTCAGCCCCCACTGTTGTGCGCAATTTTTGGAACAAGTGACTTGCTTGAACGGAAGCTTGGAACAATTTTCACAGATCTTGTCCTCGTGATCGCATCGCTTGCAGATCACTTGGGTATCTCCCGGTTGCCCGCAATGCGGACAAAGCACGTACTGCGCTGAAGGAGCAAGATTTTGATCCACAGCCACCCGGTGATCAAAAACGAAACACTCTCCGTCAAATTGGTCATTCGGAAACTTCTCAAGGTAATTCAGAATTCCACCCTCAAGCTGGTACACATCCCGATACCCTTGGTTCTGAAGTTCCAGAATCCCCTTTTCGCACCGAATTCCTCCGGTGCAGAAAATGAGCATTTTTTTGTCTTTTGAGATTCCCTGTTTCTCAATGTATGCCGGAAAATCCGTAAATTTCTCGATATCCGGATTCAAAGCACCCTTGAAGGTTCCGATCTTGTACTCATACCAATTCCGGGTGTCGATCATGACAAAATCCGACTCCTCTTTCAGAACGCGGTTCCACTCCTCGGGAGAAAGGTGATGGTTTTTTCCTGCGGGCGGCATTACACCAGGAAGTCCTGTGGTCACGATTTCCTCGCGGATCTTCACCTTGTACCGACGAAAGGGCGGCCTGTCGCTTTTGGAATCCTTGAATGTAATGGAGCTGGCGTTGAAGTACTGAAGCACCCAGGCCTTGAACGCCTGAAGGTTATCTTCACTGGAAGAGGAACAGGTGGTGTTGATGCCCTCGGGGCCAAGGATCAACAATCCCCGGATGGAAAGCTGCTCTGCAGTCTTTTCAAGGTCGGCTTTGATGGCTTCGAGATTTTCAAGGCGCGTGAAATGATAAAAAGCAGAAACAAAATACGTCATGGATTCTCCTCTCCGGGTTCCAAGCCCGGTGGTTGAAGGCCAAGACTATAGTAGATTTTCTTCGTCAACTCAATGCGTACTGGCATCGTTGAGTGGGCATGGACCGTGGCCTCCATTGACCGATCCCATCGGAATAACAGATGTTTCGCCTCCGAGCCGCCTCCTGCGGCCTCGCTATCGTCAATCCGAACTCGCGAGAGTCGGCGAAACACCAGTGATTCCGATGGGTTCAAGCTCTGGCGTTCGAGAGCCATGCCCAATCAAAGTTACCAGTTAACAATCGTCAACTAGACCCATTCACTACTTCAATATAACCCGGAGCTTCAAATATTGTTGACTTATTTTATCTAGTTTGTTAAAACCGCACCGAGTAACCGCATAAAAGGATCGGATTTATGAATTCCACTCTTTCTCTTTTCACTTTCTCGTTTCTGGCACTGGGCACTTCATCGGCATTTGCGATGCCATCAGGAAAGCCCACTAATTTCACCGTCACCATCGAAGGTGATGACGCAAAGGCACTCTACCAACGTCTCGAAAAGAAGGAATTCGCAGGCGATGGGGACGAAAAGAAAATCACGAAGATCGGCCAGAACGTCCTCTGCACCCGCGAGAAGATCAACAAAAATCCCGTAATCCCAAAGCACGAATACAAGTGCGCACTCAGTTTTCTGATTGAAACCGGCGAACTTCACGAGATGTACCCGATCGGGGAAACCGACAAGGATGCAGGACTCGAAGAAGACAAAGAAGGATATCAGGGAAAATCTGTGAATGTGAAAGCCTATGGCAGTGAGGCCACTTTCGCCATCCACGGAATTCGGGCTCAGGAACTTTTTGATGGCATGGTGCAGGAATCAGAGCCTGCAGTGATCCGCGAAGGAAAAATCTCAGAGGTGGAAAAATCCGAAACCGTGGACAACACCCGAAAGGGTGAGCAAACGGGAACCACCGTGTTTGTAAAAAAAGGAATCCACGTGACCTGCTTTCAGGCCACATTCACGCTTGCACCGGTAACTGAGTGCACCGTTACTCTGGACCCAAAATCCGGAAAGGCGAAGCTTGCCGGTGAAGGCGGGATGAATGAGAAAAAGACTGACACGCCCCCCCCCGCTGACACCAATCCTCCGGCCAACGGCTCCCAGGGCGGCTCCGGTGGTTCCAATATTGGTCCGGATCAAACTGATGGCTCTAACGGGAACGGAAAAGGCGGAGAAGCTCCTAAGTCTCCATAAAGGGCCTCTTCAAACCTTTTCTGAAAAAGACTTCCGGGTTTTCATTGATTACTTCAACAACAATGCCAAGATCTTGCGAAACTGTCCGACCTCGTACCTTGAAGCGTTGGCCCTGAAGAATTCCTCAAACCTGGTCTCCGGGTCCTCAAGAACCGCATCCACCAGGTCCTGCGAGATGATGAAAAGCGCACTCAAGGGGCTGATCAATTTTCCGGGCATCCCTCTTGGAAAGCCGTCTCCGCTCGGGGTTTCATGGTGTTGCGAAATAATGATATCGACATCGGATGGAATTTCGGCAAACTGTTTGGAATATTCGGAAGCTTGCACAGGATGCAGCTTGATGAGCTTGATCTCCTCATTCTCAAGCCCCGCTTCATGCGCGGAAGAAATGTCGCGAAGCTTGGCATAGGTTTCCGATTTTAACGAAATGTCGTGCAAAAAGGCGGCAAGACTCAACTTAAAAAACGTCGCGCTCGAACTCCAGCCGATCCGATATGCAAGCGCGCAGGCCACATTACCGATCATGAAGCTATGAGCCGGAATGTACGCCCCCTCCTTGCGTTTCAGATCCTCCAAAATCTCACTTAGTTTCGGCTTTGAGCCGAGCGCCTTCAGCGCCATATTCACGCAACTCTTGGCAATCGCCTGCGCCTCCGGAGTAAATCCAAGCTGCCCCACCACGTCCCGAAGCAAAGAATGAGTCGAAACGAATTCCTGACTAGCCTGCGCCTGGGATACCTCGGAAGCATTTGCAAGCTCATCCAATCGGGCACTCACTTGAGTCAGAGAATCCTTCACCTCGGACGCCTTCACATGAAACTCCGTCCGATTGGAATCGATGAACTTTTTCAGATCGCCGGTTTCAAGAATTGAGCCCTTTTTAAAGACACAAACATAATGATCTTTTCTGATCCTCGCGTACACATCGCTCTTGAGAGGAGTAAGTCCGGAGAGACTTTCTATGCCGATGGCAATGAACTCCTCTTGCTCCCGAAGCTCAGGCGAAGGCAGGCGTCCAAGGGCTGCTGATTTTTTCAAGATCCGATAAAGACCTGACTCGACATCTGCAGGATCGAGGACCTCAATCGGGGTTTCCTGAGATGATAAAGATCCGATGAGTTCGGAATTTTCCGTCACGACCCCGATAACAACACCCGGCAGGAGCCCCAAAATCGCCTTAAGAAGCACAACCCCCTGCCCCTCCTGCTCGATCAATGCGAGTCGATAAGCATTCGCCGAGCCCTCAATTTTCTCGATGGCCTCCGAAATGGAGAAAAAGGAATCAATCGTGGATTGCTCGGGAAAATAGGACTCGAGCTTTTCCCTCAGCCGGTTCCGGGTGGAATCACTTTTAAACACCAAAAACACGCTGAGCAACTCCGAACCCGAACTATCCATGATTCCATTCTAATCCGCAGCCTTTCATCCTGCAAAGATTGATTTCATGCGGGAAACAGAACCTTCAGCGCCTCTTCCGGGCTCATGAGCCCGCTTGAAACGGATCGCAGGATCACGAGTCGCGCCTCATCCGGATTTTCTGGCAGTCTTGAGGATTCGACTGCTGAAGCGGCGCGATCTGCGGCACTCGGGGCACCCGGAACCGCGATTCCGTTTGCCATGTACATCACCCGCGCCATCTTCTCGCGAAACCCTTGTGGGAGGGTTTGTTCGAGTGCTGCCATATCCTTCATGACATCAAAGCCTGCCATCTGATTGTGCATGAGGCTTTGAAGCTTCATCATTTGATCAGGAGAGAGCATCCTCATCGCTTCGGTGATTTCGGCAATCACTTCGGGGGTCATTTTGGAGGGATCAAGTCCGTTCATTCCTGGAAACATAGGGGGTCCTTTCTAATACCGCCTGGCATGGGCACCGGGTGCGATCGGGATGTCAAAGTCCGAAAAAATCGGTTCAATGGCTTTTACCACAACCTGAGTGGCATCGCCATCCCGCTGAAGCACTCCTTTTACCCAGAAAAAGGCCTCCTCCCGGATGACATCCTTGTTTTTGACAAACACGTCCCGGTGGAGAATCAAATCAAGCACCCCCTCTTCATCCTCCAAGGTGGCAAAGGCCGTTCCCTTTGCGGTGGGTGGCCGCTGAAGAACCACCGATAAGCCTGGCAGCACCACATAGGCGCCATTCCTCATGCGCTTTACTTCCAGTGTCGTGGTTCGCGCGCGTGCCTTGAACTTCGGGTTCTCGAATAAATTTTTTCGAAGATGGGCCATCGGATGCCCCCGAACCGAAAGCCCCAAAGAATCATAATCCTGAACCACAAGCTCCGAGGCACTAAGCCCGGGGAGCTTTACGCCCGGAAACAACTCGCCTTGCGCCTGAACCGTACGAAACAATCCATCATGCAAGGAAAGAACCCGGAACAAGGCATCGCGGCTTGAAAGCCCCATCACCTCAAATGCCCCACTCATCGCAAGAGCGCGTAAAGATCTTAAATCAAACTTCGTTCGCACGACAAAGTCATGAAACCCCGAGAAAGGCCGATTGCGCCTTTCCTCCACCATTTCTTTTGCGGCCGCCTCTTTCAGCCCCTTGATGTAGCGAAGACCAAGACGTACTTCTTTTTTGGGGTTCAGCGTGCAATCCCAATCCGAATCATGAATGGAAACCTGAAGCACCCGCACCCCATGCCTTTTGGCATCGTCCACCAAAGTATGAGGCGAATAAAATCCCATGGGCTGCGAGTTCAAAAGCGCACACAAAAAGGCTGCTGGATGATGGCACTTGAGATACGCCGACACATAGGTCAGAAGCGCAAAAGACGCGGCATGGGATTCCGGAAATCCGTATTCGGAAAATCCCTTGATCTGCTCAAAGATCACTGCGGCAAAGGAGTCCGGGATTCCTTCTTTTTTAAGCCCGATGCGGAGCTTTTCTCCGATCTCATCCATCGACCCTTTTGATCGCCAGGCACCAATGGCGCGCCTTAACTGATCGGCCTCACCCGGCGTAAAGCCTGCAAGGGTCACCGCCATTTTCATCACTTGTTCTTGAAAGATCGGAACTCCATAGGTTCTGCCCAAAATCGGAACCAGCCTTGGATCAGGAAGCTCCACCCGCTCCAAGCCGCGCCTCCGCCTAAGATAGGGATGAACCATGTTTCCGACAATGGGTCCTGGCCTTACGAGCGCCACCTCGACCACAAGATCATAGAAGGTTCTGGGCTTTAGCCTTGGCAGCATCGACATCTGGGCGCGGGATTCAATTTGAAACACTCCGATGGTATCCGCCCTGCACATCATGGCATAGGTTGCAGGGTCCTCGCTTGGAACCTCATGAAGCTGAAGTCCTACGGCATCCAGATTCTTTCGGATCGCAGAGAGCATTCCAAGGGCCAGCACATCAATCTTAAGGAGCCCCAGAATATCAAGATCGTATTTGTCCCACTGGATGATGGTTCGCCCCTCCATTGTGGCAGGCTCGATCGGAACGATCGTGTCGACAGGCTCGCTTGGGAGCGTAAAGCCTCCGGAATGAATGGAAAGATGCCGGGGAAACCCCTCCAGCGCCTCCACCACTTCGAGAATCTTTGTGCTCTTGGCCTCGCTCACCTCTTTTGAGGAAAGCAGCTCTTTTTCGACCTTCCTTGCAGAGAGCGTTCCTACGGGCAATGAAAATGCCTTTGCCACATCCCGAAGAGCGGAGCGCGGGCGATAGGTCACGACAGCCGACACCATGGCCGCGCGATCGCGCCCGTATTTTTGATAAAGGTACTGGATCACTTCCTCGCGGCGCTCATGCTCAAAATCGACATCAATGTCAGGCGGCTCTCCGCGTTCTGCCGACAAAAACCGCTCAAACAGAAGATTCATCCGGACCGGATCGATCGCGGTGATCCCAAGCACATAGCACACGACTGAATTGGCGGCTGAGCCCCGCCCTTGGCAGAGGATTTTACGGGAACGCGCGAAATCCACGATGTCGTACACGGTAAGAAAATAATCCGCAAACTGGAGCTCCTCAATCAATCGAAGCTCATGCCTAAGCTGCCGGATGACCGAATCGCCTGGATTCCCACGGTAGCGCTCGTGCAGGCCCTTCTTGCAAAGCTCGACAAGATAGCTCTGGGCTGTGTGGGGCTTTGGAATCCATTCCGATGGATAGCGATAGCGAAGCTCGGAGAGCGAAAACGTAGCTTGTTCCCGGATCTTCATTGTCTCAATAAGCAGAGAAGGCTGGTCTGAGAACAGTTCCAGCATTTCTTGCGGAGATCTGAGCCTCCGGCCCGCATTTCGGGAAAGCTTAAGCCCCATCTGATCAAACGGTACCCCTTCCCGAATCGAGCTTAGGGTGTCTTGCAGGATTTTTGATTTTGCAGACGGATGCAACACGCTTTGGGTTGCGACACAGGGGACGCCGAAACGCTTTGACAATTCACGCGCAAATAAAGTGCGCTTTTCGTCAAAGCCATCTTGAAAGCGGGTCAGCGGAATCCACTTTGGATTTCGAAGCGAAAAGAGCGGCGTTATTTTTTTTAAAACCTCATCGCTTGAGTTTTGTGTGGCAAACCACTCGTCTTGCCACTCTGGAAACAAAAGCAAATCCTGCGCGAAAGGAATGTCACTCAGAAGAGAAACCAAACGATCGATGCTTAGCCCACCCTCGCCCTTAGGACTCCCCTCATGCGACAAAGTAAGGAGCCTGCACATCGCTCCGTACGCTTGCCTTGAAGGCGCAATGAGGCTTAGAGAAAGATTTCCCGCATGAAGGAGTGGAATTTCAGAGCCGCTTAGGAGCCTGAAATCCTTGCCCACAGCGAGTTCTTTTGCCGCATGAAAGGCTTTTGGAAGTCCATACACCCCACCCCGATCAGTAAGCGCAAGCCCTGACAAGCCGAGCCTGATTGCTTCCTCAATGAGTTCCCTGGGTGAGCCTGCTCCCCTAAGAAAGGAATAAAAAGAATAGGATTTGAGCTCAGTATACTCCATGGAGTTTCAACTTCCCGTGATGCTCATCCTTGTACACCCACCACTCCTGCTCCACTCCCTCGCGATCCTGAACCCGCACCCGGTAATAGGTTCGATCAAAAGCACCCCCCTGATCGACATCCCACTCATATCCTGAAAGATTCTCGGGCTCCGAGATCGCGCAAATCTTAAAAAGCCCATCATTCAGTTTGAGATACCCGCCCATTCGACGAAGCGGCTTTGCCTCTGAAAACAATCGCACCGGGCGCTTTGAAAAAAACTGCGACACCTGATCAAGCTTGTTTGAGATGTCTGGCGTGGAGAGCAGCACCCGCTTCCAGGAT
>CANGWP010000073.1 GCA_947457605.1 Bdellovibrionales bacterium | reverse complement strand
GGTCCGCCTGCGCCTGGTCCTGAATCACTACTTTTTGTCCTAATATCGTGAACTCTTTTGAAAATGTAGCCATGGATTCCTCTTCCCGGAATTATAGGTATTTTTTGCCGATTGTGAAGGGAATTCCCGACTGCGAACATAAGGATGGGGCAGGCACTGCCGAATTTTCAAGGAGGCTCCATGGGCAATTCGATGAATGGGCCGGGAAACAATGTCGATGAAATCCGCTACCGTAGTTACCTTACGCAAATGGAAAGGGATCAGGACGCCACGATCCGCGAGAAGGAAGACAATTATCGGGAGAAACTTGGAAAAGTGATTGAAACCCAGAACAAACAGCTCGAGGAGATTCGCAGGGATTTCGATGTAAAGATCTCAAGTGAAGCCGAGATCCTTGAACGAAAACTCGGTCAGGTCCGGGAACAGAATCAAGAACTCCTCGCCAGGGAGCAGATGGCCGGCGAACAGGAAGCGGCCAAAGTTCACAATCAGTACACCCAGCGCATCGAACAGGAAAAACGGTCCGGCGACGAACAAATCCTGAAACTTCAGGCCCATTACAAAAAGGCCTCGGATGAGCTCAATCACCAGTTCGAAAAAGAAAAGCAGAAGACAAATCAGAAAGGGAAAGTCACATGAACCAAAGAACCCGCCAGGATGCCCCCGCGACCCATCCACCCCGAACCGAACCTCTGGATTCCGTGGATTCCACGGTCCGTGTGAACGGCCTGGAGCAAGTCATTGAGCTGCTCCGCCATGCGGACCCATCCTTCCGGAACTCGCTCTTAAAGCGTCTTCAGGCAAGGGATCCTGCTCTGGCTCAGAAGCTTCTTCGAATCATTCGCTAAGCCAGCGAACAAACAACTCCTCAAAGCGGGTACGAGCCTCTGTAAGGCCCGCCATGACTCTTGAGCCAAGATCATCACAATGAGCCGCTCCCGGAATAAAGAACGCGCTCAAGCCTGGATTCAGCTCCTGGAGTTGACTCTCGTTTGTAATCGAAAGATTCGACCAAGGGTCGTTGCTGCCATTCGTAAAGTGGATGTTTGTCACTTTGGCGTCAAACAACCCTGAGTAATAATTGCGATTGGTTCGTTCGGTGTTTACCGGCATCTTGATCCCAAACAGGCGATCGCAGGCTTCATTGTGGTACTTCAGGTCAATACGAGCAGAGCGAGAAGTCTGGACAGAATCCTCATTCGCAATTTGATAAAACCCGAATTCGGTACAGGACTGATACATCCACTGCCTTCCCGCATACTCACGGTAGTCGGCGGGATTCTCACTCATGGAACCCCCGAAAGAATCCTGCACCGGAGACGTGCCAAGCATGGACATAAGGGAAAGCCCGCTCTTTGCATACGCAGCCACCGGTGCTCCCGCTTGCTCGCCTGAGATCAAAACGTCACAAAACTGTTTTTGAAACCCGTATTGAATCGCAATCGCCGCCATATCCGCCAGAACATAAAGAAAGTCCACGTCGTGGGTGACCCGCTCCGATTGAAACAGCCGTTTCACCTCGGTACGGGACGGCTCGGAAGCCAATCGACTCTCGACCTCGGAGACCACTTTTTGTATCACCTTCAAACATGCGGGATCTGCGACCCTTGCTACGTGGCGATCGTATTCAAAAAAATCAGCCTTCGCAAAAACCGGAGCCGATGAAGCAAGAGCACCAACCACAAGCTCGGGATGTTTCATTCGATAGAAAGCGGAAAGCTCGCCCGGGTACGAGCCTCCGATTGCAATCCATTTTCCTTGGAGCTTCAGTGCAGCCTGGGCATACCGCTGAAAGTGAGCCAGATCTTCAAGCGCCTGGCCCATCGAAAGGTAGCGGAGGTTTTCGGAAGAAAGTGAATCGAAGGGCTGACTATCCCCATAGAACCGATGCTCCAGTGCAACCCGATGGGCTTTGTACTTTCGTGCCAAACGATTCAGCACCGGAGTGTCGGACGGCCCCTCACAGGTGGACTCCCCACAAATGTAGAAAAGCACCGGGGATGATTCATTTTCCGCATAGCTGGAATCAATGAAGTACCGCTGTTTGAAGGTACTCCCCTTGAGTTTTGAACCAGCACGCGCGAAATGATCAATCAACTGATCAAAGGTACGCACTTCGGGAGATGGAAGATTCGACTCAAGCCAAAGAGGCGCAGTTCTTTTCAGGTAATTCTGAATCAGCCTGTCCTTTAAGTCGGCCCGGGCGGTACCCGAAAGAACAAGAACAACTCCAAAGAACAGGACTCTTACGAGCAGATTCATGCGGAGGTTTTGCCTCAGGCAACGAAATCCGGCAAGGAAACAAGATGATTCAATGAATTCGCTTCAGCTCGCTTGCCCGAGCACTCCATATCGAAGACCACGGGTCGAAATGCGCACCAGGGGAAAACGAAGCTTTTCCATGACTCTCCAGAAAATCAGGGCTCCCGCCAGAATCACATCCGCTCGCTTCGACTCCATTCCCACCATCGCCTTTCGCTCCTCGATGGATCTCCATTTGAGTTCCTCCACAATTCGATGCACATCCCCTCTTTTTAGCTCCACCCCATCCAGCTGCTTCTGATCATAGGTGGAGCTTCCAAGCTGAAGCATGGCAAGGGTCACTGCGGTGCCCGCAACCGCAACAAACTCCGGCTCCCCTTTGATGCGAAGACCAAGCTCATCCCGCCAGGACAACAGCGCGGAAAGTTCGCGGTCAATCGCCTCTTCGGCAGCCCAGAACTCGGCATCACTCACGGGATTGGAGAACAGGAATTTCTCGGTGATCTTTACAGCGCCGATTCCAAGACTGGTGCCCAACAGGGCGTTGGCTCCCTCTGGAATGGCGACAAGTTCTGTACTTCCACCACCAATGTCCATGACCACCATTCGGGAAGCATCAATTCCCGGAAGTGCCGCTCCAAGAAAGGTGGCCCGCGCTTCCTCATCACCAGACAGGATCCGAAAGTCAACGCCGAGGCTTGCCTTCAGATCCGCAAAAAATGGAGCGGCATTCTTCGCATCACGGGCTTGAGCTGTACCCACGGCAACAATGTCCTGGGCGGAAACCCCAAACCCTGTGGCAATTCGAACGTATTTTTCGATGCATTCCCGTGCACGATTCATCGCCTCGGGCTTCAAGATTCCACTGGCCGCAACCCCTTCGCCAAGCCTGACCACGGTCGACTCGTCGTGCAGGACACTTCCCCCGGAGTCGCGCACGAGCAACAGACAGGTGTTGGTACCAAGATCAATGGATGCTTGTCTCATGATGCTTCCTTCATGTTTTAGCGGCCAAATAATCCTTTGATCGCATTGCCAACCCCCTTCTCGATCGCACCTTTCACCGAGTCCTGGACTTTTTGTTTAACGACATCCTGGGCAACATTTCCGAGTCGCTTTGCGGCAACTCCCGCAAGATACTCAGGCACCTGTCCGTAATTCATGCATGGTGCGCTCCATTTGCATCCTACCGTGATCGGAAGAGTGACAGGATCTTTCTCGGATTTCGCAAGAAAGTTCGGGATGTTCTTTCCTGCGATGTTCACCGTCAGTTGATCCGCACCAGTCACCCGCTGAGTATCCGTAAGCTCCCACTTCGCATCCAGGGATTCATCGATCAATCCCATCCGCGTAAAGCCCTTTAGATCCACGCCTCGTTTGGGAGCGGCCTTTGCCACGAAATCGGGTGCCTCAAGGGATCCGTTCTGGATCGTAAAAGATCCGGAAATCAGTTCATACTTTGAATCCGCATTTGAATTGACCTTAAGACTCTTTCCCTTCAGCACCGGCACCTTGTCTGCAATTTTGCCCAAGGAGCCCGAGATCGCCTCATTTGCCATCTTGGCAATGTCCATGGACCGGAAGGATGCATTCACCACCTTGAAACTTCCCTTCATCTTGAGCTGCCGTTTCGCAGCCTTTGAATTGAAGCTTGCGCCACTCCCCTGGATGGATGCACTCAAGACTCCGGTCAATGTGTTTTTGAAGGATTGAAACTGGGATTCCACCGCCTTCTGCATGTCGAACCCGGCGACAGTGAAGTTCATCGAATAAAAAGGTTCCTTCGGTTTTAGATCCACCGAGAAGTTTCCGCCCATGGTTCCATCATACATCTTGAGCTTGATGTCGCTTAGGGCGGCGACGAGATTCTTCATCTGGATTTTGGTACGGAGATCATCCATGCGGAATCCCTTCGCCTTCAGGAAGGCAATCGACACACTTCCATCCAAAGCAAGGTCACGAGCGATCTCGTTTTTGCGAAGTGGATCCAAAAGTGCATCAAGGTCCTCTTCCTTGGTTTGGGCTCCAGACTTTGCATCCGATGCAGCGGCGGATTCTTTGGATGCCTTTGCACCGGCACCATCTGCTGGAAATTCCACCCACTGATCCAGATCCATTCCTTTTGGAGAATTCAAAGAAAAGACCACCTGGGGCTTGCTAAAGGATCGAACCTTGGCATCCAAGGTCAAACCGTTTCCGGGGGCCTTGAGTTCAAGCGCAAGTTTTTCAATCTGGTCGGTCAAAACATGAATTGACCCGTGTAGCACCGGTTTTGCTTTCAGCATCGGTCCCTTTGCCGACAATCCATCCACATTCACCATCGCCTCATACTGAAGCGACTCTGACTTTCCCCTGAGCCCGCCCTTCAGTCCGAGTTTTCCTTCGAGCTCATATTCCTTCAACATCGGGACGAGCTCATTCCAGGGCTTCAGATCCACAGGCTTTGCTTCGAATTTGAAATCGGCACCCTGATCCTTGTGGAAGATCCCCGAGAGCAGAATCTCGGCATTGTGAAAGCGGATCATCGCTTCTTTCAAAGTCAGCGCTGAAGTATCGAGAGTTGCGCTGAAATCAAGCCGTGTCGGAACTCCCTTTTTCTTTGTAAACAATTCACCTTTTCGGATGGAAAGGTCATCCGCGGAAAAATCCGCCTCAACCGTTGCCTTTTTGAATTCGCCCCCTGAAATCTCAGGAGTAAGGGCCATCTTGAAAGTAAGCGGTCCTTCGAGCTCAAGATCAGTCCCCATTTTGGTTTTGAGATCGGCCCAAACTTCCATCTCGGTTTTTCGGGAGAGCGAGAAATCCTTTACCCGAACATTCAGGCGATCGACGGTATTGGTCAGATCCATCGCCTGATCCTTGTAAACCAGCTTCGCATTCTCAATTGAGATTCCGAAATGCGCGTTCACGGCGAGCCCGGGCAATTCGACTTGACCTGAAGGAGTCGACTCCTTTTTCTGATCCTTTCCGGCTGCGCTTGCTGCACGCTCGGACTTCATGAGAGTCATGACATTGAGCTTGCCCTCCTTGTCCTTTAGAACCCGGATTTCAGGTTCCTTCATTCCGATGGTGATGAGTGGCGAGCCCGAGATCACCGAAAGGTAGGGCATATCAAATGCGGCATCCTTTACCGAAAGTACCGGCGCCCCCTTGGAATCCGTCACTTTCAATCCATCCACTCCAACATGGACTCGACCCCAGAGGCTTAAGCTAAGCTTCCCGAGTTCAAGACTGCCACTCAGCTTCGAGTTTACGGCCTTCACAATCTCCGGGCGAAACTTGTCCACATTCACAAAAAACGGGATGGTCAGCAGCGCCACCAAGATCACCGCAGCCAGAACTCCAAACACCTTCATGATCTTCTTCATATTCACCCTTTCAACTTCTTCACGACCAGTTCCTGCAGCAATGCGGGATTGGCCTTGCCCTGTGTTGCTTTCATCGCTTGCCCCACAAAAAATCCAAGTACCTTTTCTTTTCCGGAACGAAACTCTTCGGCCTGCTTCGGGTTCTTCGCGATGATCTCTTCGATCACAGGCTCAAGCGCGGTAAGATCGCTCACCTGCCTAAGTCCCTCTCGGTCAATGATCGCTCCCACTTCTGCGCCCTCCTTGAAGGCGATCGCAAGCACCTGCTTTGCCGCAGTCATCGACACCGTTTGATCGGACACGGCCTTTGCAAGATCCGAAAATTGCTTTGCAGTGAACCCTGCGTTCTGCACATCCGGATTCGCCTCCGCCTCCGAAACAAGGCGCATTCCTTCTCCGATCATGAGATTTGCAAGAATCTTTCCTTGTTCTTTTCCGGCAAACATTACGCTCTCTTCAAACATCCGTCCCCAATTCGAGGCGGATGAAAGAAGAATCGCATCAAACCTACGCAAGCCGTAATCGCGCATATAGCGATCGCGTTTCTGATCCGGAAGTTCGGGCAGTGCCGTACGAATCGCGTCAACCGTTTCAGCAGATAAAACCAGGGGCGGAAGATCGGGATCCGGAAAGTAGCGATAATCCTCGGCCTCTTCCTTCGTCCTCATCGAAAAGGTCCGGTTCTTTTGAGAATCATAAAGACGGGTTTCCTGCACGAGCGTTCCACCCGAAAGAATCACCTGCCGCTGCCGCTCAATTTCGTACTCGATCGCTTTTTCGACAAAGCGAAAGGAGTTCACATTCTTGATCTCAGCACGGGTGCCGAATCCACTCACCCCTTTTGGCCGGATGGACACGTTTGCATCACACCGGAAGTTTCCCTCCTGAAGATTTCCATCACAAACTCCGATCGCGGTGACAATCGCATAGAGTTTTCGAAGATAGGCCCCGGCCTCAAGCGGAGACCGCATTTCGGGCTCACTCACAACCTCAATCAGTGGAACTCCAGCGCGATTCAGGTTTACAAGACTGTACCCATGCAGATGGAGGCTTTTTCCCGCATCTTCTTCCATGTGGATTCTGGTGATTCCAATGCGTTTTGTGATCTCGCCTTCCTCGCCGAGTTCGATGTCGAGGAATCCTTTTTCACAAAGAGGGAGATCATACTGCGAAATCTGATAACCCTTCGGCGAATCCGGATAAAAATAATGTTTTCTCGCAAAAATGCTCTTCAGATTGATTCTGCAACCGGTTGCAAGCCCTGCTCTGACGGCATGGCCCACTGCCTTTTCATTCAGGACGGGAAGCGTTCCGGGATGTCCGGCGCAAACGGGAGTCGTGTTTTTGTTCACTGCCTCGTCCGCAACCGAGTTTCCGGACTCAGGCCTTGCACGAGCGGAAGAGAAAATCTTTGAATCGGTCGCCAGCTGGACATGCACTTCAAGGCCGATCACAGCCTCAAATTCCGTATTCACATCCACAGGTACACCAAGGCAGGTCAGGCTCATGATGTCTTTCCCTCCAGACGACTTGCCACCCGTAGCAAGGTGCTCTCCTCAAATCGCGGAGCAATCAGGTGCATTCCAATCGATAGACCGAGCTGATCCTTCCCCACCGGAACACTCATGGCCGGAAGCCCCGCAAGAGAGGCGGGAATGGTGAAGATATCGGTAAGATACATCTGAAGCGGATTCTTCGCTTTTTCTCCGAGCTTGAATGCGGTGGTGGGACTGACCGGCGAAACCATAACATCGACTGACTGGAATGCGCGTTCGAAATCCCCCCTCATGAGTCTTCGCACTTGAGCTGCCTTCCGGTAGTAGGCTTCAAAGTACCCGCTCGAAAGGGCAAAAGTCCCTAGCATGATCCTTCGCTTCACCTCCGCACCAAAAAGCGACCTCACCTGCTTGTAAAAATCGGTGAGAGAAGAGGATTTCATCGCCTCCTCCGGGCGCATTCCGAAACGAACACCATCAAATCGCGACAGATTCGAGGAAGCCTCACTCACGGCGATCACATAATACGTGGATACCGCATACTGCGTGTGAGGAAGTGAAACAGGAACCACGGCGGCCCCTTCGGATTTTAGAAATTCGATCGCGCGCTCAATCGCGGATCTGACCTCGGGATCAATTCCGTCGATGAAGTATTCCGAAGGAATCCCCACCCTGAGCCCCTTCAAGCTTCCGGAATCCAACCTCGCGTGATCCACCACCGCACCCCAATCCTCCACTGGTCGATCAGACGTTGTGGAATCGAATGGATCGACTCCTGCCATCACCTTGGCCAAAACGCCGGCATCACGAACAGTTCTCGTCATGGGACCGATCTGATCGAGCGAGGATGCAAAGGCAATCTGACCATAGCGCGAAATCCGTCCATAGGTGGGCTTAAGCCCCACCACTCCGCAAAACGATGCAGGCAAACGAATGGAGCCTCCCGTATCCGTCCCCAGTGCCGCAACACAGAGATCAGCGGCAACTGCGGTTCCGGATCCTCCGCTTGAGCCCCCGGGGACCCGATCCGGATGAGTCGGGTGAAGCACCGGCCCGAAGGCGGAGTTCTCATTTGAGCTTCCCATGGCAAATTCATCCATATTCAATTTTCCAAGTGATATGGCGCCCGCAACCTCGAGTCTTTCGACCGCGGTTGCGGTAAAGGGCGGAATGTAGTTTTGAAGCACTTTGGATGCGCAGGTCGTGCGAATTCCATCCATGGTGAGCACATCCTTGATTCCAAGCGGAATTCCAAAAAGCGGATGACTCGCGCGCGGAACCTTTCCCTGAAATTTGGTTTTTAGATTTAACCGCAGCACCTCTGCTTGCTTGAGCGCCCGGTCTTCACAAAGCGTGATGTAAGCGTTGTGCGGGCTTTCTTTGATGCGGGTGAAAAAAGATTCGGTCAGCGAAAGCGGATCGCTCAAGCCCTCATCGAAGGAATCATGAATTTCACGGATGGAGGTGAGAGAATTCATAATCACAAGCCCTACCCCACGATTTGAGGGACTTTGAATCCCCCATCCTCAACCGAGGGCGCATGCTTCAGGATTTTCGGATTTCCCTCTTCATCGGCAGGAAACTCCCGAACCCGGTCCTCACGCAAGCGAAGCGAATCGTCGATCCCATAAAACATCGGCTCAACCCCGTCCGTATTCACTCGAGTAAGCTGATTCACATGATTCAAAATCTCGCCAATGGAGATGACGTAATTCCCGATCTCACCGTCCTCAAGTTTCAGACGGGACAGTTCCGCAACTTTCCGGATCAAGGCATCATTGATGTCGGCCATAGGCCCATGAAATTGCCATAAAGGTGCGGAAATGACGAACAATTTGTTATAAATCCCGAGGTTGTTTGTGATAAGGATCAAACCATGAAATCCATATCCATTCCTGAACTCCATGCTGCCTATCAGAATCCAAAATCCGACGAGATCATTCTGGATGTTCGCACGCCGGGAGAGTTCGCGGAGGGCCATGTTCCCGGATCAAAAAACATCCCATTTGACCTGGTGATGAATCATTATGAATCTTTGAAAAAATACAAAACCGTGTACATCTACTGCCGGGCAGGCGGACGCGCAATCACCGCGTGCCAGATCCTTGAGACACTCGGCGCAAAGAACCTGATGTGTGTCGACGGTGGCGGATTCCCCGATTGGCAGGACCACGGATTCAAGATTTCAACGCAAGGCTAAGTCAGGCTTTTGCATGCCTCGTGCCGCAGGCCTTTGATCATAGACAAGCGTGTAACAACTTCGGGAAGGATTGTTTTCACACGTTTCTACCGTCATCCTGGGTCGCCCGCTTTGATCGCTTACCTCGATTTTTCCCGATACTACCCTGGAAACACCGCAAACCTTCGGGTCTTCAAAGGACTGAGCGACGGTTGCCTCCCAGTCCCGTACGCCACATACGCCACCGCGATTGAACATCTCCCGTCCAACCGCGCCGAAAGGCAATAAGGTCACACCCTCCCTTGTCTCTGAGTACTCACCTCTTCCGGAAATCACGTTTGTTGATTCGGTTTCCTGTTGATAGAGAATTTGCGCGCAAAATTTATCCAGCGCCACTCGCTGGGTCCGATGAATTCGCCCTTCGTCCAACTCAAGGAACTCTTTAAAAAAGACACTGGACTTCAGGGGATGAGACACACAAGAGCTTGCCCACTTGCCATCAATCCCGATCACAGGTTGAAATGGCTGATTGGCTCTTCGGAAGGAACCCGAGTCTGCCGGACGTTCTTCACTCTTTTCTTGAGCAGCGTAGTCCATCACCCGCGATCCGCAACCGAAGACCAAACCCAAAACACAAACGCTCGCAAAGCTGATTCTCATTCCAACACCCCCAAATTCACGACACGACGTTTCACACGAATAGGGCACTTTGTCAATGAATTTCCTTTACTCCATGCTGAGCAAAAGGTAGACCTCCTAGCCGTGAGGCTCAAAGGGGGGTCGTCGCATGAAATCATCATTGCGTTTAGGGTCGCTGTTTGCGTGCCTTTTTTGCAGTACTGCATTTGCCGAAGCAGAGAGTCAGGGTCTTGGGGTTGAGGAATCGCGATTTTTTGGAATCATCAACACGTTCCGTGAGCACCTGAGTCTTCCAAGACTTGAGCTTGAGCCAACGCTCATGCTTGCAGCTCGCAATCACAGCACTTGGATGGCTGGAATGGATTTCCTGACCCACTACGGACCAGTAAACCAACAGACTCCGTTTCAGCGAATGAAAGGTCTTGGATACTCAAGCTACACCTTCGCGGGCGAAAACATCGCGTGCGGGTTTGGCGGGGCCACCGACACATTTCTTCAATTCTCGAAATCGCCCACTCACCTGCGGAACATGATGCATCCCCAATTTCATCAGATGGGAATCGCTCGCGCAGGAACCGGACGGGAGCGCTGCCCCTTTTATTGGGCGAACGAATTCGGCTCCATCCGTCCCGAAAAGCCCGAGCCACCGGAGTT
>CANGWP010000072.1 GCA_947457605.1 Bdellovibrionales bacterium | reverse complement strand
GTAGAAGATCACTGACCGATACTGACTTCCAATGTCATTGCCCTGCTGGTTTTTGGTGGTGGGATCATGAAGGGTGAAGAAAAGATCAAGGAGCTTTTCCACCCCGAGAACCTTCGGATCAAACACGACGCGAACCGATTCGGCGTGCCCCGTTTTGCCTTTCTTGACGTCCTCATACACCGGATTTTCGGTGAGACCTCCGGTGTATCCGACTTCGGTATCGATCACTCCCGGAAGTTTCCGAATCAGGTCCTGAACTCCCCAAAAACACCCTCCGGCAAGGATAATTTCCTGAAACTCTCCGCTCTTCATGCGTTCACTCCGTTTCTTTTTCTCGGCCTCCAGCACCTCTTTTGAGAACAGGTCCTTGTATTTTCCATACCCCTCTTTTTCAAGATTGAGGGCGCTGACAAAACGCAAGGAGGCGGAGTTGATGCAAAACCGTTTCTTCGTCGGAGCAGGTCCGTCATCAAACACATGCCCAAGATGGGAGCCCGCCACCTTTGACTTCACTTCGGTTCGAACCATCCCGTGAGAACGGTCCTCGGTCAGGGCAAGAAACTTGTCCTCAATGGGGCGGGAAAAACTCGGCCAGCCCGTGCCGGAATCGAATTTGTCTTTCGAGCTGAAGAGCGGGGCTCCATCCACAATGTCGACATAAATTCCGGCATCGTGATGATCCCAATAGGCATTTCGAAAGGGATTCTCGGTCGCACATTGCTGGGTGACCGCAAGCTGTTCAGAATTCAAATGCTTGAGTATCTTCTTTTCGCTCATTTTTTTCTCACTTGGGCTGCCGGTGCCTTGAGCGCTCAAAGTGCAAGCCGAGGCAAGACTCAGAAGGACCATGGCCCGCGCAACCTTTGAAACCATTACTTCAAGGCTCCCTCGATCGCCTTCATCACCTCAGGACTCTCGGGAGTCACACTCGAACGAAACCGCGCAAGCACCTTGCCGTCTTTTGCGATCAAGAATTTTTCAAAGTTCCAGCTGACTTCACTCGGCCCGCGGATATTTCCGGGCTCGTTTTTGATGAGCCATTCATACAAGGGCTGCTTCATGGATCCTGACACCGGGTTCTTTTCAAAGAGCGGGAAGCTCACCTTGTACTTGGTTTCACAAAAGCTTTTGATTTCTTTTGCAGTGCCGGGCTCCTGGCCTCCAAAATCATTGCTTGGAAATGCAAGAATCTCGAAGCCCTTTGGTTGATAACGCTGATAGATGGTTTGGAGCCCTTGGTACTGCGGAGTATAGCCACACTTGGATGCGGTATTCACTACAAGCAAAACCTTTCCTTTGTAGCTTGAAAGATCCACCGGCACTCCGGCCAGGGTGTTTACCTTGAATTCATGAAAGTTTGCAGGACCGGTTGCGGCACGAGAGTCCGCACTTGGGTTCAAGAAAAAATAAAGAAAGAAAAGGGCTGCGACACGGCCGAAATTGATTGTTTTTTTCATGGGAAGACTCTACCCCAAAACTCAGATCAGGGGAACGGCTTTGATCCCGAGTTCCGCTTTGATTTTCTGCGCCAGAGCAAGGGTTGCGGCAGGCTGTCCGTGATTTAGAATGATTTGCTCGGGCTTTTTGGTCGAATTTTTCACCCATGAAACAAGATCATTCGAATCCGCATGCGCCGAAAGTGAATCAATCGATTCGATTTTTGCGTTTACGGGAATCGGCTCATGGTGAATCCGAAGAGCGCCTTCTTTTTTGCCATGATTCTTAAGAAACCATCCCTTGGTGCCCTCGGCCTGATAACCGACAAAAACCACAATATTCCTGGGATCCGCCAAGCGCGTCTTGAGATGATGCAGGATCCGCCCCCCTTGCAACATCCCTGAGGCAGAGAGAATGATGATCGGCCCTCGTCGCTTGGTTAGCTCGATGGACTCCTGAGCACTTCGCGTCCACTCAAAGCGATGAGGGAAGAAATTCCGCTGCTTTCTCTCAAAACTGATGTTGGGCGGGTGGTCTTCCGGGTGCGCAAGATAAATCGCAGTCGCATCCTCGGCCATGGGGGAATCCAGAATCACCGGGATTTGCGGAATCCGTCCTTGATCCTCGAGCATCCGAACCAAAAAAAGAACTTCCTGTGCGCGCCCGACCGCAAAGGACGGAATCACAAGCGCACTTTGATTCTTGTAAATCTGCTGGATGTATCCCTGAAGCGCATCGAAGGGATTCTGCGGGTCGTGAACCCGATCTCCATACGTGCTCTCAAGAACCAAATACTCGGTTTCAGGAAGTGGGTCCGGAGCCTCAATGGTCTCCTGCCGGCCATGCCCGAGATCACCACTAAATGTGATGTGAGCGTCGTGCTTTTCGCCTTTGATTCGGAAGCGAGCACAAGAAGAGCCGATGATGTGGCCCGCTCTGGTCAATTGAACTTCAACCCCTGGCACAACGGTTTGCCACCCGCCCATGGGCAAAGTCCGCACCTGACGGAGAATTTGTTGCACATCTTTTACGGTGTATAGCGGCTTCGCTGGTTTGTGATGAGAGTACCCGGTGCGGTTTGCATATTCCGCGTCTTCTTCCTGAAGGTGTGCTGAATCAAGAAGGATGACCCTCATCAAGTCCCGTGTTCCCGGGGAGCAATACACCGGTCCCTTGAATCCTACGGAAAGCATTCTTGGCAAAAATCCGCAATGATCCAGATGTGCATGGGTGATCAGGATTGCATCAAGCCCGGTGAGTGCCTCCGGAATGGCGGCCCAGTTTTTTTCACGGCTGGATTTCTCGCCCTGAAAAAGTCCGCAATCGATCAGAATCCTCTTTCGATGCGCCGTAAGAACGGCACGGCTTCCGGTGACCTCGCCTGCAGCGCCGAAAAACTCAAGAGTTGAGCCATTGATTTGAAAGGTTCGAATCCGTTCCACCCGAATGATCTACCACATTCCTAAAGGTTTTGCTTCAATGACAACAGATGCCGCCTCCGCAAGGATTGTTCCCATCCTTGTCGCTCACATCGGTCCATCCCGTCGGGCAACCATTCTGGACTGCGCAATACGAATTACCCGAATAGGACTGCATTGCTGCAGCATCCGATGCATTCAAACATTGAGGAACTCCACCATTTGTGCCAATCACACAGCTTCCGCTTCCTGTCCCAATACAATCGGCGAAAGAATGATTGCTCCCAGTCAATAGAATCGAAGCCAAAGGATCACCGTTTTTCAGAATATCTTCCCGAGTCACGATCATCGGCGCGCTAAAATTGTTTTTTGGGGAAAATCGTTTCTGGCCCGGAGGCTGATTCAAGGCTGAGGTCTGGTAATACATTCTGAAACTCTGGGCAACGCAGGGAACGTTGCTCGGGCAAATCGGAGCAAAGAAAGCTTCCACCTTGAATTTCGCGTTCGCGGGTGGATTTGGTACCGGCTTTGAAAGCCACACCATGTTGCGATCATAATATCCTGTGGTTTCTTGAGGCGTTGCCCCGGGAAGGAACATTCGGAATGAGTGCCCCGGTGGTGCGCTCGGGATTGGACATGATTGATTCGGTTTCAAGCAATCATTTAGTATCGGATTTACCGGTACGCTGCCGTTCTGATTTACGGGTATCGCGTCTCCAATCTGGGCTCGGGCGGAGAAGTGATAAAGCCAAGACAAAGCAAGGAGTATGGCGATTGCACTTGGGTTAAATTTGCTTGTTTGTTTTTTCAATTTCGTCTCCTAATCAATCGGAACGATCTCTTGAGACTGGGTTTGAATCGAAGATTGGTACATCACCGTTGGGTTCGCAATTTGGGACTGAATGGATTGGGTGAGATTGTCGAAATTTGCTTGAAGCTGAATGTTCGACTGCTGATGGGATTGCTGAGTGAACAAGGAAGCCATGGCAAGTGCAAGGATTCCCAGAATAGCGGCTGCAACCAGAACTTCAACCAAAGTCATTCCGGATTCATTTGATTTGGACACACCTTACCCCCTTCGTCTTATTGTGTATCAGTTCTGTCGGAATCACAAGCCCTACCGTGTAACGCCGCACCTTGTCAGACCACGTGGGAGAAATTTATCTTATGTTACTGAAATCATTGGATTTTATTAAATGCCACCGCGAGTCTGACAATCTTCAGCTTCAAAACATAAGGGTATCCAAGTAAAAAAACTTGATTATTTTTGTCAACAACCGATAAACTTAGAAACGTGTGTGCCTTTGCGGCTGCTAAAGCGCTGAGGCTTTTTGGGGGAGCGGAAATGAGCTTTTGTAAAATTTTGGAACGAACTGCGGTTGCGATCACGATTTTGGGGTCTCAGGGGTGTTCCAGCCAACTCTTTGGTCTCTTTGTCAAGGGCGCACTCGAAATTCGGACTGCCCCCGCTCCAAATCAAAACCCCTCTGAACTCACCTTGTTAAATCAAGTTCCCCTCGATCGGCTTACACTCGGCGAACAGATGGTTGTGAATCTTTCCTTCACGAATAACGGTCAAGATGATTTGAGCCTGGAATCCGTGAAGCTCCTCCCCGCCGGAATCGAAGCTCAAGTCAATTTGACCAACAACTGCTCCCTGATAAAAAAAGGTCTGACAGAGGCCTGTCCGTTTCAAGTGAGATTCGAGCCGAAGAAGGCCGGCGCGATCGATGGTTATGTTCAAGCAGTTTATACAAAACCGGACGGCGAGCTGAAAGTGATGGAGTTTCCCCTCATCGGCGCCTTAGGTCGCTCGGAGGCTGTCTTGAAATTTCAGAACCAGAGCGCCGCGGATAATACCACCTTTATCAACGATTCAGACTTTTCGACATCCTGCCCGCAACACGGTTCATGTGACATGCTTGTGAAGGTTTGGACCAACTATAACAAGTTCGGTCCAAACTCGGGTCTATCTGCGGCGTCTGCGGTCAGTTTTCAAATGGGCGGTTCTGACGCCGCTCGATTTCAAGTATCTGCCGCTCCCAACAACTCCTGTCTTGGCCAAAACCAGATTACCGATGATTGCTATGTAAAGATCACATTCAACCCGAATGCTCAGAGAACCTTTGATGGGAAACTGGTCCTTGGCTTCAACAATGGTTCCTCCGTGGTAAATCGGGAACTCACAGTCTCTGCGGTCGGAGGAGCTCCAATCACAAATGAAACTCCAAGACTTCTCACGATCAATGCTGCGGTAAGGTTTACAGATACCATTTACACTTCCGACAATCAGGCACCACCCGCGGTTGAGGGGCAGAACGTGATGAACCTGAACGTTGGAGTAACCGGAAATTCAGGAACCCTGATCCTGACCCAGCTGGTGATTCCGACTTGGCTTCAAGTCCTCTCTGGCTCCACCTGTCCCACGCAAGCCAGCGGAAGCTTTCCCAACTCCCCCTCTTGCACGTACCGACTAAAATTCAATCCGACTGCGTACGGCGAACTGACCACGCCAATCTTGGGGGTTACAAGCCCTGATCTCAATCTGTCTGGATTTAAAATTGTATTTAGTCGCACGAATTTTCAGCCTGCGATAAATTTGGTCCCCAGTATCACGAGTGCAATTACGATCGCAGGAAGGGGAATCCACCCCGCACGCCTTCAGTTTGGGGACAATCACACTGCGCCAGCAAGCTACAATTTTGGACCGAAAGCTTTGAACTCATCAAATGTTTCAAGCCCCTCTCCCGTGATCAGGAATTGTGGTGGCTATCCGGTCGGAGAGGCTTGCGCAACCCCCACCAACATCACTTTGGTTTCGGGCACGGGGAACTCTCCCAGAATTGCCGGAAGCTTGTCCCCCCTTTCAGGTGTTCCAACGGCATTGAACCTTACCTTCACTCCGGACTCGACTGCGGATGCTAGCTCCACATTTACCATTCGATACAGGAACGGACGCCTTCCGCTGAGCGGAGAAGCAGTTGATATTAACAATTTCATAGTGGTGAATTCGAATGTTTTGACCGCAACAGGCTCAGGCATTGTTCAAATCACCGGTTGCGCGAATCCACCGTGCACAACGAATCCTGCTACCAGCGACATCAATTTTGGTAGAGTTCTAATCGGATCCGATCCGAATTCTCCAGTGGTCAGTGGGGCCAGTCCCTCAGATCTTGGAAGAGGTTTTGCCGGATTCAGTGGTGGAACCACCCTTGGCCTCATCGAGGGGAACTTCGTGAGTGGTACCGTTCTTTCGAATTCTTTGACTCCATTCAAGATGAAGGGCACAGTCGCTGCTCCACTTTTTCCAGGCTCCGACGGAACTTGTGCCTCTGGCTTGAGCATTTCTCCCACATCCACCAATGCGAATCCCGGCTGCAGTTTTTATCTCGGATTGAGTTCAACTACGACAAACTCAAATGGAACCACGTTTCCCGCAGGGACTGAGGTATCGGTGCCTTTTCGGGTTTCGTACTGTGCAGATGGAACCACCTCTTGCACTACCAAGACGAACATCGCCTATACCGCAAAAATGACCCCGGAAAATGCTTCGATTTTGGCATTTGGGTCAGCAGTGGGTAGCGCCGTCGCTACGCCAACTCCCTTCGCTTTTGCAGAAACAAATCCAACCGTGACCCCGAATGGAAGAACGCAAACTTTCACGATCTTCAACCGACAACCAACCGCCAGTCTATCCGGCTACTTCCCCTTGAGAATCTCCACTGCCACCACTCCTCCCACCACCGCCAGTGACCCTCTCAGCGGTGAACCGAGCATGAGGATTGTAGGAGTCGACGATGATATCACTCCGGCGCAGAGTCCATTCTCCTTCGATAGTGGTACCTGTGCAAATGGGGATCTTGCAGGAGGCTCATCCTGTACTCGAATCATTAAATTCAACCCCTCGGGTTTGGCAGATGGTACTTATAGCGCGCGACTCAAGATTCTGTACGATACGAAACGCGTAGGAAGCGCGACTCTTCCAAAAAATGCTGTCGCGTATTATACAATTGCTGGAGTCAAGTCCAGCAAGAATACCCTCATTACCGCCGACCCCTCGACCGCCCCTCCGAGTTTTAACTCAAACACCTTCGCCTTTGACGGCACTCCAAATGACCTATCGACTCAGACTGGACAAATTCGTCTGACTCTTCAGGGAAATTCAGCCTCGGCCCTCACTTATGAATACAATCCGAGCACTGCGTCTACGGCTCCCACTACCGGATGGACGGCCAATCAGCCGGCATCCCCGCTTGGGCTCTCGAACCAATGTGCCAATTTGACTCTCAACGGAACCACAACTACGTCGAATTGTGATCTCACCGCAAGCTTCACCCCAGCTGCCTGGGATACGGAGTATAGCTTCTGGGTAAGGGTAAAATACACAAACGCATTGAATAGTGGCCAAGATAGCATTGGAACCACTACATTCAGACTGAGGGGCATTGCCCGGAAGAAGTATCCATCTCTCACCCTTACGAGCAGTGCGAGCCTCAGCGGGACTTTTGCCGCAAGCAGTGCTACGGCACCCTATGTCTTTCCGCAGAACGTGGTTTTAAACAAAACCACTCCGGACGCGCTTCAGGGGGTGTTTTTTAGAGTAACCAACGCAAGCGGCGCAACCGTTGGTCCTGCCACATCCATCTCTCCCGCGTTCACAGCTCCCGCAAATCAAAGCTTTCAACTGGATGATTCCATGATTCCGAGCGGATCCACGAAGTGCAGTAGCATTTCAGCCTCTGCTAAGCTCGCTCCGAACAGTTCTTGCTTCTTCTATGTGAAATACAATCCTTCCGTTGTCGAAAGCAATGCAACTCAAGCAATCACGATCAGCGCGATCGATGACTACGGGAACGCAATTGGAGCGAACACCCCGGGCCAGGTCGCCGCTAATTACCAAGGTGCCGTGAGGGGATCTTCCCAAAATGTCGCTCCTACTTTGTCGGTGACCTTGAACAACTTAGCTGCAACTGCGGTTTCGTTCACACCGTCGGTAAGCCAAGCCGATCAAACCCTGACTTTGGTGGTAAAAAATACCTCTAGCACTCAGGGAATTGACATCGAGGACCTCACTTTCACCGGAGTAGCGAGTCCCTTTTCGATTGTAAGCGGTGCCACCGGTGATTGCGTGAGCTCCACAACTCTCGTACAAAATGCGACCTGTAACCTAAGAGTCCGGTTCCAAAGCTCTACCATTGCGCAATACTCCGGCTCACTTGCCATCTCGTATAAGGACGGAAAAGGGAATCAGTTCGTGGCAAACCAGGCAGCCTACACCATTCCCAGCATTTCTTTGTCGGGCAGGGTGATGGCGCAAATCAAGATCTTTGCCAATTATCAAAACACCTGCATTTTAGATGAGCTGCAAAAGGCTCGCTGCTGGGGCGATAACGTAATCGCTCAAAATGCCACGGGCGGAGACATTGTGGGAAAACTCGGACTAGGGGCTTCCGGTGCAGCAGTCATGCCTGCGCTTGGAACCCAAAACGTAAATAGCATTGCGACAATCAGCCTTGGTTCTTCCGCAAAGGTGTCGAAACTTGCGATTGGAAAAGACCACATCTGCGCACTTGTGGACTATCCAGCGCCCATCAGCAGGACAGGGGTCGTTTCGTGCTGGGGCCGAAACGACAAAGGCCAGCTAGGATACGGGAATACCAACTCTCGCTTCATTCCTGCACTTCTCGGAACAGGGTCTGATCTTTACGCCCAAGGCGTAGACTTTGGCGATGGCATTTTCGCACTCGACGTAGCTTCGGGCGGCGCACACTCCTGCGCAATTCTGAGCAACGGAAAAATCAAGTGCTGGGGCGACGGTAGCAACGGGCAACTTGGAACAGGCTCTCCGGACAATCGTGGGGATGGGGCCGCTGAAATGGGTCAGACCTTCCTGGTGGACTCCTCGGCGTTTGGCGCTGCTGGAACTCCGGAGCAAATTGCCGTCGGAGCCAGTCACTCCTGCGCAAAGTTCTCCTCGGGAGCCATTTACTGCTGGGGGAACAACTACGCCTACCAACTCGGGAATGCAAAAGACTTCTACGGCAAGGTGAGCGTGGCGACCTCCACGAATGGAATTCTTGACGGAACCATGAGCGAGCTTCAGCCAATTGCCACCTCTGGCGCGAGCTTGGTGACCACCTCCTTGAGTACTCCCTCGGTTTGTTACCAGACAACCTCTGGACTAGTGAAGTGCCTTGGAAAAACCTCCCCAAGCGAGAAGACCATCTCCGATTCTCAGAATCCGACCCCTGGATTCGGGGCTCTTCTTGGAACTTGTTTCAAAAGACCGGTACCAACTCAGAACGCCACTGTTGCAGCCTGCAATTCCACCGCTGCAGAGTTGGCGAATTTCGTCGGGCGGAACTCGAGCGAAATTTCATCCATCGGTTTCATGGGTCTTGCTGGAAGTTCGCAAAAATTGGTCATGGGTGGCCAACACATTTGCGTACTTCTTTCGGGAGGCTCCGTTCAATGTTGGGGCGCCGGAAGCAAGGGGCAACTCGGCTTGGGAACTGATTTGACTCCGAAACCATCTGTTTCGAGTTCGACGAGTGCAGCGGTGACGAGCACATCGGTGGCCGCGAACGCATTCGTTGGAGAAACCATCCTCGACATTGCGGCAGGCGAAAGCCACACCTGCGTGGTCACAAACAAGAACAAAGTCAGATGCTTTGGGCAGTCCCAGGTGAACGCCCTAGGAAACGGAAGCACTGCTGTCGTGAACACCGCTCCTGCCACTACTCCGGTTTATTCAGTGCTGGGAGTTAACTGATCCGGCAAATGGTCCGTGGGGCTTACCCACCACACAACCTCGCGGAGCGATAAGAGAGGGATTTCACTCAGGCCATCCTCGCCTTCGCACTTCGTGCAACACTCGCTTTCGCTCGCGTTGTGCAAAAATACCCTCCTGGTATTTTTGTGAACCCCAGCGGTACTCCAAACTCTCCTCCCTCCCACCTTTCCATCCCAATTTTCCATTTTAGGAAGTCGAGCGAGATGAGCAAAGGAGCCTTACTGGCGGTAAGGCGGACTGACGCGAATCGAGTGAGACGATGTAAAATGGAAAATTCGGATGGAAATGGCGGAGAGAGAGGGATTTGAACCCCCGAGACCCTTGCGAGCCTGCCGGTTTTCAAAACCGGTGCAATCGACCACTCTGCCATCTCTCCGCATTGAGTAAGGTGAAGTCCCACCCTATCGATAAAGGGCGGGCCTTGTCAATTCGCGTGTGTCTCGCCCGGCTTTGGTTTGTAATAGACTTCCTGATGGATTGAGGTCTTTTCAACCCCATTGCCCGCCAGGATGAGCTTTGCCTCATCGATCATGGCCCCGTTTCCACAAAGATAGAACTCGGTATTTGCCCAATCAATCTTGTCGGCATATTCACGAAGCCAGTCCGTGACCCTGCCCTTGAAACCACACCAGTTGGACTGCGCACGGGAAAGTGCCTGAATGAGATTCCCGGATCCAAGAGCGGCGAGGAGCTCCTCGGTGTAGAGCAAATCACCCTCGTTTCGGGCTCCAAAGAGAATTCGAGTCGAGAGCGGCTTGTTTTCCGCAAAAATCTTGGATAGCGCCATGGAGCGAAACGGCGCAAGGCCGGTTCCCGTTGAAATGAAAAGCGCATGACGGCCGGGCTTTGCCTTGAAAACGAAATCTCCGAAGGGCGCCATGCCGGTCATGGATTCCCCGATTTTCAATGAATTCAGATAAGTGGTTCCGGGTCCGCCTTCGACCAGCTTCACACAAAGCTCAAAGACGGGCTTTCCATCGCGACTCAGTTCAGGCGCGGAGGCAATCGAATAAGCGCGCCTGAGATCCCGACCCCCAGGACCCGCGCCCGGAATCACGATGCTGATAAACTGACCCGGTTGAAAATGAAAGGATGGCTCCGCCTG
>CANGWP010000071.1 GCA_947457605.1 Bdellovibrionales bacterium | reverse complement strand
TTTCCGGTCAGAAGACGGGATTTTTCTTCGATCAGCTTCAGAATATCCGCCTGCTCGAGACCCTCCTCCTTCGAAAGACCCGCAATGATCGGGTTTCGGCAACTGGCAAAGGCGCCAAGGGTACCTATCGTGTTCTGGATCTTTGCTCCTATGTCGGGCAGTGGAGTGCGCATCTTCTTCAGACGCTCAGTGAGCGGGAAATTATCCCGGCAGAATTCACCTGTGTCGATGCCTCTGCTTCCGCACTGGAATTCGCACGCTCCAATCTTGAATCAAGTGCGACTTCCTTTGGCGTTCAGGAAAAGATCAAAGTGGTGACTGTAAAGACGGATGTCCTTGAGTCTTTGCCGGGGGTGCAGGATCAAGGCTATTCCATCGTGATTGCGGACCCGCCCGCATTCATCAAGAACCGCAAAAGCATACCTCAGGGGAAGCAGGCCTATGCCCAGCTCTTTCAATCCGCAATTGAAAAGACGGAGAAGGGGGGGCTGGTGGTGTGTTGCTCCTGTTCCCAACTGCTCAGTCACGAGGATTTCATCGAAGTGCTGTCCAAAGCAAGCCGCCGTTCTCGCCGAACGGTGAGATGGCTTGCACAAGGAGCGCCTTCGTTTGATCACTTCACGAATCTGTCCTTTCAGGAAGGCCATTACCTGAAATGCTACATCGGTCAGGTGGACGAGGTTTGAGAATCCCGCTCAAGGCGTAACCGGAGCTCCATCGAGTGCACTGTCGATGGAGGGAGGAGGCGCTGCGGATTCGGGCTGAACCTCGTTTTCATTTCCCGGCGTTGGAGTCGGTGTCGGAATCGCCTTTGGCTCTTCAGGAGGAGTTTCTTTCAGGGCAGGCTCCTTGTTCGCAGGTTCCTTGCTGATCGATTCCTCATTTGTTGCAGGGGCGGTCGGGATTCCTGTCCCGCTTGCATCGTTCGGAGCCACTTCTTCTCCAATCGAAGGCGCAGTTTTGGGATTCGGAGTCACAATCTCACGCTTGAATTCCTCCACCGGCAATCCGGCACCGGTCCCTTCAGAAGGGGTTTGTTTTGACCAGCTCTCGAGTTGTTTTAATTCCTCGATCTCTTTTTCTCCCAGGCCATCGGTATTGTCGAGAAGATCCAGATCATCCATCGTAGGGGCCGCATGATCCTGAAGTACGCTTTGGAGACCCTGATTTCGATCAAAGTCCTTCAGGTCGATCAGGCCAACCAATTCATCCTCATTGCGGATTCCGGAGCGACTTTGAAGGATCATGGCAATCGAGAATTGCTCCCCTGCATTGAGTACGATTACCTCGGACTCAATCATGAAATCCCGGGTTGGAAATTTGCTCTTTGTGTAAGGGTCGGCATTCAAGTAGTGACGGAAAATCATTCCGGGCTTCACCCCGTCCTGTGTTCCGACGTCGATAAACAGGAGTTTCAGCTGACCCTGAAGGGCTTTTTCATCGATTTTTGGAAACATCGCACTCGCATGAAGAGGGGAGGGACATTCCTTTGCTCTCGGAATCGGAATGGAGCGCACTTCCGGAATCAAGAGATTTCCACGTTCAATCGGATGATAAATTGCAACCACGGTTCCAATGAACATCCCGTCTCTGACGCCGATGATCTTCATCTTGCCAAGAATCGGGTACGCGAATCCAACCCGACCATCCCTGGAGGAGGAGAGTTTTTCAGGACCGGAGGTCACGGAATAAACCGTTCCCACCTGAATCGGATCATCGGCACGGATCAGGGCCGTCTCTCCCAATGTGAGCTGGGAATAGTCGCTTCGGGAGCCTGTGATTTCTCCGGATACGGGGATCCTGTCCGGAGCGATGGTCATCGGAACGATCGTTTGGTTCGAAAATCGCGTGCCCACATTGCTTCTGCGATCAAATCCTGTTGGATCAATGTAGGGATCTTTCTGGAAAATAAATCGCTCCCAGTGTTGTTTTGGAAGCAGTCGCCATTCTTGCGAGCGCTTTCTGGACCTGGGAAGGGAAGAGATCGCCTGGTTTTTGGCAGATGCCACGAGAGTCATCTTTTCCTCGGGCATCAGGCGGAGGCGCTGACCGGGATAGATCCAGTGAGGATCGCGAATCTGCCCTTTGTTCAGTTCAAAGATCTCCTTCCACTTTTCAATGTTTCCGTATTTCGCAATCGCGATGTTGGTCAGAGTATCGCCTTTTTGAATTTCGTAGGCTGCTTCCGCGGAGCGTTCAGGTAGCCCGAACATCAGTGGCCCGAGAAGAAGCACGAGGGGAAGTTGGGTTTTTGGTTTCATGGATGATTTTCCTCAAGCTCCGCTTTCGGGGCTTCAGGTGCCTTTGGCGCCTCGATTGATCGGGAATCGATGACCTTGGGTTCCGCAAAAGATTCAATTCTCACAGCGCTCAGTTTTTTCGCCTGTGGAGAATTCGGGAATTGGCTTTGAAGCTTTTCCCGATAGTAGGTGGCCCGGCTTTCCTTGTTCAATGACTCCGAAACCTGGCAAAGGGCAAGCAGGGTATCCGGGATGTGACTTGAATGCGGATAGGAGATCATCCCCCGGTTCAGTTCCTCTTCTGCGAGCTTGTACTCTTTCTGATCAAGATAGCTCATTCCCAAATGAAACTGAGCGGAAGCTGCCAGGGGGTGGTCGGGGTTGTTCTTGAGAAATGAGGAGAATTCGAGGATCGCATCGGAGTAGCGTTTTGAATCAAAAAGAATTTTGGCCTCGCGAAATCGATCGATGGCCTCATCGGATGCGAATGACGGTGGAATGTTTTTTCCAATTGCGGCAACAGGAGTGATCCGCTCCTCCGGGATGGCTTTGGTTTTAATCGCCACGGGAGCTGGAGCAGTGATGACGGGAGCTGATGGAGCGGGCGAAACTGCGGAGGAGGAGGTTTGGGCTTCTTGGGAGGGTTCGTTCGGGATCGGCTTTCCGGAGTTCTCGAGATTGATCTTGTCATTCAAGGCGCCGAGGCGAATTTCCAGGTCATTGATTTTTTCCTGGAGCTTTAAGATCTGGTCTCTGGCCGCGTCCGGATCGCTGGACCCGGATCCGGATTTCGGAGTGTGAGAGCAGGCCGTCATTCCGAGAAGAGTGGTGACGCCGATCAAGGAATAAACCACTGGACGAATTGAACTTTTCAAACCCATATGAGATTAGTTTAGGTGGACATGACTCACGCGCACAAGATCTTTATTCGCACAAAAAAAGAGGATTCCGCCTTTGTGTATCATGTTTTTGAGGCGCATGAAGGGTTGGTCGCGTATTCCACCCTTCCACACAATGCACATGATGCTTTTCGTGATCTCGAACTGCTCGTCACGGCTGAATTGAAATCCGATCTTGAGGCGTTGCTCGAGGATTTGTCTGACTATGTGACAGTAATTCCCACACCTGCGTCAAAGTCGTGACTGGCTCATCGGTTTTCCAGCTTCGGCAGGATCCTTGCACACGGTCGATTGATGATTTTCTGGGTGATGACCTACCTGCTTTTTTTCGCCGGGGTAAGAGAGCTTGCTCCGGTCCGACATCGATTTTTGGCTCTTCTCGGGCAAGACCGCGGGATTGAGGAGCTCAGACTGGCGGCAGCGAAACTGCGCCTGCTTCAGGAACTTTTGGAAAGTGGCATGGTCCCGAGTTCCGAGGAGTGGGATCGGATTCGCACCTTTCCGACCCCTTGGAATCAGATCATTGGCCAGAGTCTTCAGGATCTAAGAAAGGAGGGCGCCCCCGTGCTCCCCACTTTGGATCGCCTTCATCGAACCTTTCTGGATCAGGTGGATTTCATGTGTGAGGCAAAGGTGAAGAGTGCCCAGTCGCTCTCTCAGGCCCATCTTTCGCTTGGATTGATTCCGGGCTTTTCTCTCATGATTTATCTGCTTTTGCCGGGGATTCCCGAGTCCAAAGGAACATTTTTTTTGCTCACCGGTTTTTCAACTTTGCTCGCAAGTTTTGCCTATCTTTGGATCCTCTTTCTTTCGGAAAAAGCTCGATTTGGCAATGTTCGATCGGAAAATCGGAGTTGGTGGATCTCGGCCCATACCACCATGGAAAGAATTTTTGCTCTGATCTCAAGCGGTAGACCGCCCGATCAGGCATGGAGGTCGGCACTTCATGAGTTGTTGGTCTCCGGATCCAATCTTGCGGTTCTTTGGGGTGCGCAGGTCTGGGATCCTTTCGTGCCACGTAATTTTTCAGGTTTCTCAGAGTGTGAGCGGATCATGATTCTGCTCGGAGTTGAGGTGCGGCGAAGCATTCAGACCAGCCTCCTCGAGGGAAGAGGTTGTCTGGACCGTCTGGAGTCCGTACACAAGTCTTCTTTTGAGGAGCTGAAAACCAGAATCAGAACTGAATTGAACCTCCTGCCCGGTCGTTGTCTTAAACCGCTTTTTCTCTTTGTATTTCCAGCGGTGCTTCTTCTGATGGGAGGAAGTCTGTGGATTTTCTTCAAGGATTCGGGGTTTGAATGAAAAAGATCTTTCATGCGATTGGTTTCGGTCTTTTCGTCTCCGTCATGATTGGCGGAAAGCCATTCCGTTTTGCAGGGGGAGCGAGTGGGGTGGTCGAACGCCTTCAAAGTCCTGGGCCTTCGGGCAAACCCTTCTCGAAACGATCACATCCCGCTCCATTCCCTCAACTGAGACAATTTCGGTGATTCTTCTGGATCGATCGATTTTCTCGAGGAAAGCGATTTTTTGAATTCCCTTTGAAATGAGGGTTCGAATGAGTGGTGCGGGGATGTGGCCTTTTGAGGCAAGCAAGGCAAGAAGTTCAAGGCGCCTGAGCGCGTCTGAAGCCGAATTCGCATGCACGGTGGTCATGGATCCGCGGTGTCCTGTGTTCAGTGCCAGGAGCAGGTCCAGCACCTCGTCTCCACGGCACTCCCCAATCAGGATCCGGTCGGGTTTCATCCGAAGGGTTTGTCGAACCAGGTCTCGAAGGGTCACGGCACCGAAGCCATCGGGATTGGAAGGCCTGGAAAGCAAACTCAAGAAATTCGGATGATCGGGGTTGATTTCCGCGGTGTCTTCAATCGCAATCAGACGTTCCCGCCCGGGAACGAAGGATAGCAGGTCATTGAACAAGGTCGTCTTTCCTGAGCCGGTGGCCCCGCAAAAAAGAATGGATTCATGGCGAAGTACGGATTGCACCAGGGCATCAAATTCTTCTTTGGATTCCAACCAACGATTGCGAACCAAGGCTTGTGCGACCTCGGAATCATTCACGATCGATACGGGAAGACGCCTTAGGGATACGCAAATCCCTCTTCGTGCGACAGGGGGAAAGATGAGATGAGCCCGGTGAGTTTGAAAAAAGACGGTATCGACAAAGGGCAATTTTGCATCCCAGGTTCTTCCGCTCAAGGAGAGTTGTTCAAGGAGGAATTGTCGATAAACATCCTCCGTCTCGAAGGGTGAAGAAGTGGGGATTGATTCGAATCCCGAACCGCGGTCGACTTGAATCGCTTGGGATCCGTTCATGCAAATATCCGTGATTTCCGGATCATCCAGAAGCACCTTCAGTGCGAATGGTATGGGAATCATAGGACATTCCAAGGGAAATCCGGGTCTTTCCTGGCGTCCTCGAGCTCCTCATCGCTCATGCGATCGCGGGGAAGAGGGAGAAAGCCTTTCGGGATGTCACTGGAAATTTTCCTCATGGGAGCTTCGGGGGGCGATCGATGAGGAAGAAGGATTGCCACGAGTTCGGATCGTTTGTTCTGATAGTCTTCGCTCGAGAAAAGTTTTCCAAGGACCGGGATGGAGGACAGTCCCGGAAGACCGCGACGGGTTTCCGTCTGATCTTCCTGCAAAAGACCGGAGAGCAACAGTGGTTTCCCGATCCTGCCATCCACGAGGGTTTTGATCCGATTGCTTTTCAATCCCGGGATCTCATTCTGGTTCAGTGTGGAGTCAAGGTGGCTGATCTCGGTTTCGATCAAAAGACGGACGCGATCCTCTCCGAATTCCTTCACGTCGATCTTCAGCGTGAGACCGAAGCTCTTCCAGGCAACGCTTTCATTGAATCGATTTCGCTGCCGGATGGGGATTTCACCGCCGGCGAAAAGCTCCGCCTGCCCTGGCGCCTTCACCACAAGTTCAGGAGACGAGAGAATCCTCGCGATTCCCCTTTCATGCAAAGCGTGGATGCTGAGATCGATGGAGTTCTTTCCTCCGAGCCGAGCTGGGTTCAGGTTCAGTGCCGTCGGTTGAAGCGCGGGCCACTCGATGCCGAGTTTCTGCATGAGGTCCTTTTTTACCTCAAGAAGAAAAACCTTGAAGTAGAGGGTGCTGTCACTACCACGCACCGTTTGAATTTCAATCTTGGTCAGGGGTTGAATGGCTTGAACCCGTTTTCGCAGCGATAAAAGAGTGGCCTCACTCGGAACAGATCCCTGAATCCAAAACTCCCCATCCGAGTGGGTGAGTCGAAGGCCCGAATGAGGGGAAACCAGTGCTGTGAGGGCTTTCAAAGAGCTCTCGGCCCAAGAGGGAGAAAGCTCCGTCTCGTCAATGATTGTCTGCGGAAAAATCTCTCGAAGGTGCGAGATCGCAGCGGCTTCCCGGATGTCCGAAATCCGTCCCCGAAGTATGAAAACCGATCCTGAGTCAATGACTTCCGTAGTGTGCAAGGAGTTCAGGGCGGTCATAAGCTCCGGGGGGTGAATCCCCTGTTTGCGTTGCTCGATCCTGATCTGGCGGGTGGAGGTTTCAGAATCCTTGCTCTGAATGAATAGCGTGGCGAAGCCCGGGCAGATCGCCTTTAAGAGGATCCTGCCTTCCCCGGGAATCCGGGTGTGGCGGATGCATTCCCCGCTGATGGAATATCGCAGAAGAGAACTCGCTTGAACCGATCTTTGTTCACCAACGCCAAGGTAGATCGGAGGGAGTGAGTTGATTCCCTCGCTTGCATCTGCAATCGGAAAGGTAAGTGGTAGAAATGCCAGTGCTTGAATGAAGGCTCTCATGTCCCTTTCCTACAGCAAATCCGGTGCCAAAAAGGGAGTTTGCCAGCACTTAGGAATTGACTTTTTCGCTAAGGAAAGGCACATCTTTAGGCTACTCAAAACTATTGAATCTAGGAGATTTTATGGCATCACGTACGGGCAAGACCCGAATGGCAAGAAAAGTGAAACAAGCGCGCAAGGGCAAAGCCCGCAAGCGCCGTGAACAGAACAAGGGCACGACTCCGAAGTTCGCAATTCACAAAAAATAATTCCACTTCAAATCAGAGAAAGGCATCCCCAATCGTGGCATACGAAACTCTTTTCACTTCTGAATCTGTGACCGAGGGACATCCGGATAAAATCGCTGACCAGGTATCAGACGCAGTTTTGGATGCAATCCTTTCTCAGGACCCCAAGGGTCGTGTGGCCTGTGAAACCCTCGTCACCACCGGACTTGTGGTGATTGCGGGGGAGGTAACCACGAATGCGCGAGTGGATTACGCTCATGTCGCAAGAGATGCCATTCGCAAGATCGGCTATGACCACTCGGACAAGGGGTTTGACGCCAACACTTGTGGCGTGATGGTTACCTTGGATCGCCAGAGTCCGGACATCTCCCAAGGAGTCACCACCGGACAAGGAATGCACAATCAAAAGGAACAGGGAGCAGGGGACCAGGGGATCATGTTCGGGTATGCCATCAATGAAACACCGGAATTGATGCCGCTTACGATTTCTCTTTCCCAAAAACTTGCTCAACAACTTTCCAAAGTGCGCAAGAACGGAACTCTTCCCTGGTTGCGCCCGGACGGGAAAACACAGGTAACCGCCCAGTATGTGGATGGTCGTCCGACAAGGATTGATACAGTTGTTTGCTCCACCCAGCATGCGGATGGGATCAGTCATTCCCAAATTGTTGAAGCTGTAATGGAAGAAGTGATCAAGAAGACCATTCCTGCAAACTTGTTGGATTCAAAAACCAAATACTTCATCAATCCGACCGGTCGTTTCGTGATTGGCGGCCCGATGGGGGATTGCGGTTTGACCGGCCGAAAGATCATTGTGGATACCTACGGCGGTCACGGTGCCCACGGAGGTGGAGCGTTCTCAGGCAAAGATCCATCCAAAGTGGATCGCTCGGCCTGCTACATGGCTCGATATGTTGCAAAAAATATCGTCGCGGCAGGGCTCGCAGACAGGTGCCTCGTTCAGCTTGCCTACGCAATCGGAGTGGCGGAGCCGGTGAGTGTTCATGTAAACGCTTACGGAACCGAGAAGGCCCCCATTCAAAAAATTGAAGATGCGGTTCGGAAGACGTTTCGACTGACTCCGGGTGGAATCATCGAGACTTTGAATCTTCTTCGGCCGATTTACTCAAAGACAGCCGCGTACGGACACTTCGGAAGAAGTGAGCCTGAGTTTACTTGGGAAGCCACTGACCAGATTTCAGCCCTCAAGGCAAAAATCTAAGCCCGTAGAATGGGACTTGTTTTCCTCGTCATTAAGATTTTCCCCTTTTTTGGAATCTCTATTGGAGTCATCTTTCTTGATCTTTCAAGAAGCATGAAGCGGAAGGGTGGAAAGTCTTGGATAGGGCTTCTTTTTGTCTCTGCCATGATGTTTTTGACGACCGCAGCTTGGGTTTTCTTCAGGGGGGACAGGAATGCGGACTTGTGGTTTGCGAGGCTGATGGATTGGTTGCAGTTCAAATAGGCGCCTTGCGATTGTCGCTCAAAAATTTATTTCCACACATTCCGTATTTAAAAACGTCGTAAAATTTTGCTTTCATTGACTTTTTTTGATCCACGAAGAATTGACTCAGTCAAAAAAAATTATTTTTCAGAAAAGTTTTTGACAGTGCGACAAAATTGGCCTTACCCTATTTATGGCTGTTAGCCCTGGAGTCTTAAGGATGGACCGATTCCAGAAACTGAAACTCATGGAAGGAGTTACTATGTTGGAGAACCAATTTTCTATTCAATCAGATCTCATTGAGAAGGCGGCTCAGACTGAGCAGGGCGTATTGATCAATGGTGAAAACGGAACCGGCAAGGAATTGATCGCACGGATCATTCATAACCGTTCCTCCCGTTCCAACGGGAATTTCGTGGTGATGAACTGCGCACTCAGTGGTGAAATTCTTGAGTCCGAGTTTCAGTCCAAGATGGAAGCTGCAGCTGGTGGCACCATTTTCCTTGAAGAAATCAATGAGCTTCCTCTTCACTTGCAGGCCAAGCTGGTTCAAGGACAAGGATCCACTCGGATCATCGCCTCCTCGAGCGCAAATCTTCAGGAATCCGTTTCAGAGAAACTTTTCCGTTCAGACCTCTTTGCGAAACTTTCTTATGTCAATTTCTCCATTCCGGCTCTCCGCGAGCGTGTGGAGCAGATTCCGACACTCGTAAGCGCCTACATCGAGAAATTCAATAAGCTTACAGGTTCAAATGTGAATCCTAAGCCGTCTCCTGAAGCAATTGATGCTTTGACCAGCTATGGCTGGCCTGGAAACATTCGTGAACTCGAGCATGCGATCGAGCGGATTGTGATTGTAAAGGGCCAGGGAACTGTTGAGGCTTCTGATCTTCCGACCAAGATTTTTCAGGCGGCGCAGAATGCTATGAATGGCATTGGCGCGAATTCGGATGTGGATTTCCCAAGAATGTTCCTTTCTGAAAAAGGCGTTGATCTGAAGGCCGTGGTGACGGCTTTCGAGAATCACCTTGTGGATCAGGCGCTTGCCCGAACCAGTGGGAATAAGAATCGTGCATCCATGCTTCTTGGACTGAATCGTACCACACTCGTCGAAAAGCTTCGTAAACGTGGAATGATCACTCCGCTCAAGTCCAATTCTGAATTTCGTGGTCCCATGATCGGAAGTAGCGAGTGATTTAGTGTGTCCATCCAAGTGAATGGTCTCTGACATAGAGCCCCGGTCCTGTTCAGGATCGGGGCTTTTTGTTTTTAGCTACAAGGTATAAGGTGCTTTTTGATGAAGGTCTTGATTGGTTGTTTCCTATTGTTCGTTCTTCTTTTGGTGGCGGGGAGGTCGTCAGAGGCGTCCCGTCGAAAATCGAGGCTGGGGCAGGCGCTAAGTTCTTTCGTGGATGAGGCTACGGTGATTCCCCCTGTGGATCGTGAAGTCTGCTTTTCGCCGGAGGAGCGTTGCGATCTGAAATTGGTTCGGTTCGTTGAATCGGCAAAGAACTCTATTGATCTTGCCGTCTTTGATATCAATCTGGATCAGTTGGTTCATTCATTGCTGGTGGCTTCAAAAAGAGGTGTAAGGGTCAGGGTTCTTGTGGATGCGAGACAGGCGAAGGGGACTTATTCCCTGGTTGGTACCTTAAAAAAGGGTGGAATCAAGGTGCGGCGGGGCAGGCAGAGGGGGCTCATGCACCATAAGTTCGCAATTGTGGACGGAAAGCGAATTGAAACGGGGTCATTCAATTATACGAACCATGCGACAAAGGCGAATCAGGAGAATCAGGTCTATTTGGACGATTCAGGAATTGTGAGCCGATTTGTGGGGCGGTTCGATTTGAGTTGGGGTGAGGCAAGGGAGTGGGGTGACTGACATGTGTGTTCAGTTCATGATTGAAAGATCCGCGCGCGAGCTTTCCGTTCTTTTCAGTGCCAATCTTAAGGAAGACTTTGAGTTCAAGGCGCATGTTTTCCCGCGCTATGTCGCCCCGGTAGTTGGAGTGAGTCAGGGGGTGCGGCAGTTAAAGCCGTATTTTTTCGGCCTGATTCCCCCTTTTGAGAAAAACGAGAAGCCAAAAATGGTGTTTCACAATGCGCGAGTTGAGACTCTTCATGAAAAGCCATCTTTTCGTGGATCATTTTCAAAGCGGAGATGTTTGATCCCTTTGAATTCTTTTTTTGAATATCTGCCCGTGCCGAATTCACGGCCCGCACTTGCGCGGATTCATCCCAAAGGGAACCAG
>CANGWP010000070.1 GCA_947457605.1 Bdellovibrionales bacterium | reverse complement strand
TTTGCGCCCCTCCTTTGTGCTTGGGGGACGCGCCATGAAAATCGTGCGCTCCGAGGCGGCCCTCTGCGAATTCGTGGATGAGGCGATCCGTGCCTCGGGCTCGCACCCGGTGTTGATGGATCGATTCCTCGATCGCGCCGTCGAAGTCGATGTGGATGCGATATCCGATGGCGAACACACCCTGATCGCGGGAATTCTCGAACACATTGAAGAGGCCGGAATTCATTCGGGCGATAGCGCCTCCTGCCTTCCGCCCCAATCCCTTCCGCGAAACATCGTGGATCGGATCCGTACCTATACACGGATCTTGGGCCGAAAGCTGAACGTGAAAGGACTCATGAATGCGCAGTTCGCGATTCTCGGGGATGAGATCTATCTGATCGAGGTGAATCCCAGGGCCTCGAGAACCGCTCCCTTTGTCAGCAAGGCGATCGGCACTCCGATCATCAAGCTTGCAGTGGAGATCATGCTTGGAAAAACCATTCCTGAACTTGGACTCACTCATGATCTCGATCGCGATCTCAAAATCTACCACGTGAAGGCGCCGGTATTTCCCTTTCACAAGTTTCCAAATGTCGATCCGGTCCTGGGACCTGAAATGAAGTCCACAGGTGAGGTGATGGGGCGGGCGCACACCTTTGCAATCGCGTACCTTAAGGCACTTGAGGGTGCTGGAATCCGCCTTCCGGATTCGGGCAAGGTATTCATTTCGGTTCGCGATGATGACAAGGCAGAAGCCCTTAGCATCGCGGAGCAGTTCAGGGCGCTTGGCTTCTCGCTGGTGGCTACCGGAGGTTCCGCGCGTTTTTTCAATGAGAATGGGATTGAGTGCGAATCCGTGAAGAAATTCTCGGAGGGTACCCCGAACTGTGTCGAAGCAATTCGAAACGGCGATTATGTGCTTGTGGTGAATACGGTTTCGGATGATGCAACCGTGAAGGACGGCTACAAGATCCGGCGCGCGGCGCTTGAGCGTAAGATCCCATATTCCACGGTTCTCTCGTCCGCGTGGTCAATGCTCGTTGCAATCGAGAAATCGCGGGAAACAAAGCTCAGCGTGATGCCACTGGAGTAGATCATGGGAACCTGCTGGTCGTGCGGAAAGAACATAGAGGCAAACAACTATCACAGGCAGGATTCCTGCACCCATTGCGGACGGGACACGCACGCCTGCAAAAATTGCGATTTTTATGATCGGACCTATAACAATGAATGCAGGGAATCCTCCGCCGACAGGGTCGTCGAAAAGGAACGATCGAATTTTTGCGATTTTTTCAAGCCATCCACCCGCGCAGGTGGCATCGGCGGGAAAACCAAGGACGAAATGAAGGCTGCTGCTGAGGCCCTTTTTAAGAAGAAATCCTGATCCGTCCGCGCCCTTAACCAGAAAAGCTGCCAACACCGGGCTTCTTTTCAAGGCCAATTATAGCGGTTTTGACACTCCCGACGTTGGCATGCTACCCTGTGGCCCTTATGTCAGATGAAAAAGTCCCTATGACTGTCGAGGGAAAACGACTCCTGGAAGAGGAGTTGAAACACCTCACTCAAGTTGAACGGCCGAAGATCATTGCTGCGATCGAGCATGCGAGGTCGCTTGGGGACCTCTCCGAGAACGCTGACTACTCAGCCGCGAAGGAACGGCAGGGGTTCATTGAGGGCCGGATCCAGGAAATCAATGGAAAGATCGCCCGCGCCCAAGTCATAGACCCATCCACCCTTCAAAGTGACAAAGTGGTGTTCGGAGCCACAGTACAACTGGAAGAGGAAGAATCCGGAAACTCGATCACCTACAAAATCGTGGGCCAGGATGAGGCTGACATCAAAAAGAACAAGATCAGCATCACCTCCCCTCTGGCCCGCTCTTTGATTGGCAAAAAAGAGGGAGATGAAGTCGAAGTGAATGCTCCGAAGGGCAAAATCAACTACTCGGTGGTGAAGATCCGCTACTCGTGAACAAGAAGGCGTTTTCCGAGGATCCACTATTGATGCGGGTACAATACCTGAAGGGCGTGGGCCCCAGGATGGCTTCCATTTTCGGCGCCCGCGATATTTTCACGCTAAAAGACCTGCTCTATTTTTTTCCAAGAAAATACGAAGATCGCTCGCAGTTGAGCTTGGTCAAAAATCTCTCTGAAGGAAATACCGCCTCAGTTGAGCTCACTGTTCATCAGGCGTTCATTCGCCCGCTCCGGGGTCGCTTCTCGAAGCTCTTCGAGGTGAAAGCCTTTGATCAGGAAAAGCAATGGATCTCGCTCAAGTGGTTTCGGACCTTCAAGGGCTTTGAAGCGAAGTTTGAACCGGGGACTAAGATCATCGCAACCGGAGCCATCAAGGCCTTTGGCTCGATTCGCGAGATGATTCATCCCGAAATTCAATTTGATCTTGAGGATGATCTCAACGTGGGGCGGATCGTGCCGGTCTACACCGAGATTGACGGAGTTCCAACGAAGACACTCCGTCGCATTTTGGATACGGCACTTAACCTCGGGGTGCCCGCACTCAAGGAGGAACTCCCTTCGTTTTTCTTAAAACGCCACAGGCTGCCTCCGCTTCCAGCCGCGATCCGCGAAGTGCATTTTCCAAGCGAAAATCACAGTAAAGGGGGGGATTCTGATTTTACCAATTTCAAGTCGCCCGCCCACCAGCGACTGATCTACGAGGAGTTCTTCAAGTTTGAATACCACATGCTCTCCCGCCGCATGGATCTGAAGAAGGAACAAGGCCATGCGCTGGATGCCGCAACCTTGAAAAAGAGCATGGACCTCCTCCGGTCGAAACTCCCCTTCACCCTGACCAAAGGGCAGGATGCGACCTTGCAGGAAATTTTAAAAGATGTGGTCGAATCGCATCCGATGAACCGCCTCCTTCAAGGAGATGTGGGAGCCGGAAAAACCGCGGTCGCGTTTGTGTCAGCACTTGCGTTCATGGACCAGGGCTATCAGGTGGCCTTCATGGCTCCGACCGAGATCCTGGCGGAACAGCATTTTCAAAACATCCTGAAAGTCTTCGGCGCCGATGTTCCGGCAAAACTTTTGGTTGGCAAAACCACCAATGCCGAGCGAAAGCTGATTCAAGGGCTGCTGGATGAGAATCGCCCTGCCCTCATCATCGGGACGCATGCCCTGATCGAGGATCCGGTGAAATTCAAGAACCTTGGCTACGTCATCATCGATGAACAACATCGCTTTGGCGTGGATCAGCGTCGCAAGCTTCGTGAAAAATCCGTGATCCAGCCGCATACGCTTGTGATGACTGCGACTCCCATCCCGCGCACACTTGCGCTCACCGCATACGGGGATCTTGCCGTCTCACTCATCCGCGAGCGTCCGCCAGGCAGAACCCCGATTCAGACCAAGCTTGTACGCGCGCCGGAACACGGAAAGATGATCGAGTTCATCAAAGCGGAATTGCGGGCGGGTCGGCAGGCGTATTTCATTTTTCCGCTCGTGAATGATTCTGAAGAAGAGTCCTTCAAGCACTTGAAAAGCGCTGTAACCTCTGCCGAAACCCTTGCCAATGAGGTGTTTACCGAATTCAAAGTGGGGCTTTTGCACGGGCAACTTCCGCCGGCCGACAAGGCGAAGATCATGGAGCGCTTTCGTAGCAACGAAGTGCAGATCCTGGTATCGACCACCGTAGTCGAGGTGGGAGTCGATGTTCCGAATGCGACCATCATGGTGATCGAGCACCCTGAGCGCTTCGGGCTCTCGCAGCTTCATCAGCTACGAGGCCGGATCGGGCGTGGCAAGCATGCGTCCACCTGCTTTTTGAAAACCGATCGGCCACCCCATCTTCCAACGCCGGAAAGGCTTGAAGTCATGTGCGAGACAGAAGACGGATTTTTGATCGCGGAGGCCGACCTTGAACTGAGGGGTCCTGGCGAGTTCCTCGGCACAAGGCAATCAGGTGCGCTCCCCTTTAAGATTGCATCCTTGGTGCGGGATCAGGAATGGCTCATCAAAGCGCGCGAGGATGTGCTTGAGCTTTTGAAGCAGGATCCGGAATTAAAGAGTAGCGATTCGAAGCCGTTTAAGGCTTATCTGGAAAATTCCGGGAAGCTTGAGTCCGCGCATCTCAAGACTTCGTGAGGATTTCCCAACATTGATCATTTTTGTTCATTCGGATTCACTCCAAAGTCCACAATCTTCATGATACCGTCTTGCAAAATCACAATACCTCCTCCCGAAACTACACCAACAGATGCCAGTTTGATCTCCTCCTCATGCCGGGCAACCATCTGAAGCATTTCATTTTTAAGGCCAGGATTGTGTTCAAAAATCTCATCAAGGTATTCAAATCTTCGCGCATAGGAGACTCGATACTTCACAGATGAATATCCGTTCTTTTTATAACCGTGCTTGAGATATGCCTTTACAGTTTCTGCGAAATCCTCAGAGTGGCTATTTTGAGCATAAGTTGAAACTGCTTTCTCAAGAGCGACTATTTTCTTCCAGTCCTCAGGAGGATCCGTGGTACCCCATAACTTGAAGGCCAGATTGTGTCCAAATTCATGATTTAGAGTGTCTCTCGTAATATTGTTTTTCTTCACTGATTTCACATTATAAAATGTGATTCTTCCACCTCCCCCTGTTGCCGCGGATTCTGTGAAATTCTTGTACCTCTGCTTCCAGTAGGCATCATCCTTGTTTGGACCACCCAGGATTTCGACCTTTTTTATTGCCGAACGCTGTTTTGTTGGAATTTGATCCATGAATTGTTGGATTTTTTCCGCACTACTCCGACTTTCCAATCCGGATGCATCGATTATCGGAATCTTTTGTCCATCATCAAAGGTAATTGTGTATTTCCGAGCCTGCAAATTGTTTCCATCCACAAGTCGATCAGTGGTGTGCACCATCTCTCCTTCGTATTCAATCACGCTGGTACTGCTTTTTTTGGAAAAACCCAGCTTATCCAACAAAGTCTGTTTTTCCGCCTTAGCCTGAGTCGAAATCACTTCAACTGGAACATCCGCACTCCCGGCACTCGCGCTTCTGATTGATTTTCCGGAAAGAACATCTTCAACCATTCTTGGATTGGCAGACATTTCCAGGAGCGTTTTTTCGATCTCTGCCGGGGGGACTCCGGATAATTTAAGAGTTTTGAGCAATTCTTCGTTCTGATACAGATTCTTCAGGTTCCGAAGTCGATTTATGTCCTTGATCTGCCCAAGCCCTGCCACATCTACGATCATGAATCCAGCCGAAAGGGCCGCATTGTTTCTTGCATCAATGAAGGCCTGGTACTCCTCCTCCAATTGCTGAGCGCCTTTTCCGTCGCTGTTCCCGGTAAACACGGAATGAATCGAGCTCTGATAGCGGTTGTATTTTTCCGCTGCATTGGCACCCTCAAAGCCCAGGGTCGTAGCTCCGAGCGCCAAGCCACCAATGAATGCATACCCTCCGACCGTCGCGGCAGTTGCTGCGGTTGCAGCCGTAGCCGCCACCGCTCCGACCACCGCCGCACCAATCCCGGTCACCATCAAGGCTCCACCAACAATCAGCCCCCCCCAGACCACGGCATTTTGAATGTTCTGATCAAGCTTCGCCTGGTCTGCAATTCTTTTGAATGACTTGCAATACAATTTGGCCGTGACAGTTGGACCAAGAAGGCCGCTTAACTCGTTTAACACCGCCCCTGCTGCTGCAGGGGCCTTTGCGATCATTTTGTCGATCGATTTCCCGATTTGAAAGCGACATGGCGGAGTGATTAGATTAGACTCTGAACCCAAGCAATCCCCTAGATCCAAAAAACCTCCGGTGATCTCCTGATGCCCCTCCCAGTTCTTCATCCTTGCCTCTTCCAATGCAAACTGGACGAGGGATGGATTCACAAGCCCGTGGCTTTTGTCCAAGTCCGATGGGTCTGTCTTGATGGGCCCGGGGAAAGATTCCGCTTCAAGATACGACCTTTTCCCCGACATCTTTTTTAAGAATCCCCGCTCCACCGTTTTGAACTTGGACGCCGAGCCCATGAACTCGTCCTTGTAGCGTTGCTTTTCGGGGAGCCTTGAATAAACGTCCTCATAAATCTTTCCGCTTGCCATGACCTCGGTTGCGAGCAAGAGCCCCACTCCCTCTCCCATCTGATGGCTGTAGACTTCATGATATTCGGCAAGGTCTCCGCCTGAGCGCGCAATTCGCGCTGATTCACTGACCCGAAGGATCTTCTCGTTGAGCTCCTTTGTTGAGACTTCAAGTTGATTCATGGGCTTGATGTTCTGAAAGGCCTCATGGACTATTTCCGCGCATCGGGGATTCGGACCTGATAGGGTGCCCCGTTCATTCTTACCATCCACTCCCTTTGGCTTTTGTTTGGGAGGCGCTCCCCTGCAGCGTCTTTCAATCCATGCGCTTTTGATTCCCTCGATTTCACGTTGGGTTACATTTCCCCACTTGAGTAACTGCAGCTCGGTATCAAGACTGTTCTGAAGCGATTTTTCGTAAAGTTTTTGTACAAGGATCGCATCCAGCTGAGCCTCACTCAGGCCTTTCGCCAGTGAATCGGCGATTTCGCCTTTGGCATTTTCCTTTTTGCATTCTGCACCTGACTTGGCTCCGGTCCATGATGCGCCTGAAGAACTCTTGAGCATCGAGGAAACCGTCCTGTCGATCGTGGATCGAGCGAGCTGCTTTTGTTCCTGATCCAAACAAGCCTCAAGCCCGCCCTTGATCAAAGCCGAATTCTTCGCGTTCTCGTTGAGTTGAACGAGCCTCTTTACTTCCGGATCTGAGCGCTTGTATGCCGAAAGCGCGTTAAGATAGCCATCCACCTGTTTGGTCCCATGGCGAATGCTCTCGGGCGACCCCTGGAGCATCAGGAACTCAAGGTTCGAGCCAAGCGTCTTCACCTCCGGAAGGGAGTGCGATCCGGCCCAACTCCATGGTGCAGCGGATAAAAGCAAAAAGAACATCAAACTTTCGATCCAGCGAAGCAATCAATCCTCTCCTTCTTAAATGCTATAGGTTAAATCAATTCCTCGGAATGTGTCATCCGTGACCTTGCAAGTCCCCTTCTGCTAACTCGCGGGAGTCAGCTAAAAACCCTTTGATTCATTCACTTATTCAATACGCTCTTGGCTCGCACCGAAATTCCCAGATGCATCTGGTGGCCACCCCCTTTGCAGAATTCCCTTTTTATGTTGGAATTCCTCGCGTGAAAAACATCCTGTCTTTTTTACTCCTGGGAGCAATCATCCAATCTCAATCCTTTGCCTCCGGACTCACGCCCGAGTGTCAAGAATGGCGAGGAAAGCTTCTTGAGATTTTGGATCTGGATTCGATGACGGAAAAAAACCCGCTCCCGATAAAAAAGGGCCACGCTGTTTCTGAGCTCCTTGCCCTGGCCGAAAGCTATCCGGGCGAGCCTTCGTTTCCATTCAAGGATGGTGATCTTCCGAAAGATCCGAAAACGGACCAACTCGAATCCACCGTAGGTAAAATCCTCGATCACAAAACCTGCTCACTTTTGCTTCACTATGAAGTTCAAAAAGGATTGCTTAGCGAAAAATCCATCCCGAAAGCAAAAAAGCAGGAACTGATCGGGAAGCTTCTGAAAAATGCCCGCGTTTCAAGTGCAAAAGAAACCTCAATGGTCGGCCTTCTATTGGACCTTAACCTGTTCAAGGTTGCCGAACAGCAGGGGATCTTGAAACTGAGCGATGTCCTGTATCTTGAGTTGGGATCGATCACGCTTCTGACCAGAAAGAGTAACTCTCAATTCCAGAGAGAAAATTCCATTCCCGAGTGCGAGTCTTCGGGCAGCAAGAAATGCTCGAAGGAACAGATGATTGCCATTTACGGTGACGCCCGAAGTGAACTGTTCGAAACAAAGTGGATTTCGGAACGCTTCCGCTGGTGGGCGGAGCGGGTTAGGTAAGATACAAGTGGGCTCTGCGGCAAAAGAGATGCTGGGATTGAATTGACAAGTTGCACTGCGTCATTTAAAGTGGGTACCATGCGTTTCCACCTGTTTTTATTGGCATTTTTAGCTTCATCCTGCGAGGCACCGATGAATCAATCCATTGACGTGGGCGCGGAGTCTGCTGCTTTTTACTTGAGTGGCACTCACCCGGCATCAACCGCAGCTGCAATCGAAACCCTGAGGCGCACCCCCGCACTCAAGGATCCGATCTTGAGCGCCGATCTCTCCAAGCAATATCATTGGCTTGAAAAGGAAGCGGAGCACGGAGAATGGGTTCTTGCGGAATCCTCCACTCCCCAGGAGATTTTTTGCTTTCAGAAGGCCGATTGCATTTTGGATCGGGTACTCGCTTGGAGAAATAGCGGGGCCATCGCGATTGCGCCCAGCATCTCGATTTATCAGATGCTGATCACCAGTCCCCGAGGCTATGTTCGGGCAAGGGCTGGCGATCAGTCGCGTGCATTTCACTATCACCAGGTGACTCTCTTCAAATCCCCGGACGGCAAGATTTCAGTCTTTGATCCGATCCTGATGCCGGATGCGGGACTTCATCCGCTTTCTGATCTTTTGAATCGGCTTGAATCACCGGAGAGTCTTCAGTTTTCGATTGTTCGGCGCTGAGGCAAAACCCTAATTGATTCAAACGGTTTGGGGTCCGTGTTCGTGCACCCCTACCCAATCTTCGAGGGCAGTTCGAGAAACTTCTCGATCACCAAATTCACGTACTCCGGCAAATCCAATGTCGAGCAATGACTTCCGTGGCGGATGCGCACGAGCTCCGAGTTTGGAATGAGCTGCCTTAACACATCCTGGGTTTCAGGTGGCGTGACCAGGTCCTTCTCGCCTGAAAGAATCAAGGTCGGCTGGTGCAACTCGTGAAGCCAGGGAGTTGCATCGAAATGCTGATAGTCGTCCATCATCCGTGTCAGGACTTTTGGAGGAAGTGCCGCGATTTGGCGGGCATAGGTCTTGATGTCACCCGGATCACAAAGCGCGCGATTGAAACCCAAAGAGCCCAAAAAGAGTTCGCTTGCGGCGCCTTTTTCCTGAAGCTTCCAGACTCCCTTGATCCAATCCGGTTTCAATTTCTCATAGCGGGAGAGCAGGTCAAAGGCCGGCATCAGGTAATTTCCGCCAAGCAGGGTTTCGAGCGGCTTTTTCGGGGTTCCATTTGCGAGAACCATCCGGTTCACGCGCGCGGCTTCCGTGCGGGCGAATTGAAGCACGACACTCACCCCCATGCTATGCCCCAGGAAATCCGCCTTCTCGACCCGCAGGAAATCCAGCACCGCCTTGAGATCTCGCGCAGAGGCCTCGATGCTCATGGATTCGGGTCGCTCGGGAATCGGCGTGTTCTGGTGTCCGCGATAATCAAACCAGATGCAGCGATAGTTCTCGCGGAAGTAATCAATCTGGTAGGTCCAATGCAGGGTGGAGCAAGCGATTCCGTAGCAGAAAACGAGAGGGGGCCCCTCGCCCTCTTCACAGTAGAAGATCGGGGTGCCGTCGAAGCTTTCGACCGTTCCGAATCTCACAGGGATCCGCCCCCCGTGATTCGGCTCATCCAAAAAGGAAGAGCGAGCCCCCCGTGTTCGAGGATGCCCGCTCTTGCCAAAGTTTGAGTTCACCATGGAACCTGGAATTACGCTCTCTTCAGGCTGAGTTCAAACCAGCTCTTCAGCTGTGCCTTGAATTGTGCGCGATCCACGTCGCTCAGGTTATTGAAGCTCTGAACCACCCACTTGAAGAACTCTTCGTCCTGGCGGGCGATCACGAGAACTGCTGGAGAATTCTCGCCGTGGTCCATCTGGTGCCCTGCGATCTTGTTGGTGAGCTTGGCCGCGTATTCCTTCTCCATTAGCACCATCAACTCTGCTTCGTTGATTTCAAGAGAGCGAACGAGTGCCTGGATGTGCACTGCGGGAATCGGAGTGATTCCGCGCTCCAAGTTCGAAACGAACTGAGTGGTAACTGCTGGCTCGAATTTTTGGCCGAGTTCTTTTTGCGAGAGACCCTTTGCTTCGCGCTTTTGACGGATGAAAGAGCCTACCCAGTTTGGAGATTTTGCTAAACTTTTCTTACTTACATTTTCCATAACGACAGTTTAATAAATAACGCATCAATACGCAACAAAAAAAGTTGGTTGATCGTCAATTTTTTATCTTAATTAAATCAACTATTTAACTGTCCAATCCCCCCAAGGAAAGGACCAGGCATTGTAGCGCTCGCAGGTCACTCCTGCGGTGCGAGAAAGATCAATCCAGGACCGTTTGCACAAAAGCCCATGGCATTTTCCTTGTCCCACTTCGATCACTTGCGAGAGGGCCTCCAGCGTGTCAGGCCTTACCGACTCGATCTTTTCCGCAAGCTGCGCGCAAGTGATTCCCTCGCAAGGGCAAAGCTCGGAGGATGCCGGATGATCGCGGGTGAATCGCATGTCCATGCCTTGATGAATCTGGGTTTCGCATGCAAATTTCTTCACTCCATCCGCCTGAATCTGACAAAGCCCGCAGCTTCCATCCTCGCACATCAAAATATCATTGGGCCGCGCCATCCCGATCTCAAAGAGCGCAACGGATACCATCTGTCCCTCACGAACTCGTCTGGATTCCCCGTGAATCTGCACTTCCACTCGCGTCCCGCGCTCCTGATAAAAGTCCTCGCTATTCGAGGTTTCTTCGATTCCTTGCAGAGGAAGCATTCCTCGAACTTCCCAGATCAAATGCGAAGGAGTTTCGACCTTGAAAAGGGGAACAGGACCGTCCAGGAACTGATCGAGCACGCGGCCTTGGACAAGCACTTCGCCCTTCCGACTCAGAAGCCCCACTCGATCCCCTTTTTGGGGTGCCGGTTTTTCCGCAAACGGAAGCACGAGGGTCGTATAACTTCCAGCCCCTTCGCCCTCGATCATCACGGGCACCTGGCTTGGGCAGACCTGCAGACAGAATCCGCAGCCGGTGCATTTGTCCTCGATC
>CANGWP010000069.1 GCA_947457605.1 Bdellovibrionales bacterium | reverse complement strand
GTCGCTCGAGGAGGATCTGGCGATGGTATTGACCGGGGCCAAGACCCTGAGACTCGATCGAGATCAGATCACGTCCCAAAAGCGTCTCGAAGAAACACTGGAGGAGTTCCGGAGTCTCAAGGCGAATATCCTGATCGGGACCCAGATGCTGGTAAAAGGCCATGATTTCCCGAAAGTGACCTGTGTGGTGGTGGCAAGTGTCGATGCGCTTTTGAAGTGGCCTGATTTTCGCGCCTCAGAACGAGCACTCCAAACCCTGATTCAGGTTTCCGGTCGCGCCGGTCGCGCCGAGCTCCCGGGCAGGGTCTATCTTCAGGGATATGATCTGGAACACCCGGTGATTCAAATTCTGAAGGGGGAGGGGAAGCTTCAGGAGTTCATCGAGGATGAACTCGATATGCGAAAAATGCTTCATTACCCCCCTGACTCGAGGCTCGTGAGATACCGCTTTGAGCATGAGTTTGAGGAAAACTGCAAGGAGTTCGCGACCCGGGTGGGGGAGCAGGTGCGCGCTGAACTTGGCGAAGCCCTCGGGCATCGGGTTTTGGGTCCTTCCGAAGCTCTTTTGTACAGGGCCCAGAATCGATACCGCTTTGATCTCTATTTCAAGAGCCCCACGCTTGATTTGCTGTTCAAAGTTTCCAGGGCTGTTCGGCAGATGTCATCAGACGCCGGATTCAATCTTGTGGTGGACGTGGACCCCTATAATTCGTAGACTTGGCATGTGGAAGAGAAGACGCTTTCCGGCAGGACACGGAAAAAAGTACAAGCACAGATGGAGAAGGCCAAGCGTGAGAGAACGGCCAAGCTTTTTGCCAAGCGTATGGAATATTCCCGAAATGGTGCGACCGCTTACAAGCAGGGGAATCTGAAAGAGGCTCTTCACAATTATTTTGGATACGTCGAAATCCTGGAGAAGTCGAAGGACGTGAGCCCGGATGAGTTGCAGCCCAAGCATTTTGACCCGAAGAAAGAAATGGCGGAACTCCTGCTTCTAACGGGCGTGTTTTGGGATCTTTCGAAAATCCATGATCAAGGCGGAAAAAAAGCATTCGACAGGTTTCGGTTTTACCTCGACCGGTTCGTGATGTTCTCCCGGGGGACGCCGTTTCAGCACGTTTCAGCCGAATTGATCCGGAAATTTCTCGTGAACGGGAATCCAAAGAACCGGAAGGAATTCAAGAATGCTCATCTTCAGCTTGGCGGAGGAAAGTGCTTTCTTGCAACCGCGGTTGAAGAACACTTGCCCTCCCGCACCTTGCCTCACTTGAGGAGGTTCCGGGATGAGCGCTTGATGATGTCAGTGCCGGGACGATCTTTTGTGAGAGCGTACTACTTCTTCGGGCCGACGTTGGCACGTCTTTTGATCCGGACACCGGATCGATTTCAAAAAAGATTCGCGCAACTAGTGGAGAATCTTGCCGATTCTCTCGAAGTGGGTTCGTGAGTTCAGGCGTTCACATTCTTCTCCAAACAAGCACATGGAAAGCCAAATGATCACAGCCTTTCCTTTGATATTGTCAAAGGGAACGAAGTGGGTTGAGTCCCAGAAACGACTATCGCGGGAATTATCGCGATTGTCTCCCATGACAAAGTAGCTGTCCTCGGGAACAGTGACCTTCCCCATGGTTTCAGGAGTTGAGCGATTTTTGTCCACCATGATTGTCCCTTGGTCATGATCAAACTTTTCGTACACCACCTTTAGGTTCTCGCGAGAGCCTTCGGTGCCCATGCTGTCAATCGAAGTGTAGAGGTCCGTGAGTTTCTCGGCCGGAATTTCGGCCTGCTCAAAAGGCTTTTCATTCACATAAACCCGCTTTTCCCTAACTTCAATGGTGTCACCCGGAATTGCAACGACTCGCTTGATGAAGTAGATGTCGGGCTGGTCCGGGTATTTGAACACGATGATGTCGCCCCGGGACGGGGGAGTAAAGCGCATGAAGTACAGCGGGCGGCTTCCGATCCAGTCCGTAAAGGGAACTCTGAGTCCATAGGAGAACTTATTTACAAAAATCTGGTCTCCAATCAAAAGGGTTGGAATCATGGAGCCGGATGGAATCTTGAATGCCTCGATCACACTGGAACGGATCACCAGAACCAGGAGAAGGGCTGAGCCCATGGAGACAATATTCTCCCAAATCAGTTTTTTCTTCGAAGGTGTGGGGATTAACGGCTGTCCCTCTTTGATCTCTTCTGCCATAATGACAACAAGCTAACTCTGATTTCATGCAAATACTAGCTCGATACATTACTGGCGCCTATTTTCGGAACCTGGTCCTGTCCACCTCGGGACTGGTGGTGCTTTTCTTTTTTCAATCTGTAATCACCCAGATCAATGATTATACTTTAGCTCAAAAGGTCATCATGAACCTTTATGATCTCCCGGGAATGTGGGTCATGGTGGCCCCTCCGGCCGTCTTGATGGCGACCATTCTAACGCTCTCCGCATTGAGCAAAACCAATGAATTGGTGGCCTGCTATTCCATTGGAATCGGGATCCAACAGGTGATGAGCGTTCTGTTTCCCATTGTTTTTGTTTTCAGTTGTTTGTCATTGGTGATGCAGGACAGGATCCTTCCGGCAGTGAATGAAAAGAAGAGTCTTTTTTATTGGAAGGAGATCAAGAAACGCCAGGATTTCTATCTCGACGTGAAACAGGAAAAGATCTGGTACCGCTCCAATCGGTATATCTATCACCTTCGAAATTTCGACCCGGAGCATGGTCGAATCGTGGGCATCGGAGTTTACGAGTTTGATGATGCATTCAATTTGAAGGAAGAGTTGCAGGCAGAAGAGGCCGTTTTCAAGGGAGATTCCTGGGAGTTGAGAAAAGGGCGAAAGACCAATTTCAATCCGAAAACGGGCTTTCCCGAAAGCGAGAGTTTTGTCAGTCGCAGCCTTACCATTCGGGAGACTCCCAAAGACTTCAAGATGATTGAGAAAGAGGTGGACCGCCTCCGAATCAAGGACCTGATCCGGTTCATCCGTTCCAATCGGGAAAGCGGAATTGACTCGAAGGGTCTCGAAGTGAAGCTCCAGTCCCGGTTCTCGATGAGTTTCATCCCGCTGATCATGTTTTTTTTGGCAATTCCTTTCGCCGTCTCGCGGGGGCGGGAGGGACGAACAGGCAAGGATCTTGTGATCGCATTTGCCATCACATTTTTTTATTGGCTTTCTTATTCCATCTCCATGTCCCTGGGGCAAAATGGCGCTCTGCCTCCGGCGGCGGCGGCATGGGCTCCTTCGGTAATTTTTGGCTTTTTAGCGCTCTATTTGCTAAGACGAATGAAAGTCTGATTTCATGGCAAAACTCAAAATTTACACATTTCCAGATGCTGTTTTGGCAAAGAAGGCCATCCCCATCGAGAGGGTCGGGAAGGACTATTTCAAGCTCGCCGACAACATGCTCGAAACCATGTACGACGCTCCGGGAATTGGACTTGCTGCCAACCAGGTAGGAATTCTCGAGCGGATCATTGTGGTGGACACCGAGTATGAAGTTACCGATCCCGAAGATCTTAAGCCCGGAGATCCGGTACCCGCGGGGGAAGTGGTAAACGGCCAGATCATCTCCGGCAAAAACCCCCTGATCTTGATCAATCCAGAGATTGTCTTTCGTGAGGGGAAATCCTCCATGAAGGAGGCTTGTTTGTCGGTGCCGGATTATACTGCCGAGGTGCAAAGATCTGAAATCATCAAGGTCCGCTATCAGAATATCGATGGGCTTACAAAAACATTGGATGCGGAGGGTTTGCTTGCGGTTTGTCTGCAGCATGAGATGGATCATCTCGAGGGAACCTTGTTCATTGATCGGTTGAGTCAGTTGAAAAAGGAATTCGCAAAAAAGAAACTGATCAAGGCGCGGAAACTGGAAGAGGGATCATGAGAGTTGTTTTCATGGGAACTCCTGAATTTGCAGTGCCCGCACTGAAGGCGCTCCTGAGCGCAGCAGAAGTGGTAGCGGTTTATTCCCAGCCCGATCGTCCGGTGGGAAGAGGAATGAAGATGCGGGCATCCCCGGTGAAAGATGTTGCTCTTCAAGCCGGAATTCCGGTCTTCACCCCGGAGAAGGTTTCTGTTCCGGAGGAAATCGAACGGATTCGAGCTCTGGAGCCCGACTTCATTGTTGTGGTCGCGTATGGGCAGATTTTGAAACTTCCCGTGATCGAGGCACCCCGATACGGCACGATCAATATCCACTCCTCTCTTCTTCCCAGGTGGAGGGGGGCAGCGCCCATCCAGTGGGCTCTGCTTTCAGGGGATTCCGAGACCGGAATCACGACTATGAGGATTGTTCCAAAACTGGATGCAGGCGACATGCTTCTTCAGGAGCGTACAGCGATTCTTCCGGAAGACACCGCCGAAACCCTACACGATCGTTTGAGCGAAATCGGAGCAAAACTCATTGTTCCAACCCTGAAGGGAGTCATGGAGGGTGCCTTGCGGGCAGTTCCTCAGGACGAGGAAAAAGTGACTTATGCGCACAAGCTTCAGAAGGAAATGGAGCTGATAGATTGGCGAAAGAGCGCCCGCGAAGTGGATCTTGCGGTTCGTGCCCTGAACCCGTGGCCTGGAACACGAATTGAAACCAGTTCCGGCTTGAAAATCAAAATCAAAAAAGGGCGTCTTGTCAGCTTTACTCCCGGCCGACCCGGCCCTGCCGGAACCCTTCATACTTTCGGAGGGGAGTTGTTTCTTCAGTGCGGACACGGATCCTATCAGGTTCTTGAAGTGCAGGAAGAGGGAAAAAAACCGGTGAGCGGACAGGATTTTTTGAATGGGCTTCAGGGGAGGGGCATTGAGTTGCCACTTCAGCTCAAAGAGGGAGTTGTTCCATGATCATTGCACCATCCATTTTGTCCGCCGATTTTTCAAAGCTTCAGAGCGAGATTGAGGAAGTCGAGTCGTTCGGTGCCCATTGGCTTCACGTGGATGTCATGGATGGACACTTTGTTCCAAATATGACAATTGGACCGGTTGTGGTCAGCTCGATTCGACCGAAAACCAAAAGTATCCTTGATTGTCATTTGATGGTGAATGAACCGGCCAAGATGATTCCTTGGTTTCTTCGGGCCGGAGCAGATGTAATCACATTTCACCTCGAGGCGGTTGAAAACGTTACCGGGCATCTTCAAATGATCCGAGAGTCCGGAAAGAAAGCCGGGGTTTCAATCAAGCCGGCAACGCCGGTGCGATCCCTTGAGCCATTTCTCGGAGACCTTGATCTTGTTCTGGTGATGAGTGTGGAGCCCGGATTCGGGGGGCAGGGATTCATGCAAGAGTCTCTTGAGAAAGTGAAGTGGCTTGCGGAGATGAAGCGTACCAAAGGGCACTCTTTCCTGATTGAAATTGATGGAGGCATCAATCCGGTAACGGCCAAAGCATGTCGCGCGGCAGGGGTTGAGGTTTTTGTGGCAGGATCCTCAATCTTCGGAGCCAAGGACCGGAAAAAGGCATGGGAAGAATTGGAAGCGGTGATTCGATGAAGACATTCGAGCTGGGGAAGAAAAAGCTCGCCATTGAAGATGTGGTGAAAGTTGCGAGGGGGGGTGTGCAAGTTAGCCTTTCTCATGCCGCGATCAAAAGGATCGAGAAATCAAATCGATACCTTTTGAAAAAGGCGAGCTCAGGCGAAACGATCTATGGCGTGAATACCGGCTTCGGACTTCTCTCGAATGTAAGGATTGAGGAAAAGGATCTTGCAAGACTACAGGTGAACCTTCTTCGCTCGCATGCGGTGGGAACCGGCGTTCCTTTAAGTCGGGAGCAGGTGCGGGCGATGATTCTATTGCGTGCTGCAACCCTCACTCAGGGAAACTCGGGAGTGAGTTTGCAGGTGGTGAGCGGTCTGCTGGATCTTTTGAATCACAACATTGTTCCTTTTATCCCTGAGCAAGGCAGTGTCGGCGCCAGTGGAGATCTTTCCCCCCTTGCGCATTTGGCGCTTGTCTTGATCGGAGAAGGCAAGGCTCTTGTTGATGGGGAATGGATGAGTGGCTCGCAGGCGTTGAAGATCCGAAGACTCAAGCCTGTAATATTGGGCCCAAAAGAGGGGCTTGCGCTGATCAATGGAACTCAGTTCATGGCGGCCCTTGCTGTGTTTGCGGTGAACGATTCCGAGCAGCTGCTTAGAGTCGCACTTCATGCCGGAGCAATGACGCTTGAGGCACTCCGCGGCACCACTACGGCTTTTGATGAGAAGATCCATGCAGTACGTCCTCATCCAGGCCAGATCGAGGTGGCTCGCATGTTTCGAGAGCTCCTGGCTCATCCTGGAAAGAGCCAGATTGCAAAGAGTCATGAGGGATGCGGAAAAGTACAGGATCCGTATTCGCTCAGGTGCATCCCGCAGGTTCATGGTGCAACTCTCGATACCTTGCAGTTTGTTCGGGAGATCGTGGAGCGTGAGATCAATTCGGTTACAGACAATCCCCTCGTATTCGTTGATGAAAACCAGATTCTGAGCGGGGGAAATTTTCATGGTCAGTACCTTGCTCTGGCCATGGACTATCTCTCGATCGCGATGGCGGAGATTGGGTCCATTTCGGAGCAAAGAATCGAGAAGCTCATCAATCCGGCAATTTCTGATTTGCCCGCGTTTCTCATAAAGAAGTCCGGAATCAACAGTGGTTTCATGATTGTTCAGGTGGCAGCTGCAAGCATTGTCAGTGAGAACAAGACTCTTTGTCACCCGGCTTCGGTGGACACCATTCCAACTTCCGCAGACAAAGAAGATCATGTCAGTATGGGTGCGTGGGCCGCGAGAAAGTGTTTGCGTGTCATTGAAAATGTTCGACGTGTTCTGGCGATGGAAGTCATGGCCGGCGCCCAGGGACTCGATTTGCTGGCTCCTTTGAAAACAACTCCGCGACTTGAGAAAATCAAGGCAAGAGTCCGCTCAGAAGTGCCGTTCTTTGAGGAAGACGCGCCTTTCTACGAGGCAATAGCGAAGATTGAAATACTCACTCGGGAATGGTGATCGGTAGATCAACCCTTGTGTTTCCACACCAGAAAATCATTTTAGGAGGCACTCTGTTCCTTCCCGGAACAAGGTTTCCCGATGCTGTGCAAGTCCCGGAGGCCTTTATCCGTAGTCCCAGGGGGTGAGAGATTTTCTTGTGTGCCCGGTCTGCAACCCATACTTCGGAAATGGAATCATTGGTCACGCTTGCCGGTAGATACACTCCGGGGAGCGCAGTCCCGCTCTTCGTATGAACGGCAGTAGGAAAAATACTTTTGGCGAAGATCATGGATGGAATGTAGCTGTACCGGCGCAATGTGGTTGCCAGGGGCTTGGTTTGATCTCCAGGGTAAAAAATCAGATCGTAATGGGACTCAGCAAAGTAGGATGTTTTTCCCAGTTCCCTGTAAACACCGATCACTGACATGAGGGAGTCGAGCAGGGACGGGCGTTCCAGGCGGGTGTCCACGCTCTCTGGTCCCGGGTTCAAGTTCGATATTCGAAGGCTTCCGGGCGAGGATCTGCCGGCGACAAAGGTTTCCACAGATTCCTCTATGTTCAGGGCCACGGGCGGTCTGGTTTCGTAGAGGCCCGTCAGCATTCGATACGAAGGAAGCTCGAGGTCCTTGCTCTCAATGATGTGTCCATCGTTGATTTTGTGCAAAGAATAGCTCTGTTGATACCCGTTGCCAGAAGTTGCAAGAATCCAATTTTCCGGGAGTAGGAAGAGTGGAGTGAGCTTGTCCGGGAGAGGAATATTTCTGAGGCCTGTTTGATCCAGATAGTAGACGCGAAGTTTTTTTTCATCTCTATGGTTCGGCTTCCAAGGGTCAAAACGGGGGAGGTCAATTTTAGGGGTATATCCAATGGAAACAAAGTGGGGGATGAACCGACCGTTTCGTTGAAGGAATTTGAAATTCTCAGGGAGGACGGTTGTCTCAGTCCCCATCTCGACGCGGCTGTAAAGGTGGAACTTCGGATCAAGTTCCATGATCGCAAAGGAGGGTTTGAGTTCCGAAGGCTTCTGAATATTGAAAATCAGCTGATAAGTTCCATCCGGAAGCGCATACGCATTTAGAAGTTGATCTGCCATCAGGCCATCGAGAAGCACCCGCATGAGTGGCTGGTTGTCTTCCAGTTTAACAATCGAAAGACCGGCATCAGAGTCTTTTAAGAATAAATGGCTTTGAGTAGTCAGAGGCGACACGGGCACCATGGAACGAATACTCATCGAATTCCCGGGGATGAAACCAGGGAATGCATGAGTGGTCGCTTCGCTTGGGATTGTGTCCTCTCGAAGAACTCGAACCATGGACAAGGGGATTTGAAAGGTCCGGGAGGACTCATGAGCGACACCAACCTCGATTGGAATATTGGTCGAGGATTCGGACATTGCAGAAATTGGATGCTCGATCTTGATTTCTATGCGCTCATTTGATCGGACGGAATCAAACCTATGAATGCGTCCATTTTCCAAGATGGAAACATCCCTGGCATCTCTCCAGCGATTGATGAAGGCAACGGTGAATTGTGCTGTTGTGCTCCTTCCATTCCACTCGATGGTCACCGGAGCTTTTGAATCCGGCACGATGAAGGAAGATTCCTTGATTTGGACTGCTGCCCCCAAGTCCAGATTGCCAAAGCGGCTGGTTTTAACCAATGGGTCGACTGCTCTTGAGTTGGCTCCCACCACATCCGCTCTGAATCGCGATTGCAGGCTAGTGGGGCGGGTGGAGAGAAGAATCCGGTTTGCCGCTTCCCGCGGGGAATGCCCAAGAGACAGAAGCTCTGCCAGTGCTCCGGTAACGAAGGGAGCAGACATCGAGGTGCCGTTGCGGAATTCGTATCCAATCTGCCCTGCAAAGGTCACGGGAGCTTTAGTTGTGGGCCAAGTGCTTAAAATCGAGATCCCAGGGGCGAGCAGATCCACCATCGGGCCGAAATTCGAAAAGTGTGTGAAAGCGCCGTCAGGACCGTGTGCTCCCACACAAATGACTTCGGAATAAATGCAGGGCTGCACAAGCGCATCGGTGGAGTCATTCCCTGCGGAGGCGACAATCAAGACGTCACGGCTTTTTGCCAAGGCGATCGCGAGATCCACACTTGCGCTTCGGATGGTTGCGGGCCATGCAAGGGAGAGATGAATGATCCTCGCTCCCCGTTCAATTGCATGAACCATTCCCCGGGCAACGTTTTCCGTTAGGGCCGTGCCCGCATTCCTGGAAAGATCCTGCGGCCTGATGGGTGCGTTTGGTCCGCTTTGGATAACACGGATGGGGAGGATGAGCGCACTTTGGCTCACTCCTTGAAATCCGCTTTTTCCCGAGCGCCCTGCGATGATCCCTGAAATATGCGTGCCATGCCCGTGGGAATCCCGCACATTGGTAGAGCCGTCAATTGCATTGAAGCCGGGTTTTACCAGGGCACCTTCAAGGGACGGATGGGTTTCATCCACTCCGGTATCCAGTACTGCAACCATCACGGGACTGCGAGGAGAATTGTACTTTTGCAACGGACGAATGTCTTCACCGGCAACTCCTTCGATGACCCCCGAGGTATAATGATCAATCAAGAATTGCTGGGACTTACCGGTATTTTCCATTCCCCAGGAGAGTCGCGAAAGATTCCCGGAAAAACAGGGAAGGGGGAAAAGCGTGAGAACAAGTAAGATGACTTTAATAGCCATTGGAAAGATACCTTGCCTCGATTTCATTGCTCGAAATCTTGCTTCCTGCCGCAACGTCTGAAAGTGGACCGGTGAGGAGTTCCTGATCAATCAAGCCGATGGTGTTCGAGAAATAATCGCTATCCCCGTTCTCGTCTTTGGTGCGATATCCACTGACTCGAGCCTGAAAGAAGGAGTTTTCTTTTCCCACCAGACCGATCAGATCGCCCGCATCGCCGTGCTGTGAAAGCATGGATGCAATCAGGTTCAGTTGACGGATTTTCGTCCTCGCCTCATCTTCATGGTTGGCCTTCCGAAAGAGGGATGAGTTTCCGCCCGAAAAGCGGGAGCGTAAATTGTAAATCTCGAGCATGAACGGAGTAACGCAGCCAAGATAGGTGATCTGTCCTTTTGAGGATTCGAGCACAGTTCCGTATTGAAGAGGGATATCCTGCCTTGAGTATGGTCCGCGACTTGCCTTGGGGTCCAGTCCGTGGGAGGAACAGTAATTGTGGTAGGTTTCTTCTCCGATCTGTTGAATGAGCAATTGTTGAGCATGAAGAGTCCCCGTCTTTTCAGCGTTCAGAAGATCCACCATGCGTTCGATTCCCTTGGGGTAGATCAAGAGATTCCAGCTAAGGCGATAGGCCTGAACCTTGCGGGTCTGGGAGAATTCATCAGGATTGATGAGTGCTGACCCGGGTTGATGCTCCGCCACTTCCGCCGAGAGTTTCCGAATCAGCCTGAGGAGACGGGATTTTCTAAGGGACCATCCCGTGAAAGCTCTTTCAATTTTCATGAAATGCAAAGCATCTTTGCCAGGGGTGGTCTCCAGCTGAGTGTTTACGAGAAAGGTCCGTGACTTTCCAAGAAAGTTTGAAGAGGGATCATCACCTTTGAAGCTCGAGCCGAGGTTCAAGAGCGGCTCGATTGTCCGAGCTGCCGCACCAAGAAACCCCCAAGGATCCGTGCCGAGGACCCTTGTGAGTTGCCCTTCGATGATTGTTCGTTTATGGGCCTCGGGTTGATAGCGATTTTCAGGATCAACCGGTGGGGTGATCTCGATCTTGTGGAAATTGTGTCTTCGCACCCACGAGAATGGTCCGAATCCCAGCCGGAGACGGTTTCCCTTGGCTTTGTGGTCCAAAAGATAGGGTTCAAAATCCTCGCGTAGGTTCTCCGCATTGTTTCGGATAAGTATGCTTCGAAGGTCTCTTTGAAAAACCCTCGCCTTTTCTTCGTTCTCAAACTTTTCGGGAAAAACAAAAGCCTGGGTATGGGCGCTACCCGAATACTTGTTTTGCGCGGCTTCAAAGAGTCGGATGAAAAACCTGGAGTCAAGTTGAAGCTCAAGAGAT
>CANGWP010000068.1 GCA_947457605.1 Bdellovibrionales bacterium | reverse complement strand
GTCCGGCATGAGTTGTGCATACCCGGTGGCTCCGACGCCACTCAAGGCCTTCGGATCAAATGAACTCTCCTTCATCAAAAGGCAACTTTCTACGGAGAGAGGAAGGCTCGTCACTTCGCATGCGTAGGCCACATAGGGAGAGAGTGATTTCTTGAAATGGCAGAACTGCTTGTCGTTCTCGCGATAGCAGCTCAGGTAATTGATGAGGTCGCGCTTGGATTTCGACACGAATGTTGTATTCAGGCTTTCTTTGTTTGTCTTTTGAAGAGGAGTGAACATTCCCTGGAAAAAATCGCGGCTGAAAACATCCGAACTGCACTCGTTTTCTGAAAAAGGAGCGGAGGTCGACATGCCTTTTGGTTTGAGGCCGCAACCGCCATTCGCCAAAGGGTCCTCGGCGCAATCACAATTGCCAGCAAAACCGGACTGTCCGGAAATCAAAAGGGTCAATAACGAAAAACAGGCTAAGATTTTCACTCTCTTAGGGTAAAACACAATGATCATGGGGAGGCCGGCAAACTTTGCCTTGCTTTCTGCAGCTTCGTTCGAGAGAACACCGGTATGCACAAGAAATTGTTTGTGATGATGATTTTCATGCTCTTCGGATCGAACGCGACATTTGCCGCGCTCGGGGAATGGGAAAAGATCGGGGATTCTGACGGAGTGGTGACGCTACGAAAAGAGGTACCGGATTCTCCCGTGGTGGCCTTCAGGGGCGAGGCTTTGATCGAGGACTCCATGGCTCGTATAGCAGGAGTCTTGGAAGCAGTCGAGCGCGAGAAAGAATGGATGGCGGATGTGGTGGAGACCTATAACATCGAAAAACTGAGTGAGTCCGACCGGTGGGAGTACAATCGAACGAAAACCCCCTGGCCCCTTCAGGATCGTGACTTTGTGATTCATTCTACGGTGAGTTTCAAGGCGGAGCCCGAGCCTACGCTCACCATCAAGATGAATTCAGCCGAGAACGAGAAAAAACCACCGCTCTCGGGTGTGGTTCGAGGAGCCCTGATTGACAGCACTTTTGTGCTGAAGTTTCTGGAAGAAAAAAAGACTTTTTTTACATGCGAGATTCATGCGGATCCGAAAGGTGCGATTCCGAAGTGGGTGGTGAACCTGTTTCAGAAATCGTGGCCACTCGACACCATTTCAGGACTCAGGCGGCAGCTTCAGAAAAAAGATATAGGCGAGAATGAAACTGTAAAAAGCCTGATCCTCAAATCATCGAAAGCACCGATCCGACCAGGTTCTTGATTCCCTGATTCACTTCGTGAATCGCAGGGGTCACGTGCATGTATGCGGGAGTGCTGACCACGAGGTTTGCTTCATCGACGCAAGTTTCAGTGACTTTGCAGGCCTTGTGGTGATGACCAAGGTTATTTAGTTGAGCCTCGAGATCAGCGTCCGCCGATCCCAGGGTGAGGTGGAGTCCTTTGCCTTTGAAATGAAGAGCAAGCACCATTGGGGCGATGCAAATTGCCCCAATGGGTTTTTTCAGTTTTTTAAACCCATCCAACGCTTGTGCAACTTCGGGCTTGACTGTGGCTGAGATTCCCTTGAATGCGTAATCGCAGAGATTCTTTGCTGCGCCAAATCCTCCGGGAAGAATCAGAGCATCGAACTGTGCCGGATCAAGATCGGAAAGTTTTTTCACGTTTCCGCGCGCGATTCGCGCCGACTCCACTCGCTGATTGCGGGATTCGCTCATCGCCTGTCCGCTCAAGCAATCCACTACATCTGCCTGGGGGGCATCCTGTGCAAAGCATTGATAGTCGGCACCGTGTTCGGAGAGTGCGTTCAGGGTAAAAACGGATTCATGAATTTCAGAGCCGTCTTTGAATCCGGATCCGCAAAGAATGACTGCGATTTTCTTTTTCATGGGGCGACCCTAGCATGAAAACTCAAAAACCTGAATGCTCCTCTTTTTCTCAAGCCGATGTTCCGGCAGATGCGAGCTTTCCTCCACTTCAAAAATGAAGTCGGCGCGTTGAAATCCAAGCTTTTCAAATTCTTCAAGTGCAGGCTTCAAATAAGATCTTCCAGGATCTGATAAAAAAATCGATCCGCCCGGCGCTATGAGTCGGCTGAGAGCTGAAACCAGATCTGCCGGATGGCGCCGCTCATAAAGAACATCGCTTGCAAGCACGAAGTCATACGATCCAAGCCGGATTTCAGAACCGGGTTTTGGATTGGTCCAATCCCAGTGAGCATAGGGAATCTTGACTTGGTTCAGGCTTGCATTTTTTTCGAGCCAATAGGGTACATCCGGATGAAAGTCTGTAGCCAGCACCGAGGAGCCGATCTTTGCCGCAAGAATGGAGGGGAGGCCGAGACCGCATCCAACCTCGATCCCCGATTTTTTGGTGAAGCGGGATTTACGTTCACTCATGAAGGCTCCCAGAGCACGAGCCGAAGGCCAGATGGTCGCAAAGTAGGGACAAAGGTCCAGAAGTCTCGACTCCTCTTCGGGAGTTTCAGGGGCGTAACGGAGGCACAGATCATCGAGAGCGCGATCCATGTTCCGGATCGACCAAAGATGAAGTGGAATCGACCCCATCTTTTCGATGGTCGTAAGCATGTCGTAGTCGAGGAGCGGGAATTGAAGCGGTTTCACTTTCGGGGATTGTAATGGAAGCATGCGACCGATACAAATGTTTCATGGGGTCATTTCTGGTCATTGCATCGAGTTTTGGATTCGCCACCCTTGGAATCTTTGGAAAGCTTGCTTTTGCTGCCGGATTATCCCGGAATCTGGCCCTGTTTTACCGCTTTCTGTTTGCGCTTCCCCTGATGGTTCTCCTGGTTTTCTCGACGAAAGGAGGCAGGCCGCCCCTGAAAACGCTTTTCGTTTCTTTTGGACTTGGGGTGATTGGCATCGGAGTTGAGGCCTCCCTGTTTTTTGTGACTCTGGAGCATTTTGGAGCTGCACTGACCGGAATTTTTCTTTATTTGTATCCGGCTTTTGTGGCCTTGATTTCCCATTTTTTTCTAAAGGAGCAAATGGGCTTGCGGGGCGGATTTCTCGTCGGTGTTGCGCTCCTGGGAAGTGTTCTCACTGCAGGTGTGTTTGGGAGTGCTTCGCAGTCCACGAATTCACCGCTCTCCGATCCCACGGGTTTGATTGCAGGCCTTCTTACAGGGGGGTGGTATGCGGTTTACATTCTGGTCGGCAATCGGGTCACGAGGGATTCAGATCCGCTTTGGGTGAGCAGCGGGGTGGTGGCGGGCAGTTTGTTCGTGTTTGCGATTCTTGCGGGAGTAGAAATGCTCAACGGAGCGCCCGCGTTTCCAGAGTCAGGAAAGCAAGCAATCTTGGCGATTGCAGGACTTTCTGTTTTTTCGACCGTTTTGCCCTTTGCGACCTTGTACGCAGGGATGAAGCGGGTGGGAGCGGTTCGGGCGGCTCTTCTCTCGACTCTTGAGCTGGTGTTCACTCTTGCGCTTGCGGCACTCTTTCTTGACGAGAATTTGACGCTGGGTCAGTGGGTTGGTGCCGGACTGATCCTACTTTCTGTTTTACTCACCTCAAGGCATGGAAGAGAATAAAAAAAGATGAGAATGGAACCTTATGATCATTGATCCCCGCACCGGGTCCAATCCCGCAGTTCGCTTTGAGCATCATCCTGCAGTCCGGGGAGAAATTTACCGTTTGGATGATCGCGATTATCGCGAATCGATCATTGAGGAAGTGGTTCGGCGCACAATGGGGGATTTGTCCCGCGGCGATCCTCGGATGTTGATCGAGGAGACCCTCTATCAGGAACGAATCCGGATCCGAAAGGCACGCACCAGCTGGTTTAGTTCCCCGAATCTTGCGTCGAGAAACGCACGGGACCGGAAATTCATCGGAGAGATCCAAGGCAGGTTGAAGGGTACGGTCGGACTCGAGGACAACCGGGATTTGTTACGGCGATTCACCGAACATTTTGCGGTGGAGATTTGCGGAAACTTCGAGCCGAAAATGTACGATTTCGCGATCCGCATGGTTCCATGGTTTTTCAGCTGGCTTCTGAATGCGGCAAGCGTGAAGCGCTTTTCTCCTTTCGGAATGAGTGAGAGTCTTCAAAGCAGATTGCGTGTGGTGGGGCAGGTGGAGCACCTCCAGCGTCTTTCGAAAAAAGGGACGATTCTTTTGGTACCCACGCACTTGAGCAACATCGACAGTGTGTTGATCGGGTATGTGATCCATCTGATGTCGCTGCCACCCTTTGCCTATGGAGCGGGACTCAATCTTTTCAGCAATCCGCTGCTGAGCTTCTCGATGTCAAGACTTGGTGCCTATACGGTGGATCGCCAGAAATCGAGTCAAGTGTATAAGAATGCGCTTAAGAATTACTCGACCAGTATTTTAAAGCGCGGGATTCATAGCATTTTCTTTCCTGCCGGAGGCCGGGTGAGGTCCGGTGCAATCGAAAGCCACTTGAAGCTTGGACTCCTGGGCACCGCTCTTCAGGCTCAACTCGAGCGGTATCAGGAGGGGCATCCGAATCCCAATATTTATGTGGTTCCCATGGTGATGAATTACCCCTTTGTTTTCGAGGCCTCTTCCTTGATCGAGGATTATCTTGAATCCGCAGGCAAGCACCGTTTCATGCCAAACGATGGAGGCGAAGCGGTACCGTTTTTCAAGATCATGAACTTTTTTTGGAAGCTCTTTTCGACCCGCTCCGAAATGTGGATCCGGGTGGGACGGCCGCTCGATGTTTTCGGGAATTTCGTCGATGAAAACGGGATTTCTCTCGGACCAAACGGTACGCAGATTGATCCCAAGCGGTATTTCATGACAAAGGGTGAGGTGATGGCGGTTCCCCAGCGCGATCGCGAATACACGGCGCTTCTTGGGAAAAAAATTTCAGAGCGCTACCACGCCGAGAACGTGGTACTGAGCTCGCATCTGGTCGCGTATTCCCTTTTTGAGGCGCTTAAGAAAAGCTATCCAGGCCTTGATTTGTTCCGGTTCCTTCGTCTCTCTCGCGCCCAGCGCATGGTCCCTGCAGCCCGATTTTTTGAGGAGGCGGAGCGGAGCTTTAAACTCGTGAAAGACGCCTCCGATCAGGGACGATTGCATCTTTCAAATCCGCTTCATTGCGGGGATGTGAAGATTTGGGTCGAGGACGGAGTGCGTCAGCTTGGACTCTTCCATGATGCCAAGGTTGTGAAGCTCGAGGACGGGGCCTTTGCCACAGACGACATGAACTTGCTTTATTACTATCGAAATCGCCTGACCGGATATGGATTCGGATCGGATTTCGCGGGAGATACCGATGAAAAAGGGTTTTTGGTCTAATTCAAGAGTTGCCGTACTCGGCGGGGGGAGCTTCGGCACGGTGCTTGCGAATCTTGCGGCCCGGAATTGCTCGGAGGTTACGCTCTACGTGCGCGCTGAGGATCAGGCACGCGCGATGAATTCGACCCGGATGAATCCGAATTACGTGAAGGACCTTGTGCTCGATTCCAAGATCCGGGCGGTGAGCAGTTTTGAAAAGGCGTTTGAGCGGGGTCTTGATCTGGTGATTTTCGCTCTTCCTTCGCATGCAACCCGGGCGCAGGCCAAAGTGGTTGCCCCCTTCTTCAAGGGGCATGAGATTGTCCTGCATGCCACCAAGGGCATTGAAGAGCAGAGCCTGAAGAGGATTTCGCAAGTGTTGGAAGAGGAAATCCCGATTCTTCGGATCGGTGCGATCTCCGGTCCAAACCTTGCCGGAGAAATTGCAAAAAGTGAACCGGCTGCCACCGTGGTCGCATCCAAGTTTGATGATGTGCTGGAGGCGGGAGAAGAGATTTTCACCACCGAGCGCTTTCGTGTCTACACGACACATGACCTGGTCGGGGTGGAGTGGGGCGGGACTTTGAAAAACATCTTTGCGATCGCAAGTGGAATTCTGGAGAGCAAAGGTCTTGGTTGGAATACGAAATCTCTGCTCCTTTCCCGAGGGCTTGCCGAAATGGTGCGGTTCGGAGTTGCCATGGGTGCCACTCCCGAAACCTTCCTTGGCCTTTCCGGGATGGGGGATCTGATCGCAACTTGCAGTTCGAGCCAATCCCGGAATTTTAGGGTGGGCTACCACCTTGCCAAGGGCGAAACCCTTCAGGATGTGATTGCGGAACTCGGTCAGGTTGCAGAAGGGGTTCGGACGACCAAGATTGTCTATGAGTTTGCGCGCTCTCGGGGAGTCGAGATGCCGATCACGGAATCAGTGTATCGGATTTTGGAAGGGGAGTGGACGGCGGAACAAGGGGTAAGTCATCTGATGACCAGGCCCCAGGTGGAAGATAGGTGGGTCTGATATGGAAAGTGTGAAAGAGCGTTTGCAGGATCTGCTTGGATTTGAGCCGCTCATTGTATTGAGCGTTCTTGGAGCCGTTGCGTATGTGATTTACCGGATGCTTCTTCGGAAGGTGAATCCTTCGAGGCATCAGATGATCCGAAAGCTCTTTGCAGAACTCCTGAGCGCGTATTTTATTTTCGTGTTTTTTTGGCTTCTGCAGTTTCTGATCCAAAATCAGGCTTCCATGCTTGAACGGTTTTACCCGTACGTCGGCATGGTCGCAGCCGGCTTTGGCGCCCTGGTGCTCGTTCGGATCACCAAGATTCTTGTGTTCGAATACCTTTTTTATAAGAGCATGACGGCGGGTGTGCCGGTGCTGCTGGTGAATCTCGTCACGCTGGTATTTTCGATCTTCCTTGCCGCGTGGCTTTCCACTTCGGTGTTTGGGGTGCGCTGGGCGCCGCTTCTGGCGACCTCTGCACTCGTGTCGGTGGTGCTAGGTCTTGCGCTTCAGGACACTCTTGGAAATCTTTTTGCGGGAGTTGCGCTCCAGTTCGACAAGCCCTATGAGATTGGCGATTGGATCGAGGTGCATGGGCCAAATGGTGAGGTTTTTGTCGGAGAAGTTCATGAGATCACTTGGCGTGCAACGATCCTCTTTGGCTTCTTTGATGAAGTGCTTACTCTTCCCAATCGACTGGTCGCGCAGTCGGATGTCTCGAATTATTCCGCCCGCAAAAAGCCGATTCATCGGGGGCTCAATCTCACGCTTGATCCAGGTGCGGATGAGGTGAAGGTGAAGGAGATTCTTCACCGGGTCCTGCGCGAAACCCCCGGGGTTCTCCAAGAGCTGCCCCATCTTGTGATGCTTCGGGAAATCACGGAGCGGGGGGCGCTCTACCGGCTTTTTTATCCGATTGTTCACTACAATCAGCAGTACATCATCGTGGATGACATTCTGATGCGTGCGCAAGCCGAACTAAAAAAGGCGGGAATTCAGACCTCCCGTCTTCGGGTCGAAGCACTTGCCGCCAACCCTGTAAAATAAACCAATTCTGTTTAATAATTATACACTTTTAATTTATTTAATCCGATAGGATGCATTTCAAGCTCGGCACATCCCTTGCTAAACGAAATTCATGGAAATTTCGATCCGTAAGGCGATTCTGCTTTTGATTCCATTTCTGATGGTTCCACTCTCTGGACTTGCCCAGGTCGACCCGCTTGCATCCCCGGAAGTGAAGGGACTCTATCGAAAACTCTTTCGGCTCTCACGCGATTTTGAGAACGGCAAGATTCTTTATGGCCACCAGAATGGTTTTCACGAGGGTAGAGGGTGGCGTTTGCAGAGTAACTCGGATTGGCGGGGTGCCTTGCCGGAATCAGATCTGCACAAGGCATTTGGAAAGGATCCGGCGGTTGTCGGGTATGACTTCGCCGAAATCGGAAACTGGAACGAAGATCTGATCGTGAGCCAGATGCGGGCGGTTCACCAAAAAGGGGGTGTGGTCACGATGTCCTGGCACATCCCGAATTTCGATGAGACGGGAGCTGATTCCGATGCCTGGAATACTTCAGGAGAAACCGCAAAAAAAATCGTATCCGACGCGCATTTCCAAGCGCTCTTTCGCCAAAGGCTTGATCGTCTGGTTTCGTTTCTGGGACGCGTAAAAGATGTTCCCGTTGTTTTTCGGCCCTGGCATGAACACAATTATTTCTGGTTTTGGTGGGGCAACACTCATTGCACTCCGGAGGAGTACAAAAAAATATGGAGATTCACTGCGAACTACCTGAAAACCAAAGGTGTGCACAACCTTTTGTATGCGTATTCTCCAAACGACATCGAGAAAAATTATTTCGAACGCTACCCGGGCGACAGCTATGTGGACATTCTTGGAGTGGATGCATACTTCAAATCCATGCCCGAGAACCTGTATTTTTTTGGAGTCAGTCCCCTTGATGAGTGGAAGGGCGATGTGGTGACTCTTTTGAATTGGGCGGAGGAGCATGGAAAAATTCCTGCAATCACGGAATTCGGAAATGAGGGGATCGTTTATTCGAAGTTCTGGACCGATTACTTTGCCTGGCCCATGGAGCGCGACGGACTTAGACAGTTTGCAAAGCGAATGGGGATCCTGGTACCTCGGATCAAGCCTGCGTATTCGCTTCTTTGGAGAAATGATCAGGATTCTCCCAAGCATTTCTACTCGCCTTTCCCCGGGGCTCCGGAGAATGAGAATTTCAAGGAGTTGCTAGCTAAAAAGGTGCTTGGCTTTCTCGGCGATCTTTAGAGGATTTCCAGGTATTCGATTTTCAGGATCTCAAGCTCTTCCTCTCCTTTAGGTGAGTGAAAGCTCGGGGTGTCGCCAACAGAGTGATTCAGCAGTGCCTTTGCGATGGGCGAAATCCAGGAGATCTTTCCGTCGCTGGGCGTGGACTCGTCGATCCCGACGATTCGGATCTTTTTTACAGCTCCTTCTTCATTGCTGTAGGTCACGGTTGCTCCGAATTGCACTTTTTCAGAGCGCACAGACTTCGGGTCGATCACTTCCGCGATCTCAAGGCGCTTTGACAAAAAGCGGATCCGTCGATCGATCTCGCGAAGCCGCCGCTTGCCATAGATGTAATCCGCATTCTCGGAGCGATCGCCATTCGATGCAGCCCAGGCAATGACCTGGGTCAGGTCGGGTCTTGTCTTGTAGAGCAAATCATGAAGTTCGTTTTTCAGACGCTCATGCCCTTTTGGAGTCATGTAGTTTTTGCGGTTCGGGAGAAGGGCGATCTGCTCATCGATTCCTGATCCGGAATCCTCGTCCTGATCCCCGTCTTGTTCTTTGGTAAAGGCCTTGCTCATGATTTTCGAGCATACGGGCATGGTTCTCGCAAAGGCAAGAGTCCATGTGGATTAGTGATCACAAAAGGGCGATCGGGTTGCGGTTTGAGCGGCGGGCGGAGGAGTATTTGAAATCCAGAGGATATCGAATTCTTGAGCGAAATTTGAATTTCAAGGGCGGGGAGCTGGATCTGGTATGCGAAGAAGGCGCGTTGCGAGGCGGTGTTTTGGTGTTTGTCGAGGTCCGGATGCGGGACCCGAGGTCATACGTGAGCCCTGAGGAGAGCATCCTTGGATCAAAGCTGATCAGATTAAAGCGCGCATGCCGAGCCTATCTTGCACGATATTCAGGGCATGCGCGAGAAATCAGGATCGACCTCATTTCATGGGAGGGGGAGGAGATGAATCACAGAAAGGGTTTTGTGGTGTTTTAGCCTACTGCTCGAGAATGGCCTTGCCGTTCTTTTTCGACAGAGCCTCGTCATCGTAGAAATCAAACTCGTTGGTTTCATCAAAGGCCTTCATGATTTTTTTGAACTCCGAGCGAACGCCACAATACTTTGGCACGATGTCGGTCTGCTGATGAATTGCCTTTAAGCTCTGCACGAACTGGGTGATGCCGCTTGAGCCGACAAACTCGAGTTCTTTCAGGTTCAGAATGATCTTCTTTGTGCTTTGATCGGTTCGATTCTGATTTTGGGATACGGTTCGATTGATCAGATTGCAAACTTCGTCCTGGGTTTCATAGTCCACTTTGCCGTCAAGCGAGATGATGATGGATTCGTTGGTGTTCTTGATTCGTGCTTTCATTTTCACTCCTTAAAAAGTAACCTTCTGACAGAATGCCAAGGACTGAAACAGGAGACAATCGGCAGAATTTGCCCCGGATTTCAATGATCGCGACTCCCATTGGAAATCTCTCTGATCTGAGCGAGAGGGCCATTGAAACTTTGCGCGCAGTGGATGAGCTTTGGTGCGAGGACACTCGCCACACCCAAGCCCTACTGAGTTCGCTTGGCATCAAGGGCAAGAGCCTTCGAAGGGTAGATCAGCACTCCAAGGAGTCAGAACTGAGGGGGCTGCTTCAGGGGGTTCAGGCCAAGGCGCAATGGATTGGCGTGGTGACCGATGCGGGGACTCCAGGGCTGAGCGACCCCGGAGCGGTTCTGATGAGCCTTCTTCAGGACTTTCCCCAGATCAGCTGTGAGCCGGTTCCAGGGCCCTCTGCGCTCTCGGCGCTGGTTTCTATTGCGGGATTCACCGGTAGTTCCTTGTATTTTCATGGATTTTTCCCGAGAACGAAGGTGGAAGCCTTTCAATTGTTAACGGATTTGAAGGAAGCGGCTCTTTGTCCGAACTGGATCTTCTTTGAGAGCCCGCATCGAATCAAGGATACCCTTTTGAGCCTTCAAGGCTGGTGTGAAGAGTCCGGGGTCGAGGTGTCCTTTGTGTTTGCCAAGGAGCTCACAAAGCTTCATGAAGCGGTGTTTCGGGGGCGGGGCCCTGACTTCCTGAAACAGCTTCAGGATCAAGGCCTTGATGAACGGGGGGAGTGGGTGTTTTCCCTTTCATTATCTAAGGATTGTTTAAATAAAAAGCAGGCCGCCCCGGAGTGGGAATCTGCGCTGGAGTGCTTGATTGAGGCTGGAATTGCGCCGAAAACCGCATGCCAGATTGTGACTGTCCGGTTTTCTGTCGCAAAAAATTTGGCGTACAAGCGGGCTCTGGAATTCCAAAAAAAATAAAAAAGACTTCAAATGTGTTGACCCTGTTTCGAAGCCTTGTATCCTGAATGTGTGTGGTTGTGGTTGAGTCCATGGATGGATTCGTAGCGGGAGAAAAAATCTCTGTTCGGGCGGCAAAGCCGCCGAAAAAAGCTCCACTGCCCCGGCAAGATC
>CANGWP010000067.1 GCA_947457605.1 Bdellovibrionales bacterium | reverse complement strand
TTTTGCCTTGTTCATGTCTTTTGCCTGAACTGCTTCAATTGCTTTCTTGACTGCAGTCTTGGTAGCTGTTTTTACGGTATTGTTTCTAGTTTGCCGGACAAGGGCTTGTTTTGCCCGCTTTCCCGACTGACGTTTGTTTGCCATTGATTTACTCCTGTTACACCATCGGTTTTGGTGATGGTTCGCCGGTTAAGATATCGGAAGAATCAAGAGATGACAAGGGATTTTGACTATATTACTCTAGTTTCAATGCGCTTCATTTCGACACCGGTGATGATTCTTGCCTCTTTTTTGGTTCTTGGCGCCTGCTCCAGTCCAAAGAAGTACGTTCATGATGCCCCTCTTTTGCCCGGAATGTCGCCCGACATTCCCATCCCAAAGGAAGAGGCGGAGGAGGGTACGGACATTCCGGATCTTGACCAGCCCGGGAGGCAGCCTTCCGTGCCCGCTGCGGATGCGGACTCAGACGAGGAGCCGGACATTGCCTCGGAGCCAGAAAACGTGAGGAAAAAGCGTCAGATCCCGTTTGAGTTCAATCAACGGGTTGCCAAGTGGATCGAATATTTTTCCCAGAAAGACCGGGAGCGATTCCAGCGGTTTTTTGATCGGGGAGAGCCGTATCGGGAGGTAATTCAGAACATCCTCGAGGAAAACCGTGTTCCCACCGATCTCTACTACCTTGGCATGATCGAGAGTGGATTCAATGCCCATGCGAAGTCATCGGCAAAAGCGGTCGGAGTCTGGCAGTTCATGAGAACAACGGGAAGACTTTACGGACTCGCCGCCGATTCGTATGTCGATCAGCGCCGGGATCCCATTCGGGCTACCGAGGCTGCGGCCAAGATGCTTCGGGACCTCTACCGGCAGTTTGATTCCTGGTACCTTGCGATGGCCGCCTACAATGCGGGGCCCGGCCGCATTCGCGGCGCAATCCGCCGCGCAAAGACCCATGATTTTTGGGAGTTGGTGGAGAAAAACCGTCTGCCCCGGGAAACCATGGACTATGTTCCGAAGTTTCTCGCAGCAAGGTACATCGGAGAAAATCCAGAGCTATTCGGCTTTTTTATCAATGAGGAAAAGAAATATCCGGATGTCGAGCTGGTATCCGTACCTTCTCCGATTCCGTTTAGGTCCATTGAAAATGCCTGCTCCATTCCAGAGGGAACGCTTCAATTCGTAAATCCCCATTATCTGAGGCCTCACACGCACCCGGGGCGTCGGATGGATGAGATCTGGGTTCCGGAACAATACCGGAAGAACCTGGAAGGACGTCTTCCGGATCTTGCCCAATACCGGATCCGGGTGAAGCCGGACCGCGGAGCCGGGGATGAAGTCGAGCGCTATTCCCGCGCCCAAGTTGTCATTGTGAAGAGGGGAGATACGCTGAAAAGCATTGCATCGAAGCGAGGACTCTCGGTAGCGTATTTGAAGAGGGTGAACGGGCTTAGAAATTCCATGATTTTGCCGGGCCAGAAACTCAAGGTTTCTGCCAGTAGTTATCGTCAGAACCGAGTCCATCCCCGCAAAGGAAAAAAGAGAAGATCAGGATGAGTGGCCGGATTCCCAAATGTAGCTTGTTGTTTTCATTCCTTGCAGTGTTTGGAGTCTCACATGCGGAGGAATTGGCCAGGACCCGCGCTCAGGTGAATCAGGAAGTGGTTCGAACCTATGCGGCTGTCTACCTGGAGCAAAGGGACTACTTGAGAGCCGAGGACGTGATTGCACAGTATTTGTTTCTTTCCACCGAGAGCGGGGAAGAAGATCTCTGGCTTGATCTCGCGGGCATCCAGATGATCGAGCAAAAGTTTCCGGAGGCCTGCCATTCCTACCGCAAAGCGAGCGAATCCAAAGACAAAAATCTTCGTTTCCCGGCGCTCTATGGATATGCGCATTGCCTGAACCGGGTTGGGCGTCTCGAGGATTCCAAGAAAGTACTCGCCCTTCTCGCCAAGGAAGAGTCCTCCGAGGGAAATGCGGGGACGCAAACGCTCCAGATGATTGAGAATGGATTCATTCGATTGAGAGAAGAGTTTCCGCCCTATTCAAAAAAGATGAAAGGACTTTGGCGTGTTTCTGTTGCTGTGGGCGGCGGGTACGATACCAATGTTCTTCTCCTCGCGGATTCGATCGCAAGCGGTACCTCGGCCTCCGGAAGGGCGAGCGCCTTTCTGGCTCCAGCGCTTCAGGTGGGACGGGTAGGCAGGATTTTCAACGATCGTTTTGATTCACGTTTGATCACAATCTATACGCACCATTTGAATCCCGAGGTAGCGGCATTCAATAGCTCCTACTCCCGAGCCGATTTCCAGGTGGGGTCGAGGCAGGTGAGATGGGGCGCATTTGCCGATGGATTTTTTCTGAATCGAAGCCCATTCCAGCTCTATTCCTTCACGGGCGGCGTCAGCTGGTCCCTGAAACGGGAGGAGAGTGCGACATCGACCACAAGCCTCGAGGTTCCAATTCAGTATCAGAATTTTCTGCTTGATGGGGGCGATAACATTCGAACCGGGGGGGACGCCAAGATCCGTTTTACGAAACGATATTCGGAAGGGGCGGGCGAATTGTTGTCTCTTCAGGTTATGCTTGATGCCCAGTACACCAAGGGAAAAAACTACCGATTGATCGGGGTTGGTTTGCCCGCTTTTTACATGACGCCGACCCCGTACTTCGGGCGATTTGGTTTTCTCAGCACCTTCAGTGCGGAGCTTCTGGGGCAGTTTTTTTACGAGTCTGATGTGAAGCGGCGGGACCTTCTGATGAGGGCTGGAGCCGGACTTCTGATCTCCATCGGCGGGGATTGGAATCTCTCGGCGGATTTCACGGTTCAAAAGAATCTTTCCAGTTTTGATCTTGCGCGGTTTTCCAAAGAGCTGATTTCGCTTCAGGTGAGTCACCCCTTCTGACGGAAAGGCACGGATAGGAGCAGCATGAAAAGTTTGATTTCATTATTGATTGCGATCGCAGTGATTCCAGAAATTGCATTTTCTCAAAATGCACCGGCCGGGAAGGTGGTGGGACAGATCGGTCTGGTGAGTGGGACTGTTCTGGTGGATGCGGTGACTGTGAAGAGGGGGGCTCAGGTGAAGGTTGGCTCCGTGATCGAGGTGCGTTCAAACTCCAAGGCAACCTTGATTCTCGGGAAGGGATCGGTATTCCAGATCGGCGCGGATTCGAGAATGGTCGTCGGAGAGTACGGGATCTCTCCGGAACAGCAGGAGCTCGCAAATCTTGATTTGAAGTTCGGCAAGACCCGGGCCTTGATTCTGAATCAGGGGCAGAAACGGGAGCTCAAAATCCGCACTCGGGCCGCCACCATGGGGGTCAGGGGAACCGAGATTTTTGTCGATTCTCCGAAAGATGCGGCCAAGCCGGTTCAGTTCATGACCATTGAGGGCCTTGCCGAAGTGAAGTTTGGGGAGACGGGGAGTGCGATTCCTCTTCCCCAGAACCAATCCCTGACTTCGGATGCGAAGTCGGAAAATCAGGGAGGCCAGACGGAAAGCCCAAAAGGAATCAGCCCCGGTGAGATCAAAACAACCCTCACCGAAGGAGGGCTGCCACCCCCTCCGGCCCCGGCCTCCGGAGAAGGCGGCCCCCCATTGCCCCCCGCGCCCCCGGGGGCGACCCGAGGAATGGTCGGAGGGCTTTCAGACGGCTTCTCCGTTGGACCGAATGCGCCGGTATCCCTCGATCCGCTTCAGGATCGAGTTTATCGGCCTCTCGTCATTCCGCAGTTTTGTGATGCTTCTGGCGCGGGATGCAACTAAGATGGCTTCCAGTGGATTCAGGGAAAGGAAACAGGCATGAAATCTGGTGATAAGTTTGGAATTGGCATGGTTTTCATCCTCATTGGATTGGCGCAACCCCTGACAGTTCTTTCGCAAGGAAAAGGCGGAGGAAGTGCGGGTGGAAAATCGGGAAGTAGTGGAAAAGGGGATACCCTTCCGACAACGCCGAATGATGTGGATCCTCTTCCTTCCCGTGATCCTGAGCCCCGCACAAGTCCGGTGCCATCTCCCTCTCCAAAAGCGGTACCCTCGCCGTCTCCGACCACGTCCCCTTCTCCTACCGCTTCTCCTTCCCCGGGGGGGAATCCGAATGACGCCACCGGCTCAGGAGGATCCCAAGTCGGAGGACAGGATGATTCCAATCCTGGGAGTGGCGGAAAATCCGGAGGCAAAAATGAAAAAAATCCTCCTGATGGCAACTAGATCGCTTTCATAAACCTAAACTTGCGGTTTACAAGACCGGATTCTCTTGGGCAAGCTATTTGACATGCAGAATTTGTGTCTTCTTGGACTTGTTGTCTCCTTGGTCTCTTGTGCTACGGGCATTCGCGAACCGAATGATTCCAGACCGTCGCCCGGGGAAGTCCCCATTCGTGCCTTCCAGTCGAGTTCACCGGATCATGTGACGATTGCGGTGGTTGGGATCAATGACTTCCACGGATCGCTGCTTCCGAGAGTCCGGAAACTGCCGGACGGTCGTGAGGTGCAAAGTGGTGGCGCTTCAGTTTTGTTTTCAATGATTCAAAAATTGAAGGAAGAGATGAAGGGCAATCTTTTGGTGGTGGATGCAGGGGATGAGTGGCAGGGAACTCTCGAGAGCAATTCGAGCAAGGGGGCTACCGTAGTTGATTTTTTTAACCGGCTTGGGGTTCGGGCGGCGGCGATCGGAAATCATGAGTTTGATTTTGATCTGAGCACTTTGAAAAAAAGGGCGGTTGAGGCGCGCTACCCTTATGTGGCTTCGAATATTTACGAGAAGAAAACGAAAAAAAGAATCCGATGGAAGAACGTGTTTCCGAGTCGGATGCTGGAGGTTTCCGGGATCAAGATCGGAGTGATCGGGGTTTCCACGCAACAGACTCCCAGCACCACTCGCTACGAGACCGTGAAGCACCTTGATTTCGTGGACCCCGCACCTGAAGTTACCTCCGAAATCCGAATGCTGAGGGAGGCAGGGGCGAGTGCTGTTTTGGTCACGGCACATGCCGGTACCCGATGCGAGGAAACTCCCATGCTTCGAGCTTGGGGACTTTGGTCGGAAAGGGATGCGATTGGTTCCTGTGAGTCCGAGGATGAGATCTCAAAACTTGCCTTGAAGATGGATCCATCCCAGTTGAATGGGATCGTAGCCGGGCATACCCATCAGGTGATCCACCACTTCTTAAACCGGATTCCAGTGATCGAGGGAGAAGCCTACAGCCAGTATTTCAATGTAATCTATTACACATTTGAGAAGAGCTCAGGGAAGCTTTTGCCTGAAATGACCAAAATCGAGGGGTTGGTACCGATCTGCGCAAAGGTTTTTCAAGGTACGAATCATTGTGATGTGAAACGACTTCCGAAAGGTCAGAGTCCTGATCTTGCGGAGGCGCAGTTTCATGGAACGTCCGTGGCACCATCCCCTGAAGTGGAAGCATGGCTGAAACCGATCGGGGAAAGCACAGAGCGGTTTCGGCGTGAGGTACTCGGGGAGGCCATCCTCCCTTTGAATCATTCAAGGGATCAGGAGAGTCCTTTTGCCAATCTCATCGCGGATGTTTTGCGCCAAAAAGGAGAGGCCGATTTCGCCTTGGTGAACTCGGGTGGGATCCGGACTTCGCTTGATGCGGGCCCCATCACCTACGACGGATTGTTTCGGGCGCTCCCCTTCGACAACATTCTTCAAGTGGTGGAGTTGACGGGAGCGGATCTCAGGCTCTTGATCCGGATCGCAACATCCGGTGCGCATGGCACGGTGGGGCTATCGGGCATGAAAGTGAAGGTCAGGGCATTTGATCTTCCTGCGCGAAAGGAGGATCTGAATCTCGATGGAACCTTTGAATCCTGGGAGGGAGATCGACTTCTTGAAATCCGAACCGCGTCAGGTGCTTTGATTGAGGACCGAAAAAAGTATCGGCTTGCTACCTTCGATTTTCTCCTGAACGGCGGTGACGATCTTGCGTGGTTCGTGAAGCGGATCAAGGAAAAGGCCATCTCCCGCAATTTCAGCGGCTACTGCAGGGATTTGGTTTCTGATTACATTCGGAAGGAAAAACGGATCAACCTGCAGGATCGACCGCTTGTCAATCCGCGAGATCCAAGGATTGAATTTGTTAGGGAGTAAGCAGACCGTTCACATCCGGAATGTTCCAAACCTTGTATCAGGAATCGGAGCATTCAGCGTGGTCTGAAGGGCGAGAGCGAGATGGTCCCGACTCTTCCAAGGAGTGATGATTCCATCATCCCAAAGGCGGGCGCTTGAGAAATAAGGAGAGCCCTCTTTTTCGTACTGTTCCTGAATGGGGCGCTGGATTGCCGCAATCTCCTCGGCACCGAGATTCTTTCCTTGGGCCTGAAGTTGCTCGATTTTTACGGTAGAAAGCACATTTGCAGCTTGCTCGCCGCCCATGACGCTGATTCTCGAATTCGGCCACATGAAAAGGAATCGCGGATCGAAGGCTCGACCGCACATTCCGTAGTTCCCGGCGCCAAAGCTTCCTCCGATCAGAAGCGTGATTTTTGGGACCTTGGTGGTGGAAACTGCAGTCACCAGCTTTGCGCCGTCTTTGGCGATTCCACCGTGTTCGTATTTTTTGCCGACCATGAAACCCGTGATGTTCTGGAGAAACAAAAGCGGGATTTTGCGTTGGGAGCAGAGCTCGATGAAATGAGCTCCTTTCAGAGAGCTTTCCGAAAAAAGGATTCCGTTGTTTGCGATGATTCCGACCGGAATGCCGTGAAGATGGGCAAATCCACAGACCAGGGTGTTTCCATACAAGGGCTTGAATTCGTGGAATCTCGAGCCATCCACGAGCCTTGCGATGATTTCCCGGACATCAAAAGGCTGCCTAAGATCCTTTGGCAGAATGCCCGCGATCTCACGTGGGTCATAGAGAGGGGCCTCCGGACTTCTGCGTTCCAGCGCAAAAGGGGAGGGACGATTGAGATGGGATATCGCGTCCCGGGCAAGTTCCAAGGCATGTTCATCATTGTCAGCGAGGTAATCGGCAACGCCCGAGATTCTGGAGTGAGTGTCGCCTCCGCCAAGTTCCTCGGCGCTCACGATCTCACCTGTGGCAGCCTTCACGAGCGGCGGGCCACCGAGAAAAATGGTGCCTTGGTTTTTCACGATGATGGTTTGTTCGCTCATGGCCGGGACATAGGCCCCGCCCGCGGTGCAGGAACCCATGACGACCGCGATCTGCGGAATTTTCGCGGCCGAAAGAGTGGCCTGGTTGTAGAAAATGCGTCCAAAGTGTTCCTTGTCGGGGAAAACCTCCGACTGCATCGGAAGAAATGCCCCTCCGGAATCCACCAGATATACGCAAGGCAGGTGGTTCTGGCGCGCGATCTCTTGCGCCCGAAGGTGTTTTTTCACCGTCATGGGAAAGTAAGTTCCACCCTTCACGGTGGCATCATTTGCGACGATCATGACTTCTCGCCCGTGAACCAATCCAACTCCGGTCACAACTCCAGCTCCGGGAGCCGCATCTTCGTACATTCCGGTTGCCGCAAGAGGGCTCATCTCAAGAAAGGGGGTGCCCGGGTCGATCAGGTTCCGGATCCGATCGCGAACAAAAAGTTTTCCGCGCGATTCGTGCTTGGTCCGAAGCTCGGCACCTCCGCCTTCCCGGGCCTTGGCAATCCGGGCCTCGAGTTTTTGGTTTTCTTCAAGGTGGTAGGCTTCGTTGGATTTGAATTCCGGGCTCTGGGTCTGGATCTGAGACTGGATGATCGACATGGAGCTAGCTTAGGAGGAGGGGGCTAAAACTTCAATCGAAACCCCTTGTAACGCAGCGCAAAACCGGTGAAGTGAGCGCTTTAGTCAGTTTTGGGTCCGTGAATTTTCGGATCAACCCAAAGGAGGTTTTCCACCTTCTTTGGAGAATAATTCACGGAGGTCTTCACCTGAGTGAAGGCATTTTGCACCTTCAGGTATGAACTCAGACTCATCGGCTCGAAGGGGCTGTTCGAGATTCGCTCAAGATAGCCCTTTGATTTCTCGATGGCTTTGAATTGAAGGTCCAGCATCTCAATCTGATTGGAAAGGTAGAGATTCGCGTAGTTCTTGATCTTCGGGATCGATTCGATATTTCTCGAGAACTGAAAAAAGCTTCCATCCGGATCCGTTCGAATGAGTGGCTTGATCAGGGTTTCATAGGCATTTCCGACAATCGGGATGGACACTTTGATTTTGTCCGTGGTGATGATGATTTCCGCAATGCCCTGTTTTCGATTCAGCGAGAATTCAAACTCTTGTCCACTTATGCTTCTCTCGTTGAAGCCCAACGTGAGTTTGTGTTGGGCACGCAAGGCAAGCTCCGTGTGACGAAGATTGAAGAGCGCAAGATTGTCGAGGGTGCTTTTTGCAATGCTCATCGAAGAGTGAAAGTTCTGAAGATTGACACCGAAAACTCGATGGATTTCGATCTTTTCCCTCTTGGCAAAATCCTGAATCACCTCCGAGGTGACTCGCTGGTGTACCGAATTGTGAAAATTGAACGCATGCTGCCGGGATTCATCCGCACTGGAGAACTGGTGGTAATAATCGCGGTCCTTGTTGATCCCATAATCCGCACCCGAGGGGAGCTTTTTTCCGGGGAGTGCGGTGTATTGAATGGCAAGGGGGTCGGGCTTTCCCTCTTTCAGATTCTTGTTGGTTTGCGCATGGCCGATTTCATGGATTTCAGTGATACTGATCCTTCCGTGGGTCGTGTGGTCGCTCAGGTTGATGATCTCCTGATTCGTGAAGATCGGCGCTCCGGATTCGTCCGAAAGCGTGGCGTTCTCGAGAGAAAAACCGGAGGATCGTTTCGCCGAGTTCGCATCCTTTGAATAGATGGTCTTCACGTCCATTTTTTCATCGATGGATTTTGCGATTTTTGAGATTCTTTCATGATCGGTACTCTCGCTGAGAAGGAATCCCTCGAAATCGGACGGAGCGTTCGGATCAATCGAACTCTTGCCCAGGAATACCCGCTTCGCATTCGCCGGGAGCGTCTCGGTTTTCAGATTCTCGATTCCGGATCGCGCGATCAAGTCCTCCCGCTTCAGGGGAAGTTCCGAGACCAGTTTTTTTACATGCACCACACCCTGATCGCCAGGAATTCCAAGCCAGAGATTTTTTGATTCCCGTGAGGAGAAGGCATTTTCAAATTCATCCGGATCAAGGATCCTCATGTATCCCTCCGTATGCATGACCAGAGGGAGGTTCTCTTTTCCGATGGCTTCATAGCCCATGACCCGAACCATGAACACGCCCTCGGATTCCGGGCCGTTGATCGTGAGATACTGTGCATCCCCCGTATGGAGCGTCCTGTTTTTCAGATTTTTTAGAAATTCCTCATGACGTGCGGTCCAGAGTTTCCGACTTTCATCCGAGATCCGGAGTGAGGTCACTTTCTCAAGGTCCACTGCCGTCGCATATCCGTCTTCGAGCATTACCTTTGCCAGGGTTTTCCCTTCGGACTCGATGTAGCCGATCGCCTTTACCTGATAGGTCTTTCCTTCCCGGTTCATGAGCGTGAGATAGCGCTCGGGGCTCTCATGGAGGGTTCTTTTCGAGAAAAGATGCAGAATGACTTTTCGTTCTCGATCGAGGGCCCGACCCGGGGTGAGCAGATTGCTCAGGCAGGAGGTGAGGCAGGGTTTCCCATCGTTCGCCTCACTGCGGAAGGGCATCGCCTCGAAAACGAAAAATATCACACCAATCAGGATCAAAGTCGGATGCATCTCATTATCCTATCGGAGGATTTCAGGGATTCCTCCACTGCCAAGACTGTGGCGCAGGGTGGGGTTGATTCTAGCGAGGTTTTGGTTGTTTTCAAGATTGCTCTCCCCTTAAAATCTTGTTTATGTCCATGAAAATCAAAATCTGGGGGGCCCGAGGCTCCCTTCCTTCCCCCCACACCCCGCAATTCATTGAGAGCAGGATTCGTGAGCTCCTGGAGCGATTTCAGGCTGCAGCATCCCTGCGCGAAACTGCAGGGAACTTTCTCTCAAAACTCGGGCGGGAAAACCTCGGAGGCTTTGGAGGAAACACTTCCTGCGTTGAGGTAACCGCGGGAGAAGACCGGCTGATCATTGATGCCGGAAGTGGCATCCGTCTTCTTGGGTATGACTTGCTCAAGGGGCCCTGTGGAAAGGGAAGTGGTCAGGTGGACATTTTGTTCACTCACTTTCATTGGGATCATCTGATCGGGCTTCCGTTCTTTGTTCCTCTTTTTTTGAAGGGCAACACGATCAGGGCGCATGCGGTTCAAAACGAAATTCATCAAATTTTCCCTATCATTTTCAAAAAACCGTACTTCCCCGTTCCGTTTGAGGCATTGGCCGCGAAGATCGAAACCCACCGCATGGAGCCAAGAGTTCAAAAGTCTTTTGGGAGCCTGAAGGTCACTCCCTACATGCTCGATCATCCGGATCCTTGTTGGGGGTTCAAGATCGAACACGGAGGAAAGGTCTTTTCTTACTGTGTGGACACGGAAGCCACCCGCGTGGGCAGGACCGAGCTTGGTGCCGACCTTCCCCTGTATCAGAATGTGGATCTGATGATCTTTGATTCCCAGTACACTCTTTCAGAGGTCGTGGAAAAAGTGGATTGGGGCCACTCCTCGGCCACCATCGGATTGGACATCGCGATGCGAGAGAGTATCAAGAAGATCATTTTCGTTCATCACGACCCGGCAGCATCCGATCAAAAAATTGCAGCAGCCAAGGCCGAGGCCGATCGCTACTACCACTCTCAATTGAAACAGTCCAAGGGCGCGGGTCATCCCATTTATGAAGTGGATTGGGATTTTGGATTCGAAGGCATGGAGTTTGAGCTGTAGCCCTTTTGAATCCGACAGATTTCAGGTTCGAAGCTCCCAATCCTGGTAAATGGCAGCCAACCTCGGTTTTGCGATCAGAAGGTACCGATCAAAGAGGGCTCTTCTTCCGGAATCCTTTGCCGCGTGCTTCCCCAGAACCTTGATGATCTCAAGATGGCTGAGCGCTTGGCAGAGAGTTTCCGCGTGGGTCATGACCCGTTCAAGTTTCTCCATGTCCTGCCAGAATTCGCGGCTGAAGTAGTCGTTCAGGTGGGTGAGTTTTTCCAGAAGTCCTGTTCCCGGAGAGAAGCAATTCAGCACCAGAGTGGCGAGATTCTTCTGGAATTCATGTTGGAGCTGCAAATAGGATTTTTTGAATTCGTTCTTCTCAATCAAGATTCCAATCGGGTGGGTTCCCACCATGCTTTGGACAAACTTCCCCGGATTCTTCATGATTTTTTTGATGTGGTCCTTCAGTGCCATGAGGGCCTGAATCTGGGAGGTTCCCTCATAGAG
>CANGWP010000066.1 GCA_947457605.1 Bdellovibrionales bacterium | reverse complement strand
GCCCGCCTTGCCTTCGGTGGCCTTTTTGCAGGCCTCCCAGGTCGTATGGCGCTCCAATTTTCCGCCAACATAGCTCAGGTAAACTGGGTCAAATTTCGCACTCAGATCCAAAGAAACCGAATAGGATCGAAGATCCCCTTGAAACAGCTGGATCGACTCTCCCCGGGAATATTTGACTGCGCTTTGATCCACCCGCTCATTGGCCTCACTCCCCGCATGCCCTTTGACGAGAACATATTCGAATTCCACGCCACGCTCGCGGAGCATCTCCTGGCCTTTCAGGATTTTTTCCCAAAGATCCTGATTTTTGACGGGCTCCCCTGCGACTGTTTTCCAGCCCCGATCAAGCCACTTTGGGAGCGAGTGCTCCGCTCCCTCGAGCACATACTTTGAATCCGAGACCACACGGACCCGGATGGAGGTGACCGATGCGTCCGGATGAGTGTTCAAAAACCGATAGACCTCCTGAAGGCCACGATAAACTCCAAAAAGCTCCATTCTATTGTTCGTGGTCTCCTCTTCTGCCCCACCGAACTCCTGCACTCTTTCATCGGGCGTGACCACGATCAACCCCCAGCCTCCGGGTCCCGGATTCTTGGAACACGCTCCGTCAGATATGATTTGAAATTGTCTCAACATGGATCATCCCACCTCTCCCGCCAAAACCCTCGTTACCGGATCCGTCGGGTTCAAGGATTTTCCGGAAATCACCTGTTCGTACAACTTCAGGTACCCCGCCCGCATCTGATCCCGATGAAACATCGAAAAAACCCAGTCGCGGCATTTTTTTGCGGACGGGAGCGGAATCCCTCCGGTCAGCGCCTTTCGCCAGTCCTCCTCCGATCGCATCAAACACTCTGGCGCGAAGGCCAGCACTTCGGGCACCGATCCATAAGGATGGGCCAGTACCGGGGTTCCGCTCACAAGGCTCTCGGTCATGACGATGCCAAATGGCTCGTTCCAAAGGAGAGGAAACATCATCGCCCTTCCTTGCAGGAGAAAATCCGCCTTGCTATTCTGATCAACCGAACCGATCCATTTCCAGTCCGCCCCTGAAAGTCCTTTCAATCCGGTAAAGATCCGGCTGCTGAGCGGTCGGTCGCCCCCCGCAATCCAAAGATTCTGATTGAACTTGCGGGCCAGTCTCATTGCGCCGGAAAGATTTTTGGTCTTGAGGGATGTTTTCGACAGAAACAAATACCGATTCGCCCGGGGCGCATCCGAAAACTTCAGCTCATCGGGGTTGAGTCCGTTGTAGACATAAGCAGTTGCGCCGTGGCGTTCCGCATGATTCCGGCTCACAAACACCGTATTCCGGTGAAACCTCTCGCCCGCCTGACCATTCCCCTGGATGGTAAACAACAACTTCCCCCGGGTGAGCTCATCCCACTCCCCGGGCAGTTTCGAAAAGCTGTGCACAATGTCGAATTCCTTGATTCTTTTTCTGACCTCGGATTCATCGACAATGCAATCCATTGAGTCGGGCGGGTTTGAGCCGGGAGCCGCAAAAAGAGTGACTTTGTGACCGGATTCCACGAGGGATTCCGCAAGCCACATCAGTGCCCGCTCGGTACCCCCGTAGTGGGAAACCGGAAGTTTTACCGGATGATAAATCAGAACATTCATCACCATTGAAATCGACCCGCCTTTGACACACTCATGACAATTGAAGACCACGGATCGATTATCCTGAGTTCACACCATGGACCTGTATCTTTATGAATTTGAAGCCAATTCATCTTTGCCTCGGGAGAGACTCTCGCGTCCGCTCCTTGAAGTAAAGACCTGTCAGCGATCATTTTTGCTGTCTTGGGAAGAATTGCATCTTCAGAATTGCCGCAGGTCCTTCCGCGGGGTCGAAGCCTATGAATTTCTCCTTCGGTTCGCATCAGGCCTGGAAAGCGAAATCAAAGGCGAGACGGATGTGTTCGGGCAACTGAAGACCGCAATCAAAACCTTCACCGAAGAGTTTCCGGAATCGGATGAACAAAACCTTTTTTCCAAAATTTTTGAGGACACCAAGGAAATCCGCGCCCAATACCTCCAAGGCATTGGCGGAAACACCTACGGGGCTTTGGCTCGAAGGCTTTTGAATCCGACTCCGCGCTCCAGGGTTCTTACCTTGGGTGCGGGGCAGATTTCAAAAAGTGTCGCCCCTTATTTTGCGGATTCCCGCCTCACCCTCTTCAATCGTACCAATGGCAGACTGAACGAGCTGAAGGCCGACCTTGAAAAGAAGGGGTATCACAAGATCACGTACACTTCGGACGAGTCGGAGCTGCCGGCGCTCATCGACTCCGCGGACTTGATTTTGATTGCCACTCCCGCAGGCTCGGAATTAGACCGCGTGATTGCAGCAAGGCTTTCGCAAGCTCCGGAGCTCGACCGTCCCAAGGTCCTGCACCTCGGGGGACAGGCGCGCGAGCTTTCGCACTTCGAGACAACCAAGGTCTCCGTCCTCTCCCTCAGTGATCTTTTTTCCATCGAGAAAGAACAACAACACGTGCGCGAAAAACAAATTCATCAGGCCATGGACGCGTGCCGGAAGCGAGCACTCCTTCGGTCTCTATCCCGCTCCATTTCCATCCCCCACGGGTGGGAGGATTTGGCGCTCTTCACCTGAATTATGGAAAAGATGACTTTCAAACTCGGGACCCGCAAGTCCCTTCTTGCCATTGCCCAAAGCTCCTGGGTTGCCCGCGAGGTCGAACGCTTGAATCCGGGCGTTCGCGTTGAACTGGTCGGCATTGAAACCAAGGGCGATGTGATCCTCGACAAACCCTTGAGCCAAATCGAGGGAAAAGAGTTTTTCACAGCCGAACTCGATCATGCGCTGCTCAAAGGTGAGGTCGATTTCACCGTTCACTCCATGAAGGATCTCGCGCTTGAGCGCCCAAGTCCGCTGGTTTTGGCGGCCGTTCCGAAGCGCGAGCTTCAGCATGACGTGATTTTGTTTCATGAGTCGGTGATCGACAGGCTTATGCAAAATCTTCCGATCCGCATCGGCACATCTTCTCCAAGGCGACTCACCCTGATTCCGGGGTTTTTGAAATCGGCACTTCCACGCTTTTCACCGAATCAGGAACCCACCCTTCAATTTGTCGAGATCCGTGGAAACGTGAACACCAGGCTCTCGAGAGTTCATGAGCCTGAAGGATCCGGGAGAAAGCTCGATGGAGTCGTGCTTGCCTTTGCAGGACTCGAACGCCTCACTCTCGATGAGGCCGGATCGAAGGAACTCCGAAGACTACTTGAAAACACCCGTAAATTGGTGCTGCCACTGAAACCCTGCCCATCGGCTCCCGCGCAAGGAGCGCTCGCCATTGAATCCAGAAGCGACACTCCTCGGGTGCTTCAGATTCTAAAACCCCTTCACCATGAAGCAACCCTTCAAGGCGTAAAAGCGGAGCGCGAGATTCTTCACGAATGGGGCGGAGGCTGTCACCAAAAACTGGGTGCAAGCGCACTGCCATCGGGCGTCCTTTTCGTTCAAGGCCAGAAGCCAAATGGCGAGTGGGTCCATGAGACTCGCGGAGCGCCCACGCCCGAAGCAACCGACTTTGTGAAGATCGAAGCTTCCGATGTGTTTGACTTCAAGGCAGAGCCGCTCGATCAAGAGGCGCGATCCACCATTCAATCCGCCTCCTTCGTTTTCATTGCCCACTCCCGCGCTCATGAGTTTCTGAGCGACCAAACACTCGTTCATTCGGAATCAAAAAAGCGGATCTGGGTTTCCGGGACCAAGAGCTGGTTTAAACTTTCGGCAAAGGGCGTCTGGGTGGAGGGATCACTGGATGGGCAAGGGTTTGAAGCGCTCGACCCTTTCCGTGGCAAGAATCTGCTGCAGATTCCAAGCGAGGGACTGGTGTTTCTTTCCCACCGCGAAAGCCCTGAAACCAAGGGGGCGAAGCTTCTTGGAACCTATTCCCACGAATTTCGCAGCGTCCCCGAGAAATTCATGAAAAGTGAATCCATTTACTGGAGTTCGGGCTTACCCTTTCATGCGCTTTGGAGTACACTTCAACCCGAAATCTTCGCAAAAAAGAAACATGCCTGTGGGCCCGGACGAACCGCACAAGTCGTTCGCGAAAAGCTGGCCTCAATCGGCCTCTCCCCCACCGTGCTGTCGATGGAGTGAATTTCCGATGTATCCTGAATCGAATCGAAGAATCCGAAAGAGCCCGATCCTTAGGAACCTGACCCGAAGCGTGTCGTTTGATGTTTCAAAACTCATTCAGCCTTTGTTTGTGGTCGAAGGAATCAAACAAAAAGAACCGATCCCGGGCCTCACTCACGTCTACCGCGACACTCCCGAAAGCTTATTGAAACAAGTGGATTCGGATCTCAACGCGGGAGTGAAGAGCTTTCTTCTATTCGGTGTGCCTGCACAAAAGGCTGATTCAAAGTTTGACTACTCCTTCACCTCATCCCAGATCGCGGCCCTAAAGAAACAGTTTGGGAAAGACATCTTTCTTTCAGTCGATGTTTGTCTTTGTTCCTACACCTCCCACGGACATTGCGGAATTTTGAACGACTCCATGGATCACGTGCTGAACGGCGAGTCAGTCACCGCACTTGCGAGCGCAGCACTTTCATACGCCAAGGCCGGTGTGGACTGTGTTGCTCCGAGTGATATGATGGACCACCGGATCCGGGCAATCCGCGAGACCTTGGATGAAAACCGGTTTTTTGAAACCCTGATCATGAGCTATTCCGCCAAATTTCACTCAGGATTTTACGGCCCCTTCCGTGTGGCCGCAGACTCGGCTCCCAAGGGCGAGGTGAAGATCAAGGACCGGGGCACCTATCAGATTGATCCTGCAAACCCGATGGATGCCCTGGGCTCGAGCCTTCGCGACATGGAGGAAGGCGCCGATATCCTGATGGTAAAGCCCGGACTCCCCTACCTCGATGTGATTTCAAACCTCACCCGCGAGATTCCGCTTCCTTGGGCCGTGTATGAAGTGAGTGGAGAGTTTGCGGCAATCGAACTCATGGCCGAAAAGGGCCTGGTCGATGCAAGGCGCGCACACCTGGAGTCCTGGACTGCATTTTTCAGGGCCGGCGCACAAATGGTGATTACCTACGGAGCTCGCTCCGCGAAAGAATGGATGGAAAGAACATGAACATCAAAACCTCAGAATCGCTTTTTGAACGGGCAAAAAAAGTCGCACCCGGTGGCGTGCACTCGCCAGTCCGCGGATTTCGCGGCGTGGGTGGAACTCCCGTATTCATTGAATCTGCCAAAGGATCGCGTCTGCGCGATGTCGATGGCAATGAGTACATTGATTTCTGCATGTCCTGGGGACCGCTCCTGTTCGGTCACCAGGATCCGGAAATCGGAGAGGCCATCAAGATTGCGCTCTCCAAGGGCTGGTCCTATGGAACCGCCGAGCGGTACTCGCTCGAATTCGCAGAAGACCTCATGAAGGCGATTCCCTTCATCGAGAACATCCGTTTCGTAAGTTCCGGAACCGAGGCCGTGATGTCCGCGATCCGCCTTGCGCGCGGATACACCAAGCGTGACCTTGTGCTCAAATTCGATGGTTGCTACCACGGCCATGTGGATTCGCTCCTGGTCCGCGCGGGCTCGGGACTTGCCGAAATGGCATCTCCCGACAGTGCCGGGATTTCTGCAAAGACCGCATCCGAGACGATCGTGTGTCCGCTCGATGATGAAAAAGCGCTCGAAGAAGCGTTCGAACTTCACGGGCCGAATCTTGCCGCTGCCATCATTGAGCCACTGCCCGCAAACAACGGACTCTTGTTGCAGAGACAGGAATTCTTGAAAAAGCTCGAAACACTCTGCCACAAGTATTGCACAGTGCTCATTTTGGATGAGGTGATTTCGGGCTTCCGCACCGCCGTGGGCGGCATGGCGGAGCTGACCGGCATCACTCCTGATCTTGTGACTTATGGAAAAATCATCGGCGGCGGAATGCCGGTTGGTGCCTATGGTGGAAGAAAGCGCATCATGGACTATGTCGCACCCATGGGTCCTGTATACCAGGCAGGTACTCTTTCTGCGAATCCAGTGGCCATGCAGGCGGGGCATGCGATGCTGAGAAAAATCATCCGGGATCGGCCTTTTGAAAAACTGGCAAAAACCGGCGAATGGTTCACAAGTGAGATGCAAAAACTTGCAAGCGCGCACCTGCCCTTCCCGGTCCTGATCCAAAAATTCGGATCGATTTCCTGGATGGTTTGCAACGGCACCGAAACGGTTCGCAGGATCGAAAAAATTCCAGCGGAGCAAAAAGCCCATTATGCAAAAATCTTCCACGGATTCCTGGATGAGGGCGTGTACCTCGCGCCAAGCGGTTACGAAGTTGGATTCCTGAGCACCGCTCACTCGGACGAGGACCTGAACCGGGTGCTTGCGTCTGCCAAAAAAGTATTCAGCTCGATCAAGGTATAAGTTTCAATGGGCGAAGGCGATTTCATCAAAAAACCCGATCGGCGCTTCAAGCTGCTGGTGATTATCCAGGGACTCTGGGTGGTGACTCTTGTGGTGCTTGCGCTTTGGTGGGGGACCTTGCTGAAACAGCAAAGCGATGAGATCGCAGGCCTCCAGACCCAGCTTGGTGTGCCCGAATCCCAGGTCCAATCGAGGCTTGATCGCAATCTTCGGATGATCGAGGGCGAATCCGGAACCTTCATCCTGCTGATCCTGGTCACCAACGGGATTCTGTTGTTTTTTTACGCGCGCGATACGCGACGATCCCGAAGCCTTGAGGCGTTTTTTGCATCCATCACGCATGAGCTGAGGACTCCGCTTACCAGCATTCGTCTCCAGGCAGAAGCTCTTCGCGACATCGAGGACAACCCAAAGCACACGCCCTATCTGAATCGCCTGCTCGAAGACGCCGGACGGCTCGAGAGCCAGGTCCAGCAAACCCTTGAGCTTGCAAGAATCGAGGGTGGCGGCGCTTTACGTCCCCAGGTGCTCCCAATCCGGAGTTTTCTCCAAAATCGGATCATCCCCCAACACACCTTGGGCGAGAACCGTCTCCTGATCGATCTTTCGGTGGAAGAGGCTCGCGTTCTAGCGGACCCATCCGCCATGACCATGATTCTCCGAAACCTCTTTGACAACGCCTTGAAGTATTCGGGAACCGGTCCGACCCGGATTCAACTTTTAGGAAAGTCCTCGGATTCCCACTATCAGCTCAAGGTCATTCACGAAAACTCGAATTTTACCGGATCCACTGAATCCCTGGGACAGCTCTTTTATCGCGGATCCAATTCGCAGGGAGCGGGAGTCGGCCTCTACCTGATTCGAACCCTGATGAACAAAATGAAAGGCGAAGCTTCCTTCGAACCAAAAGACGGGCGCTTCGTTACTGAGCTTGATTTTCCTCTTGAAAAGGATGCTGGGGGCCCCGATGCCTAAGTTGCTTCTTTTGGAAGATGAAGTGAACGTGGGCTCCACCCTCAAGGATCGCCTGACCCACGAGGGCTTTGAGCCGGTGTGGGCACAAAGTCTTTCGCAGGCAAAAGGTGCGCTCGCAAGCGACAAGTTCAATCTCGCCCTGCTCGATGTGAATCTTCCGGATGGAAACGGATTTGATGTCGCCCGCCTCATTCGAAGCACACAGCCAGGAACCGCAATTGTATTTTTGACCGCTGCGGGCACTCCCGAGGACCGGATTCACGGACTTGAGCTTGGAGCCGAGGACTACATTGTAAAGCCCTTTCACTTCAAGGAACTGCTTTTGCGAATTCAAAATGTGATGAAGCGGGCCCGATTTGTGGAAGCGGACCAGAGCGGCCCTCGCGAAGTCCGGATCGGCAGGGCTTCCGTGTCGTTCTCAGAGTACCAGCTCTTGAACGACGGGAACAAATACCAGCTCTCTCACAAGGAGTGCGCCCTTTTGAAACTTCTTTTTGAAAAGCGCGGCCAAGTGGTCAGCCGCGATGAAATCCTGAATCTGGTTTGGAGCGAAGACGAGTATCCCACCCCCCGCACCATCGACAATTTCATTTTGCGCCTACGACGATTGATCGAGCCCGATCCCGAGAACCCGCTTCTGATTCGAAGCGTCCGCGGAGTCGGCTACATCCTTGAAAAGGAATCCCCATGACGAACGATACCCTTTACACCAATGCAGTATTTCGAAAGAACACCGGTCGTCCTCCCGTTTGGTTCATGCGGCAAGCAGGACGGTATCACTCGCACTATCAGGCATTAAAAAGGAAACACACCTTCATGGAACTTTGCAAGGTCCCTGAGCTTGCGGCCGAAACAACCTTTGGCCCGATCCGGGATTTCGATTTCGATGCGGCGATTCTCTTTTCTGATCTGCTATTCCCCCTTGAGGTTTTGGGCATGGGGCTTGAGTATTCACCGGGCCCCAAGCTCGGTTGGCACCTAAAGAGTCTCGCAGACCTTGAAAAGCTGAACCCTGCGCGCAAGAGTCCGCTCGAGCTCGTGGAAGGCGTTTCCTATCAGGGCCGCGCTCTACAACTCATTCGACGAGGACTCCCTGCCTCAAAATCGCTGATCGGATTTGTAGGTGGTCCACTCACCCTTTTCTATTATGCAGTCGAAGGCTCCCATCAGGGCTCACTCAGTGATGCAAAACAGGGTCTTACCGACGGAAGATATGCAGGGTTTTATGAAATCCTAAACCCCCTTCTGATCGAAAATATGAGTCTTCAGGCCAAAAACGGCGCCGATGCCGTTGCCGTGATGGACACCTGTGCAGGGGATGTTGAGCCTGCACTTTACCGCGAAGTGGTGATTCCGACTCTTCGTGAGGTTTTGATTGAATTTAGAAGGCGGCATCCAAAGACCCCGGTGGTTTATTACTCAAAAGGGACAAGCCCCTGGCACTGGCAGCATCTCGAAGGGCTCCCCTTTGAATGCCTCGGAATCGATTGGCACCATGATCTTGCATCGGTACTTCAGAACTTTGGTCACAAATGGTCCATTCAGGGAAATTTCGATCCGAATCTCATGCTCCTTCCGGAACAAGCGTGTCTTCAGGAAATCGAAAAATTCTTCGCCCCCATCCTGAAGCTTCCCCGCGAACGTCTTCAGGGATGGATCTGCGGACTCGGTCATGGGGTGCTGCAATGGACACCGGAACAAAACGTCCGGAATTTCCTACGCTATCAAAAAGAGGTGCTCAAATGATGGATTCCGAGCTTTTAAGAAAATACAACGTCCCAGGGCCGCGCTACACCAGCTACCCGACCGTTCCCTATTGGGACACAAACCCTACCGAGACCCAGTGGCTTCAAGCCCTGAAGAACTCCATTTCTCAGGCAACCGCATCCGGAACGGGTGCTGCGATTTACGCGCATCTGCCCTTTTGTGAATCCCTTTGCACCTATTGCGGATGCAACACCCGCATCACCCGCAATCACGGAGTGTCTGATCCGTACATCAACACGATTTTGAAGGAATTCGCGCTTTATCGTGAAAAGCTTGGGATAAAAAAACTGAAACTGAGCGAACTGCACCTGGGCGGCGGCACTCCGACCTTTTTCACTCCTTCGGAACTTGACCGGTTTCTGGATGGCTTGCTTTCCCATTGCGAGACCACTCCGGATTTCGAGTTCTCGATCGAAGTCGATCCAAGGGTCACCAAGCGCGAACATCTCGAAGTGCTACGCGAAAAGCGCTTCAAGCGCATCAGTCTTGGAATCCAGGATTTTGACCCGAAGGTGCAGGACATCGTCAACCGTGTTCAATCCTTTGAGCAGGTCAAGACGCTTACCGATGAGGCACGCGCGCTCGGGTTTACCAGCGTGAACTATGATTTGATCTACGGACTTCCACTTCAGACGATTGCGAGCATCGAAGACACCATCGAAATGGTCGTGCGCTTGCGCCCTGACCGAATCGCGTTTTATGCCTATGCGCATGTGCCTTGGATCAAGCCGGGACAGCGACGATTCACCGAAGCTGATCTCCCAAGCGGCGATCAAAAACGGGCGCTCTATGAACGGGGCCGTGAGCTTCTTGAGTCCGCAGGCTACATTGAAATCGGAATGGACCACTTCGCGCTGAAAACCGATTCGCTCTTTACGGCGGTTTCATCAAAATCCCTGCACCGGAATTTCATGGGCTATACCGCGCGGAATGTGAACCCGATTCTGGCGCTCGGAGTGTCCGCAATCGGCGATGCGTGGAGCGCCTTTGCCCAAAATGAAAAGCTGCTCGAAACCTATGTGGAGCGGGTCGAACGGGGGGAGATTCCAATCTATCGCGGTCATGTGCTGAACGCAGAAGACCTGATTCTTCGAAAACATGTGCTGAACCTCATGACCCGGATGGAAACCTCTTGGGCGGATGAAGGCGCGCGGGTCGATTACTTAAGCGAAGTGCCGGCCAAGCTTCAGGAATTCATGCAAGACCGCTTGCTTGAAATGGGAGCAAATTCTTGCACGGTTACTGAAAAGGGACGGGCATTCCTGCGCAACGTCTGCATGGCATTTGATGCAAGACTTGCAAGAAAAGCTCCGGAAACCAGACTCTTCTCGCAAACGGTCTAAGTTCATGATTGGCACCCTTGATCCCAATCGCAAGTCAGTGACAATCATTGGAGCAGGCGTAAGCGGCCTTCTTGCGGGCTATGCCCTGAAGAAACAGGGTTATAATGTTCGAATCCTCGAGCAATCGAGCCGCGCGGGCGGCTTGATCGAAACGAGGGCAACCCATCATGGTCCTGCCGAATCGGCAGCTCATAGCTTGATGGTGAATTCTGAGGTGGAGGCGGTCTTGCGCGACCTTGGAGTGGAGATGTGCGGGGTAAACCCGGGCTCACATGCGCGCTACATTTACCGCAAAGGGAGGATGAGGAAATTTCCGCTTACTTTTTTTGAGGCAATTCAAACCGTGATCCGGATTTTTTCAAAGCCTTCGCGCCCCATTGATCCAAAAACTGCGACCCTTGCGGAGTGGTGTCGGACCTATGTCGGGGAAGCGGCACTCAATTATCTTCTTGCCCCCTTTGTGACCGGGGTATTTGCCGCAGGCCCCGAACAGCTTTTGCTCTCGGCTGCATTTCCCCGCTTGGTGCCGGAATTTCCTGAAAAGTCCTTGATCGGAAACTTTCTGTCCAAGCGAAAATCCAAAGGTGGCCCGAAAGCAACGCCTCCGCGCATGATGGCACCCCGCTTTGGCATGGCGGATTTGATCGCAAAGCTTAGGTCCAAACTTGCCACAGAGATCGAATACGGAAAGAAATTGGAATCCCTCCTCGATTCGAACGTGGTTCTGGCCATTCCAGCTCCGGATCTTGCGACCCTGCTTGATGCAAACGACCCGATGGCGGCAAGGGCGCTTCGCGAAATTGAGTACTCACCCCTCATCACCTGCACGGTGTTCATCCGAAGTGATTCATTCACCAGGAATCCACCAAGAGGTGTGGGTGTTTTGATCCCCCGGGGTGAGGG
>CANGWP010000065.1 GCA_947457605.1 Bdellovibrionales bacterium | reverse complement strand
ATTTCAATTTCTTTGCGAGCTTTTCAATCCGATCAGGCGCCGCCATCCGCACTACCCATTCCCGCACGGAAATCGGCGGAAATCGCGGCCTTCAGATACTCTTGTTTCATGATTGCGATGTTCTGAATCGAGATCTTCTTCGGACAAGCTGCTTCACACTCTTGCAGGTTGGAGCAACTTCCAAAACCCTCTTTGTCCATCTGATCCACCATCCGGATCACGCGGCGTTTGCGGTCCGCGTGTCCTTGCGGAAGAAGCGCGAATTGAGTGATCTTGGCAGAAGTGAAAAGCGAGGCTGAAGCATTCGGACACGCAGCAACACATGCACCACAACCGATACAGGCCGCAGCGTCCATGGCCCGGTCCGCGATATCCTTTGGAATCAGGATCGCATTGGCATCCGCATGAGGACCGGTTTTCGCGCCAGTATAACCGCCGGCCATTTGAATCCGGTCAAACGCCCTGCGGTCCACAATCAAATCCCTGAGCAAAGGAAACGCTTTCGCACGCCATGGTTCGATCGTGATGAGTTCCCCATCCTGAAAGGATCTCATGTAGAGCTGGCAGGTGGTCGCTCCGCGAACCGGTCCGTGTGCCTGACCTTGAACCATCAAAGAGCAGGTTCCGCAAATCCCCTCGCGGCAATCACTCTCAAATTCAACCGGACGCTTTCCTTCGTGAATGAGCTTTTCATTCAGGGTGTCGAGCATCTCAAGAAAAGACATATCGACCAGAACGTTCGACAGGGAATACTCTTCAAACGCTCCGCGAGCGCTTGGTCCTTCCTGACGCCAGATCTTGAGACGGACATTCATCGTTTTTGAATTTGAAGCACTCATTATTTGTAGCTCCTTACTGAAAGTTTCACATTCTCATACACGAGTGGCTCTTTGTGGACTGTTGAGTCCTTGCCACGACCCTTGTACTCCCATGCGGCGACATAGGCATATTGATCATCATCCCGTTGCGCCTCTCCATCCGGAGTTTGGCTCTCCACCCTGAAATGGCCACCACAGGACTCTTTTCGATCAAGTGCGTCCTGGGCCATGAGATGGGCAAGCTCCAGGAAATCTGCAAGCCGTCCTGCGGTTTCCAGGTTCTTGTTCAACTTGTCATCACCGGTAAGCTTTAGATTCGTGTCGAAATCATTCTGAAGCTTCTTGATCTCGGCAATCGCCTCATTCAATCCCTTTTCAGAGCGAGCCATTCCGATCTTCTCCCAGACCACTTTTCCGAGGTCCCGATAGATCTCAGTCGGCGTGCGCGACCCTTTCTTGCCCACTTCCAGAATTTTCTGGATGCCAGCGCGAACTTCCTTCTCCGCTGATTCAAACGCAGGGTGCTGAGTATCCACCTTCTTCAAAAGCTCCGTTGCGTGAGTACCCAGATAATTCGTGACCGTAAACGGTAGCACAAAGTAACCATCTGAAAGTCCCTGCATGAGAGCCGAGGCTCCGAGGCGGTTAGCGCCATGATCAGAGAAATTCGCCTCACCTGCGGCAAACAGGCCCGGCAAAGTGGTCTGAAGCGAATAATCAACCCAGAGCCCGCCCATGGTGTAATGAACAGCGGGATAAATCCTCATCGGAACCTTGTACGGATTTTCGTTGGTAATCTCGTGGTACATGTCAAAGAGGTTGCCGTATCGCTCGCGAATCGCAGCTTCACCATCGCGCTTGATCGCGTCTCGGAAATCGAGATAAACCGCAAGTCCGCTCTCACCCACTCCGCGGCCCTCGTCGCAGCACTCTTTCGCGGCACGCGAAGAAATATCCCGGGGAGCGAGGTTCCCGAAGCTCGGGTATTTGCGCTCGAGATAATAATCGCGGTCCTCCTCCGGAATCAGATTCGGATCTTTTTTGCAGTCTTCTTTTTTCTTTGGAACCCAAACTCGTCCGTCATTTCGAAGGCTCTCTGACATCAAAGTCAGCTTTGCCTGGTGATTGCCGGAAACCGGAATGCAGGTCGGATGAATCTGCACATAACAGGGATTCCCAAACAAGGCCCCGCGCTTGTGCGCCCGCCAAATCGCAGTGACGTTTGAATTCATCGCATTTGTCGAAAGAAAGTACACCCTTCCGTACCCACCGGTTGCAAGCACCACCGCATCCGCGGCATGGCGCTCGATCTCACCGGTGTTGAGATTGCGCGTGATGATCCCGCGCGCTTTGCCGTCGACCATCACCACATCGAGCATTTCACGATACGGAAACAAAGTGACTTTACCCTTATCGACTTCCTTCATAAGAGCGCTGTAGGCGCCGAGCAACAGTTGCTGTCCGGTCTGCCCGCGGGCATAGAAAGTTCGTGAAACCTGTGCTCCACCGAAGGAGCGATTTGCAAGCTCCCCGCTGTACTCCCGCGCGAACGGAACGCCCTGCGCAACACACTGATCGATGATCGAAGTCGAGTTCTGAGCGAGGCGATACACGTTCGCTTCCCGCGCACGATAATCACCGCCCTTGATGGTGTCGTAAAAGAGACGCCAAACACTGTCTCCATCGTTTGGATAACTCTTGGCTGCATTGATCCCGCCCTGAGCCGCAATCGAATGCGCGCGGCGAGCTGAATCGTGGGTGCAAAAAGATTTCACGTGGTACCCAAGCTCGGCAAGCGACGCCGCCGCAGCCCCGCCGGCAAGCCCTGTCCCCACCACAATCACGGAGTATTTCCGTTTGTTGGCAGGGTTCACCAGTTTCATATTGGCTTTGTAATTGTCCCACTTTTTTTCAAGGGGTCCTGATGGAACGCCAGAATCCAATTTGCCTGAAAAAGGAATGTTCTCGATACTCATGGATTGCCTCCGCCACTCTGGGTGAAATAGATGAAAATCGGAATGAACAAAAATCCGAACGCGAGAAGGAATGCGATGGCAAGCCCCAGAGCATAAATTGGCTTTGACCATCTAGGGTTGATGATTCCAAGCGATTGGAATGCACTCCAGTACCCATGCCGAAGATGAAATCCAAGAAAGGCCATGCAGCCGACATAAAACGCAACCCACTTTACTTGGGTGAAGGCCTCCACCACGACTCTGTATAAATCATGAACCATGATCCCATTCACAGAGGTGGTGTACCCTTCTTCCATCGACGGTCCGAATCGAAATTGAAGGATATGGATCACAAGGAAAATTCCAAGCACAATACCGGTGATGATCATGTTTCTGGAACCGACCGTATTCTTAGAGGGGCCGCCTTTGGTTTTCGGCGCATCGTAATCAATGGGGCGTGCCATCTTGGCAGAATAGGTGACTTGAAATGCAGCTACGATATGCAGAAGGATCGTGAGAGCAAGACCAATCTCCATAAAAACCAAGACAATCCCGAGACCCTTCAAGCGGGCGGCATAGGTGTTCATCAAATCACCGTTCGGCGCATAAAGGGTCAGATTGCCCAGAAGGTGAACCACAAGAAAAAGAACGAGCGCCATTCCCGATGCACCCATCAAATATTTTCTCCCGAGAGTGGAAGAAAAAAGCCGCGAAAGAGGTACCATAAGCAGATGCTCCTTATTAAATTTTAGGTGGCTTCACATTATCGTAACTACTGCCGTTTCTCCACTTGATTTCATGAACCCTGGAGCCGTATCGTAGAAGTCATGCTAATCGATCAAATCAATCTTAATCAGTTACGCGTATTTGAGTCCGTCTTCAGAACGAAGAGCATGACCCACGCCGCCCGGGAGCTTCACCTTACTCAATCCGGGGTTAGCCAGCATATCAAAGCCCTCGAAGATGTGTTGGAGTTGAAGCTTTTTGATCGGGTTAAACAAAAGCTCATTCCCACCCAGACCGCAAAAGACCTCTACAAGCACACATCCAAGAGCTTTGAAGAGATTGAAACCATTCTAAACAAACTAAAAAACACGGACAAAGAACTTACGGGAACCGTATCCATCGGGGTCCCCATCGAATTCGGGAACAACCTGGTTCTGCCACTTCTGGCAGAGTTCCAAAAGAAGCACCCAAAAGTTCGCTTCAAGATCCGTCAGGGGTTTCCATTTGAGATGAATCGTCTTCTTCTCACAGGCGATGTGGACTTTGCCTTTGTGGATTCCTTTGCCATGGACAAGGGAATAAAAACCGAATCCGTTTACAACGAAGTCCTTGAGCTTTGTGTTTCCAAAAAGCTGGGCCTTTCTCAAAAACCGCAAACCGATTTCAGCTTCTATGAGAAGTTGACCTATGTCGATTATCAAGAAGATCAATCAGTCCTGAGCCTTTGGATGAAACATCATCTGCAGGTAAAATCCGCAGAACTGGATGTTCGGGTCTTTATCATGGATGCCCAGGCCGTCTCAAAACTCGTACTTCAACAAATGGGAGCGGGGGTTCTTCCCGGACACCTTGCCCAGAAATTGATCGATCAGGGCGAGGATCTTCAAATCATGAAAGGTTCTGGCAAAAGTCTGATCAATGTGATTTCGATTGCGCAACTCGAGGACAAAACTCTCTCTAATGCGGCAAAGGAAACTCTAGGATTTCTGCGGACTCATCTGAAACGCTAGATTTGGAATCGGCGCGAACTGCCAAAGATTTTTTCCACTGGGTTCCCATCCAGCGATCCCAGCAGGTGAAATACAGTCCGAAATTCACGTCCGGATGGGTGTGGTGATAATCGTGATTTCGGGCGGAGATCATCCACTTGAATACCGGATGTTGATCAAATCCCCTAAAATACGGATCGTATCCGAGATGATTGATCACTCCAAGAATGGTCATCCAAACCAGGAAACAAATCAAAACCACAGGAGTGACCGGAACAAACAGCAACAAAACCGGCAGGATCAGGGCCTCAAGGATCGCCTCTAGCGGATGAAAGGAAAATGCAGCCCAGGGACTTGGCGTGACGGACTCATGATGAACCCGATGAATCATCCGAAATAGCTTCGGATGATGAACCATCCTGTGCATCCAATAAAAGTAGGTGTCGTGCAAAAAAGCGAGGACTCCGAAGGTGAGAACCCCTCGAAAAAAGCCTGAAACCGAGAACTCAAGACTCCACCCCGGCGCAAGCGCAAACCAGTTTTTGAACGCCCAGATCCCTGAAAATCCGAATACAAATGACGAACCCACACTCCAAAGGATTTCACGCTTCATCACCCCTTTTCGGGGCATTTTTCCAGGCTGGATCTTTCGCTCACCAAACTTCGAATTTCCTTGAATCCAGAAAACAAAATAGGCGGCGCCCGCAACCAGAAAGTAGCGGATGGCGATCGCAAACGATGAAATGAGTCCGAACAGAAAGGGCGAATCTTGTGCTGGATTCATTCAGGTTTCCTCACTCTTCAAATTCATATTTGGAAAGCGCACTCATTCCTGCCTTGTATCCCGCCTTTACAATCTCCGTGAGCCTTCGGGGATTGAGCGAAAAATGCTCTCCCAGAAACGTGCGCGTATCCGAGGAATTAGGATGGATCGGAATGATATCAAGATCGCGATCCTGGTGCAGTTCCTTCTCGAGGATTTCCATGATCCGGTCAGCCTGTTCGCGGGTAAGGCCTGAGCCTGAATCCTTGCAATAACGATACACCTCGTTCATCGCGGCCTTTTTGGAGCGGTAGGACTCGTAGGTTGAGTTGATCTTTTGTTCGATCAGAATGTAGATCGATTGCACCACGATCGCCGGCAAACCAAGCGCCGTAAGCGAGCCCACCTCTTTTACAAATCGGTAGGGCTGATGGGTGTAACTCGTAAATACCAGATCGGCACCCGAATCGACCGCCACATGGGTGGACAAGGTCTCGCGGATTTCACCGTCGATATAATAATGAGTCCGGCCTGAATGATCCGGAATCTGGTAGGGAGCAAAGATCACCGGGAGACTGGCGCTTGCTGCAATGGAATCCGAGATCCTGACGTGGGTCTGATACTCGCAACGGGGGTCATGGGGCGGCGGCGAATAAGCGCTTTTTCCAAAAACCACTTTTTGGGAATCGTTGAGTTTTGTGCTGACGATAAAAAGCTCCGGGCGATAGTCTTCGAAACGATTCGACGGCAGCACCTCCTCGCGCATGAACTGCTCAAGTCCCGCGGTCGAAAAAAGGCCGCTCATTTTCAACCACTTCAACTGCAAAAGACTGGGGAAATTCCCGTCGATGAGTGAGCTTGCGATATTTTTCACGGTCTGGAATTGATTCACCTGTTCTTTTGCGATTTCGGCACGCAATTTAAACATCTTGGAATATTGCAAGCGAGGGAGAGCTCGCGGAAAAAACTGGGAGTTTTCAGTTGGAATCTGATTCAAAAAAGAGGCTGAAATGTTTTCGAGGCTGTATCCGGCAGCAAGAACAGTGGCAATAAAGGACCCGCCGCTTGAGCCCACGTAGGTTTGCACCATTTTGGAGTGAGGCTCGATCCGGTTCTGATCGGTTTTAAGCCCCTGATAGAACTCAAAACCATGCTCCCGAAGCGCGTAGGCCACCCCGATATGAAATGCCGCAGCCTTGGTACCACCCCCAGATAGAACAAATGCTACCTTTTTCTTCCGGTTTATCCTGATTTTTGGCGTGGTCACCATGAAATTGTCACCCTCCGGCCTAAGAGTACTTGAATTTTCCGCTTAGGGAAATAGAATGATGGGATGGCAGGCGATATGGACGGCGAAAATTGGATTCCACTGGTGGAGTTTTCAGTCAAAAAGGGAATCAGCCTTTCCACCTTGCGACGGTACATCAAGTCCAACAAGATTCCCTGGAAATTGCTGGAAGGTCGCTACCTTGTGCTGGACGACGGTACATTCACCGCACCTCGCAATCATGATCCCCGCTTGAATTTGCCGAACTCCTCGGAAGACATGGACGCGCGGGTAAAGAATATTGAGCAAGCCCTGAACGCGGCGAACGAAGAAATTGCAGAACTGAAGACTCTGGTCGCCTTTTACGAGGAAAAATGGGCTCAACTTTCCAAAAAATAAATTTCGCATTTCTCTCTTTTCTGTTTGCAAGCATTTCTCCCTCCGCAATCGCGAGTCCCGAGAATGACCGCATTTATCAACTCGACTCTCTTGCCTGGCTCAAGCCCTCCGACAACATGGATGGAGTTTTCTCGGACTATCTCGAGGAACAATTCGGACGCTACTTCAGCTCCCAGGGGCGTTTTTTGGTAAAGCCCCTCAAAGGTCTCAGCGAAATTCTCGGCAAGTCCACGGCGAAATACCCCGAACTTGTTCAACAAACCGAGATTCTGAAAAAAATTTCCCGAAAATACCAGGTAGAGGACCTTCTTCGAAGTCGCGTGACGAAAGAGGGCGATTCCTATCATTTTGAAATCGAGTGGGTTTATGCGCCGAAGGGGGACGTGGTCGCGCGAGTGGATTTCCGCTATCTCGACGAAGGAAGGGAATCAGGGGTTCGAGGCGAGGGACTCTCTTTGGCGATCTCCAAGGGATTGGAAGAACTGGTATCAAAACTTCCCTTCCTTGGATCTGTTACGGGAGTGGAAGACCGCTCCATCACGATCAGCCTCGGAAACAATGTCGGGATCAAACCGGGACAACTGGTCACCATCTACACCCTTCAAAGCGTCAAGCGGCATCCTCTTCTTCACACCGTTGAAGAATGGCGCTGGCAGCCCGTGGGACGCGCACAGGTGGAACAAGTGGAACCCACCTTGAGTTTCGCAAAGGTGATTGAAACCGAACCGAACATGAATGTCGTTCGGGACCAAAAGATCCGCGAGATCCTCGCAGCCCCTGTTGAGAAAAAGGAACGCACACAATCCTCAGGCCCGGAACTTCCAAAATCGGGTTGGATCGCAGGAAATCTTGGGGCCGGTACTTATTCGCGCGAAGTCGGGACCTCCTCCACCACGACAGCCGGGCGCGGAGGGAGCGGATTGCTTGGCAATTTCGAACTCGACTCCCAGATCTGGCTTAACTCACGGTACCTGACGCAGGCCACTCTGGGTGGAGCAATATTCAATTACACTCCGACCAACCTGAGCACGGGCGTTGCCCAGTCCAACAGCTACAACGGAACAGAAACCCATTTCCGCCTTGCCGTCGGATATTCGCTTGTGCCGATGAAGTCTGTATTTGATCCCATCGCATGGATTCATCTTGGCTATCGATACAACCAGACTTCCTTTGCAACGAATCTTAGCGATTTTGTGTCAAACACGAGTCTTGGAAGCGTGATCCTTGGGGTTGGTGGTGAGTTTCCGGTCCTTAGAAATTGGTCGGCCCAACTCGGGATGGACTTGGGCGTAGTGAGAAGCGGAACTGCGGTGGATCTCGGATTTGGAGACGCAAGTCCGACTTCGGATCTGACTCTTCGAGGAAGCATTCTTTATCGTTGGAGCGATCGGCTCACCCTTCGCACCCAGATCATGCTACATTCCGAGAATCTAGCCTTCCCGAACGGGGAGTCCATCACACAAAAACTGTTTTCCGTCTCTCCCTCAATCATGTATTACTTCTGACCATGTCAGGCAGTTCAAAATCCATTCAGGAAGAAATGAAGCGCCTTGCGCTTGAGATCGAAAAGCACGATCGCGCCTACTATGAGCTCGATCAACCCGTCATTACGGATGCGGAATACGATGCTCTTTTTCGAAAGCTTCAAAAGCTCGAGGAAGAATACCCCGACCTTGCTTCACTGCACTCTCCGACAAAACGAGTCGGAGGCAAAGCGCTTGAACAATTCCAAAAATCCAAGCACGGCGTCCCCATGCTTTCCCTGGCGAATGCCCTGAATGAAGAAGAATGGTTTGCCTTTGATGAACGCCTGCACCGATTTCTTGAGGCTCCAGCCGAAAAGGAGTTCGAATATTTCGCTGAACTGAAATTCGACGGGCTTTCCATCAACCTGACCTACGAAAACGGTTTGCTTGCCCGGGCCGCAACCCGGGGAGACGGTGAAACGGGCGAAGACGTTACCGATAACATCAAAACGATCCGCTCCATTCCCTTGAAGCTCAAAACCGAAACTCCTCCCGAAAAAATCGAGATTCGAGGCGAAATCGTTTTGCCAGTCAAAGCCTTTCTCGACCTCAATCGCGACCAGTCTGATCGAGGCGAAAAAACTTTTGCAAACCCGAGAAATGCGGCCGCCGGAAGTCTGCGCCAACTCGATTCAAAAATCACGGCTTCCCGCCCTCTGACCGGATTTTTCTACGGGGTTGGAGAAGTCATCGGGTTCACCTTGCCGAAGACCATTTCCCAGTACGAAGAGCTCCTTTCCGAATGGGGCTTCCCCGTCGGCACCCAGAAGCGAATCTGCAAGGGTGCAAAGTCGATGCTTGAATTCTATCGGGAAATCGAAGGCATTCGGGATTCCCTTCCCTATGAAATTGATGGCGTAGTAGTGAAGTTGAACTCCTTCTCCGAACAGCAAACGGCCGGCTTCATCGCCAGGTCTCCCCGGGGAATGATCGCATTCAAATTCCCTCCAAAAAAATCCATTACCTTGATCGAGGACATCCAGGTTCAAGTAGGCAGAACGGGGGCCCTTACACCGGTCGCAATCGTAAGTCCCGTCAATGTATCCGGAGTGATGGTGAAGCGGGCCACACTTCACAATCAGGATGAAATCGACCGGAAGGACATTCGAATTGGCGATCATGTCGTGATTCAAAGGGCTGGGGACGTGATCCCCGAGGTGGTTGAAGTCCTGAAGGAAAAGCGCCGCGGCGACGAGCGCCGCTTCCGGATTCCGGATCTTTGCCCGGTATGCGGAGCCACAGTGGTCCGAGGAGAGGGCGAAGCGGTTTCCCGATGTTCCGGCCGTAACTGCATCGCAAAGCTAAAGGAGCGGATCAAACATTTTGTCCAAAAAGACGCCCTCAACATCGAAGGCCTTGGCGATAAAATTGTGGATCAATGGGTGGATGAGGGTCTTGTAAAGCGTCTCCATGACCTTTTTGATCTCCATTATGACGATTTGATTTCACTCGAGGGCTTTGCCGACAAATCTGTGCGAAAAATCCTGAATGCGATTGACGCCGCCCGCTCTCCTGAACTCTATCGACTGATTTTCGGGCTTGGCGTCCGGCATGTCGGCGAAGCCACTGCCAAACTCCTCGCCATTCGATTCAAGTCCATTCTCAATCTGAGCCAGGCCACCCGGGAAGACCTCCTCGAGGTGGATGGCATCGGGGATGAAATGGCGACTTCGATTCTCTCCTTTTTCTCGAACCATGAGCATCTGGATGAACTCGAGACTCTTCTGTCCAAAATCCAACCTATCGAGCCCAAGGCTTCAGGCAAGGCTCAAATTTTTGAGGGAAAGATTTTTGTCCTGACCGGCACTCTTCCCAACCTGGGAAGATCCGATGCTGAAAAAATCATCGAGGACCACGGCGGGAAAGTTTCGGGCTCTGTTTCAAAAAAGACAAGTTTTGTCCTGGCAGGCGCAGAGGCTGGGAGCAAGCTCGAGAAAGCCAGAAGTCTGGGAGTTCCCATCATTGATGAAGCAGGCTTTCAAGAGCTGCTTCGCGGCCACTGACAGAACTCGATTACTTTCGCTCCCGCTCTCGTAGCTTTCGCTCCCAGAGCTCTTTCATCTGGGTGTATTGAGTAAGAAACTGGGAAATCTTGAAGCGCGCGGCCGTAAGATTCACTGAAATTTTTTGCAAATCCTGAATTTTTCCTTCGAGAATCTTGACCTTTTCAAGGGGCGTTCTCCGCTCGACCCCATTAAAATAGAGTTGATAGAGCTGATGCGTTTGTTCCATCAAAACACGGGCTTCGTGGATCTTTTTGTCAATTTCCGCGGAATCAGCCGCAGGGAATGATGACTGCCCCCCCGGCCTCTCAGGCTGCCCCTTCGTGGGACGACGAAGAATCCCCGTGTCGGTTACTTCTTTGTCATCCCAAAAGCTTTTGCGTCTTTCGTCGTCCTTTGGCATACCTTCGAGTTTAGCATGAAAACCAAAACACGGTACACTTGTCAGAGTTGCGGCCACACGAACCCAAAATGGCTTGGAAAATGCCCCGAATGCGACTCCTGGAACTCCTTCGTTGAAGAAACCACCACCGTATCAAAAGATTCTTCAATCTCTGCAGTGCGTGAGACCTTTTCGGGCCCCGCCTCTCCGGGTTCCTTCGTAAAACTCGGAGACAATCTTGGTGCAGATGGCTCACGGATCCGAAATCGTCATTCCACAGGCTCCCCGGAACTCGATCGTGTTCTGGGAGGCGGAATGGTGCGAGATGGTTTCGTATTGATCGGGGGTGATCCGGGGATTGGAAAAAGCACTCTTCTTCTTCAGGTTGCGCAGGGGCTCACCGAACACGCAGGACTTCAGAGAGTGCTTTACGTTTCTGGCGAGGAATCCATTGAGCAAATCCAAACCCGGGCTCGCCGGCTCAAGATCAAAAATGAGGATAAGATTTATCTCGCGGCTGAGACGCAGTTTGAGAAGGCTCTGCTCATGGTAAAAGAACTCAAGCCCGAGCTTCTCATCATGGATTCCCTCCAGACCTTTTCCACTGGCTTTGTGGAGTCCGCCCCGGGAACAGTCAGCCAGGTGCGAGAGGTTACTT
>CANGWP010000064.1 GCA_947457605.1 Bdellovibrionales bacterium | reverse complement strand
ATGAACGATTCGCGGGGATTCTTCATCGGGATTACGAACGTCGGGGAAAAGGAAAACGGTACATCGAACAAAAGCTCAAGGAGCGGGGCCTGAGCGAGGAGATTTCGGGCATCGAATTCAATTCCGAAGAGGAGCTCGCCAGGGCCCACGCTCTTGCCGTAAAGACCCTTACCCGTTCTTCGATCAAAAAGCTCACGGATCCCTATCAGATCCGAACCAAGGTTCTTCAAAAACTGGTCTCCAGCGGATTTGAGTTTGACCTTGCAAAAAAGGCGGTTGAACTTGCGCTCCGCTCCAAATAGCATAGTCCCATGATTCGCACGAACCTTCTCTCCTCGCTTACTTTACTATTTCCTTTTTTCGCCCATGCCTCTCAAATTCTGAGTTGCAGGTTTCCGGACGGGCTTTCCGCGGACAGGATTCGGGTAACGCTTCTGGATTCCCAAAATGGAAGTTTTCTTTATGAAACTGCCGACCCTGCAGGAACCGGCTCAACCGAGGCTCTGAAGTTGAAACGGACTCAGGACCCGGAACCGGGAACAGCCGCTTTTGAGATTCAAAATGCTGCGGTACAGATGACATTCAAAATCGAGACCGCACTTCTCTTCCAAACCGGAAATAAACTTCCAGCCTCACTCCTCAGCCGTATTCCTGAGATGGATCTGAGTCAGGAGCAACCCTTGAGTTGCGACTCTGTTGTGAAATGATCCTGGTACAAATTCCCCGAAGCAGATCGATTTCCGAACGACTCAGGCCGGCTCGCTGATAGATCTTTTTCAATTTCAGAAGGACTCGCTCGGGGTTGCCCTCTCCCAAGAATCCGAGCGCCCGAAGACTCTCGCCCAGGTGATCGAATAGGGGTTCAAGATCCGCACTCGTTGCAATTTCATGATGCCCGCGCCTCGAGGAGTTCTCCTCGTTGAAAATCCTCGAAAGGACGACTGCGACCGAATGGCTCAAATTCAGCGCCGGGAAAATCGGCCCCGTATCCAGTGCGCAAAGATGAGTGCAGATCTCGATCTCCTCTTTCAGAAGACAGAAGTCCTCACGACCGAACACAAGAGCCACCTTGCCCGGAAGCGAGGCAGACAGGGACTCGAGCTTCAAACTCAATTTACGGGTCTTTCCGGCACGCGCCGTGAACCCCACCACAGCATTGCAATCCGAAACCGCGTCCTTGAGTGAGGAATAAACGGGAATCGAATTCAGCCTCTCGCGGGATGGCCCTGTTGCCATCCACTGGGCGACACCGGATTTCCACTCGCACTGCGGATCTACAAGACCGGCCTCTCCGACCGCATAATTTTCGAGCAGTCGGGCGGTGGCGCCTATGTTCTCGGGAATCTTAGTTCCGACGAGCAGGACTTTGAATCGGCCTAGGCTCAGTGAACTCATTTTTCTCAAAGTCGAAGATGATCTTCGCTTTCTCCGTTTTTTTCGAATCCTTCAGAAACCCAATCTCAAGCGCCTTTCCTTTTCTGCCCTTGAGTAGGGATTCGATTTCATAATAACTCATTGCCGATACGGGCACGCCATTCAAATCCGTGATCCTCGCGCCTTCTGTCAACCCGAGTTCTTGTGCAATCTTCAAATCATGGGAGCGCACTTCGATCACACTGAGATCCCGCTCCCTTCCTGACATATCAAACCGAAAAAGCGGCTGTGCACGCCCGGACCTGAGTGCCATCGGTCCCTTTTCAAAGGACAGGGTACGCAATCGGAAATCAAGAACAAAGGGCGTAGAACCAAGATCATACTGCTTGGACCCGACCTTGATCACCTCGGATCGGACTGAGAAAAGCGGGTGAAGGTTCGAGTCAAACTCCCGCTCCGCCTTGGAATCATCTGCAGCCGAAACAACCCCATCCGTCCACTCGATGTGGACGGGAATCGACGGGTCAAATCGAAGGCGATACTTTTTCAAAATGTCCTGCCCGATGACTCCCATGCAGCAATTCTTTGGATACTCGGGCTTCACCGCCCAATCCGAGCGTGCAGACTTGAATTGTTTTTTGCCGAAATGCTGGCCCGAAATCACGACATCCTCGGCAAAGGGGTCCTTGTAGTTCCACCCCATGAAGACCATTTGGCGGGGGTCGATGGAGCTTTCCTTTTGATCGGGCTTTACCCACATGGGAGCCACAAACTCAACCCCGTTCCGATAGAGTGAAACCTTGATGCTGTAGGCTGAACCATAACGCTTGGCGGGCGTTCGAAAGCTTTCCACCGCCGAGGCCTCAAAAGAAAGGAAGAGGGCGAAAAAAAGACCGATAAAAACAGCCCGAAACCCGCCTTGCACCCTTTGAAAAAAAGATGTCATTTTTCCTCCCGTTTGGCGGTGGTATATCGTTTGACATCAAGCTTGCGCGCGATCGTGGAATCCAGCATCACCTGCAGAAACACACCTTTTTCAAGATAGCGAGTCTGCTTGATGGCCCCATACTCCTGCACCTTCGCCTGAAGCTTCCCCTCATGATACGGAATGAGCAAATCCCAGGTTTCCATTTTGCCCTTGAAATGATCGAGGATTTTTTCGCGGAATTTTTTCACGGCTTCCGGATCGAGCGATGAAATCCGTGTCGCACCCGGAACGGCGATCTTCGCCTGATTCAATCGCGCTGCACCGTCGATCAGATCAATCTTGTTCAGGACAACGATCTTTTCTTTTTCCTCGCATCCAAGGTCCTTGAGCACCGAGCATGTCGTCTCGTACTGCTCGCGTGCCTGGGTGGAGGAAGCATCAACCACATGAACAATGAGGTCGGCTTCCTGGATTTCTTCGAGAGTCGAACGAAAGGATGCGATGAGGTTGGTTGGAATCCGGCTGATGAACCCCACCGTGTCGATCGCAACGATCGGAGGGTGACTGTCGGGATTCAAGGCTCGAACCGTGGCATCGAGTGTGGCAAAAAGCTTGTCTTCTGCAAGCACCGAGCTCTCCGTGAGCGCATTCAAGAGTGTTGATTTGCCCGCGTTTGTGTATCCGACCAGTGCCACCTTCAAAAGATTCTCGCGCGAAGTCCGCTGCACGACCCGCTCTTTTTCAATTTCCTCGAGTCTCCCGCGAAGGATCTGAATCCTTCGCTTCACCAATCGGCGATCGACCTCGATTTGCTTTTCCCCCATCCCCTTGTTTCCCACTCCTCCGCCTCGTTGACGCTCAAAGTGGTTCCAAAGGTGCGCAAGCCTTGGGAGCACGTATTGAAGTTTCGCTAGCTCGACCTGGGTCTTGGATTCCCGGGTTCTGGCATGGCGGGAAAAAATCTCAAGGATGATCCCGGTCCGATCGAGCACGGGCTTACCCAGAATTTTTTCAATGTTTTGCAATTGCCGCGGAGTCAGATCCACATCCAGTACAAACAGGTCGATGGGGTCAGCGTGGGCCTCGGCCATGAGCTTCACTTCATCGAGCTTGCCAGTTCCAAAATAGGTCCCTGCCACCACTCTTCGCACGGGCGCATTCACCCGGATTCCAGTCTTTACTTCGAGCGTATCCAGGAGACGATCGAGCTCTGAAAGGGATTCCTCCTCCACCCCGAGGGTGAGGGCGACGAGATTGCCCTTGGGCAGAAGTGACTCCGAATTTTCGATCATAATCTATTCAAAAACCTCGTCCGGACCTGTTAGGATGGGGCCATGAATTCACGTGGAACCCTCATCAATTTGAATGGTCGGATCATACCCCTCGCGCAGGCAAATGTCTCGGTTTTTGATCGAAGTTTTCTGTATGGAGACAGCCTCTACGAGGTCGTCCGGACCTATGATGGAAAGCCCTTTCGCTTAAAGGAACACCTCGAGCGAATGGAGAAATCCGCGATTCTCTGCGCCATGAAGTTCTCCCAAAGCACTGACGAGTATCACCGCGAAATCCTTAGGAGTATCGATGCCTATCGGACCCAGCCCGGGCGCGCATCCGAAGACGTCTACGTCCGGATTGTGGTCTCAAGAGGGAGCGGAAAGATCGGATTTGGTCTGGGAAACCTTGAGACCCCCACCCTCTACGTGATTATCGTGGAGCCCATTTCCATGTTTCCAAATAAGCCATTTTCCCAAGGCACAAAACTTCAGATTTCAAGCCGGATTCGGAACTCTCCAAAAGCACTGGATCCCGCGATGAAATCCGGAAACTACTTGAACAGCCTTCTTGCCTATCTCGGCGCGTCCGATGCCGGCTTCGATGACGCGCTCATGGTGGATCATCAAGGCTTTCTCACTGAAGGAACCACCTACAACCTCTTCTATGCAAATCGGGGAATTGTGGCGACCGCACCGCTGGATGTGGGAATCCTGGATGGCGTCACCCGTCGCGCAGTGATCGATCTTTGCGTGGAACAGGGAATCCCCGTCCGTGAAGTCCGCTTTCCGAAAGAGTATTTGTATGAAGCGGATGAGGTTTTCGTCACAAGCTCACTGAAGGAAGTACTCCCCGTCCTCGACATTGATGGAAAGAAAATCAACAAAGGAAAACCAGGGCCCATCGCGGCCCGCCTTGCGGAATCGTTTCGCGAACTCGTGAAGCGAGAGCTTGAGCTAGGCTAGATGGATTTCAAGATCGATGGATGAAGGATTTTGTTGGTGGCGAGAATTTCGGCGCCCCGGATTTCGAACTTGCCGTTGGTAAAATTGGTCACTTTTCCGCCAGCTTCTGACACAAGCAAAGATCCAGCAGCCACATCCCATGGGGCAAGATTTCGCTCCCAGAATCCATCAAAAACTCCTCGCGCAGTGTAGGCCAGATCGAGTGCTGCCGACCCGGGTCTTCGAACCGCGCGCGATGCACGGCTTAACCGTTCAAAAGAACTCATTTCGGTCGAAAGCGTGTCTCTTGCAGAATAGGCAAACCCGGTCGACAACAGCGCATCCTTCATTTTCCGGGTTTTCGAAACCAGCATCCGCTTTCCGTTCACATACGAGCCTTTGCCGCGAATCGCGGTATAAAGCTCATCCAGAATCGGATGATAGGTCACCGCCACCTCGATTCGCTCGCCCAGCTGAAGCGCAATATTCACGCAGAACATCGGGAATCCGTGCACGAAATTGGTGGTCCCATCGAGCGGATCCACAATCCAAAGACCCTCTTGCCCTTCCCCTTTTTCTCCGTGCGCGTGAGTTTCCTCCGACAAAAAAGCAAATCCAGGCTCACATTTCCTCAAGACCCGAAGAGCGCGCTCCTCCGCTTCCACGTCAGCATTGGTCACAAGCCCCAAGCGTCCCTTCTCGCGGACCCTCAGCGGTTTCAAATAGTGTTTGCGAATGACTTTTCCTGCTTGAAGCGCCGACTCCACCGCCCCCGCAAGCCAGAACTCAGGATGTTTCATGATGACTCGACCCTAGCAGATGCGCAGTGAACTGCTCCACGGGATTCTCAGCAATCAGCTGTCCCAAAACGAAATCACCGGCCTCTCCAAGCAAGCAATCATAAGACCTTGTTTCTTATGGGCATTTATCGTCATAGATTTTCCACCCCCACCAAACAAGGCCAAGTGGAGCTGGTTTGACCTTCCGTATTTCCGACCTTATACTAATGGTATCGGGTTTTCAGGGTCCAGGAGGGACACAAATTTATGAATTCATTCATTTATCTCTATTCCAAGTTCACTGAAGAATTGCTGCTTCTCGGAGCCGCGGCAATCTTCACCCTGATGGCCATTTATTGTTACGAATGGGTTATCAAAAAGCGCAGACTTGGAGCAGCCCGAAATCAGATTCCAGCCGCGATGGTCAAGGTCTATCTGAATCAACTGATCAACGAAGCCCAGTTTGTTCGCACCCAACTCTTCGGACTGGTGAATGGTGTACCGCCCGAAGGAATCACTTTGCCAGGATCGATCTCCGCTCATCCTGCAGCAGCCGAATCAAATGAATCACCTGCAGTGCAACTCATGCAAGCGGCCACCGCATCCTTGGGCGGCGATTTGGGTGAGCGCCTGAAAGCGCTTCAGACCCAGCTCACGGAAAAAGAAAGCATCGTCGTGAACATCAACATTGAAAAGACGAAGCTTCTCGAGGAGATCGAAAATCTCCGCCAAAACCAAAAGGCGATGCAATCTGTTGGCTCAGGAGGTGGAAACTCTGATGAGCTTCTTCGCAAAATCAAGGAACTGGAAGCAAGACTCGAAGAGTACTCCCTTTTTGAAGATGACCTTGCGAATTTGAAACGCCTTCAGCAGGAGAACCTGCAGCTGAAGAAAAAACTCGAGGACCTCGGCACAGGCCTTCCTCCTCAGGCATCCTCGCCCGCTCCGGCAGCTGCCCCAAGCTTGAGTGCGGCTCCCGAACCAGAAGCCGTCACACCTCCTCCTTCAGAGTCCGTGAATGAAGCTGCGCCACCAACAATCTCAGCAAAGCCCGCAGCCAAGGGTCTGGATCAAATCGCGATTGATGCACTCCTGGAGGGAAAACCGGCCACTCCTCCAGAGCCCACCGCTGCTCCAGCAGTAGCTCCTGCACCTGTTGACGAATCCGCCGCGAATGCTCCCAAAGATGATTTTGAAAAACTGGTTTCCTCGGTCGAAACCAGTCTTGACTCGAAGCCCGTCGAGCCCGCACCTGTTCCCGGTCCTGCAGCCGCGTCCGGCCAGCCAGCGGCTCCCGCCGAGATCCAAGTTGCGAAATCCGATGAAGACCTATTGAAAGAATTCGAGAATTTGCTGAATTCCTGATCGAAATCAGTCCGTCCCTTTGGCTTCTTCCATTTGACGCTTTAGCTTTTTGGCTTCGATTTCCTGAAGTTTTGATTTGAACTCCATGACTTTTCCAATCCGATACAGAAGAGAATTTTCCTGAATTCCATCCGTTGCCTGGTGCACCCATCCCTCAAGCACATCTCTCTGGATTTGTTGTTCCTTCTGGATACTCACCCGGACCGAGGGCCTGCCCTCAAAGATTCCCTTCGCAAGCACGATTCGGAACCGATATTGGGCTTTGAGATAAAGGTTCACAGAACCCGCGGAATCGATGAGATTCCGCTCTGCCGTATTGTCAATCCATTTCGTTTGAAGGGATCCGTTCTCGCGATTCACCACGTCCATGGGAGAGGTTTTCAGGGCTTCCACCGCAGACTCCCACGCCAAACCAAAATCCCCCACATACACTTTTGAAAACACCTGCTCTCCATCCCCGCCCACCGACTTTAAATATGCCGACATGCAGGCAGGAAAACAAAGTCCCAGGAATAAAATTTTCAGGGCAAGTTTCATGGGCTTTAGTGTAGCATACCGCCATGAGCTTCAAAGAATTTTGCCGGGTCCTCCACATTGAATCCGAGGCCATCACCCAGGCTCTTGAAAGATTTGAATCAAACCCCGAACAAAAACAGCGAGTCGAGTCCTGCCTGCATCTGCTCCTCGAATGCTTCCGAAAAAACGGAAAAGTCCTGGTTATTGGTCTTGGCAAATCAGGCAAGATCGCGGCCAAGATCGCGGCCACTCTTTCCAGCACCGGCACACCGGCGGTTTACGTTCACCCGACCGAAGCTCTTCACGGAGATCTCGGCGTGATCGGCCCTCAGGATTTGGCAATTGCAATCAGTTATACCGGAAACACATCGGAGATCGTCGAACTTCTTCCCTATTTTGAAAAGCGGGCGGTCCCAGTGATCGCACTTACCGGAAACCGCACCTCAAAACTGGCGGAAGGTGCGAAACTCGTGATCGACTGCTCTGTAAAGGAAGAGGCCTGCGCCCACAATCTTGCCCCGACCTCCAGCACCACCCTCACCCTTGCCATCGGGGATGCGCTTGCCATTTCCCTGATGCAAGCGCGAGGCTTCACGGCCGAGGACTTTGCAAAAAACCATCCGGGCGGCTCATTGGGTCGCCGACTTCAACTTGCAGTTCGAGATCTGATGCACCCGATCCCAAAAGCACCAAGCGTTGGGCCGAATGCGAATGTCGATGAGATTCTGGCTTTATCGACAGAGCGAAAACTTGGTGCGGTATTGGTTCAGGAGAACAACGCCCTCCTTGGCATCATCACGGATGGCGACTTGCGGCGAGCCCTCCGCATGAAAGAGAAATTCTTCCAGATGAAGGCATCCGAAATCATGACTCGAAGCCCGATTACCGTAGAGGAGCGAAGCCTTGCCTTCGATGCCCTTCGACTAATGGAGGAGCGAGAGAGTCAGATAAGTGTTCTACCCGTAGTGAATTCCTCGGGCATTGCACTCGGGCTTCTTCGAATTCACGACCTTGTGCAAACTTTCTAATTGAGCTAGCCTCTTCGTATAACGCTACGAAAGGACCTAGCAAAATGAATAAAAAACGTACACTGGGCGTACTCGGTGCTGCAATCCTGACGGCCGCCGTCATGGTTGCCTGCACGGAAAACGCAAAAGCAAAGATCAACATGGTTTTCAAAGACGCCCCGAAAGCAGGCGTCGTTGCAAAGATCAATGGCGAAGAAATTTCTGAAGAACAGCTCATTGCAGAAGCTCAAGTAGAGATGATGCAAATCAAAAAGCAGGAATACGACCTCAAGATCGGCCTTCTCAACAAGATGGTGAGCGATCGCGTACTCGGAGCTGAGGCGAAAAAAGAAGGCCTTGCGACTGCAGAAGAATACATCACGAAGAAGATCCTCAAGGGCGAAATCAAGATTTCAGACTCGGATTACAAAAAATTCGTGAAGGAAAAGAACATCCCTGAGAGCAACATCAACGATCAAGTCAAAGAACGCATTTACTCCTACATGAAAGAGCAAAAGCGCGAAGAAATGATCCAGGGTGCGGTTGCCAAGCTCACCAAAGGAACTCCGGTGGAAGTTTACTTCCAAAAGCCGAAGTCAAACATCAAGATCGAAGCTGGAAACTCTCCTTCCACAGGAAACGAGAACGCAAAAGTAACGATCTATGAATTCTCCGATTTCCAGTGCCCTTTCTGCAGCAAGGGTGCGAAAATCGTGGGCGACATCAAAAAGAAGTACGGAAACAAAGTCCGGATCGTCTTCAAGAACTTCCCACTGCCCATGCATCAGGATGCAGGACCGGCTTCCGAGGCCGCTCTCTGTGTCAATGAGCAGTCCAAGGAGAAGTTCTGGAAATTTCACGATATTGTTTTCGCAAATCAGAGCAATCTCGATTCTGAGAGCCTCGCAAAGCACGCAAAAGCTGCTGGCGCGGACGAAAAGAAATTCAAAGAATGCTTCGAAAGCAAGAAGTTCGCAGATGCAGTCAAGAGCGATCTGGCCTACGGCGAAAAACTCGGCGTTCGCTCTACTCCGACCTTCTTCATCAATGGACAACTGATGGCGGGAGCCCTCCCGATCGAACAGTTCTCTGAAGTGATCGACGAAGAACTCGAGTCCAAGTAATCAGGTTCCAAAAAATCACAAAAACCTCCTGTAGCCTCTGGCTCGGGAGGTTTTTGTTTTTCCCCGTTCTAGGCTATGATCGTCCCATGAAATGGAACTGGACCACCCATCGCATTGCCTCAATCCTGAGCCTGCCCCTACAAGGAAAAGATCTTGCCATCAATGCCATTAAGACCGATTCGAGGGCCATAAGGCCAGGGGATCTTTTCGTAGCCATCAAGGGCGACTCCTTTGATGGCCATGACTTCATCCCTCAGGCCATCAAGGCGGGCGCAGCCGCGATCCTGAGCGAGCGCAGCGGAGAAAACCCCGCGGGGGAATTCTTTCATGTTCAGAACACCTTGCAGGCAATCCGGAAGCTGGCCCATGCTTACCGGAAACAATTCTCAATTCCTTTGATCGGAGTGGTGGGCGCAGTGGGTAAAACCACAACGAAAGAGCTCATTTCCAGTATTCTTCACGGCCGATACGCCTCGATTTTGAAAACGGAGGGCAGCCAGAATGGTTTTCTCGGCATCCCGCTGACTCTGCTCCAACTCAAGGAAAAACACGAAATCGGAATCATCGAGATCGGCATCGATGAAATTGGTGCCATGGACCAGCATCTGGAACTCGTGGAACCGACCCACCTGATCCTGACCAGAACAGGGCCTGAACACCTTCATCAGCTGAAGACCGTCGAGATCGCAGCCCGAGAGGAACTCCGGGCTTTTGATTACGGACTTACCCGCTCCATTCCACTCGCGATCAATCTTTCAGATCCATTTGTGAAATCATGGCATGATGCCCACCGTACCGAACTCGGAAGAATTCCTCATCCGACGTATTCCATGAACGAGTCCGACCTTGCCGAAAACACGGGCCGATATGACAACACTACGAACACGCTGAATCTCCGCTCGGCTCCCAAGGTTTCCACATTTCCTTGTCCACTCCCCGGAGAACATCACGCTCACAATCTCCTTGCCTCCATCGTGGTAAGTCGATTCTTCGGGCTTCAGGATGCCGAGATTTTAGCCGGAATCTCCACCTTCAAAACCGCCTACGGCCGGACAGAAATTTATTCCATCCCCGGGAATAGCGAGGTGATCGGGGATCATTACAATTCAAATCCGACCTCCCTTTCCGCCGCCCTGAAACTGCTTCGGGAAAAAACGGGAGCACCCCAGTATCACGCAGTCCTGGGGGACATGCTGGAACTCGGGGAGGAAGAGGAGCGTTTCCACCGGGAGATCTTGCAACCGATTCGCGAATTCGGAATCACCCATGCCTGGCTTTTCGGCCCACGCATGAAGAACCTGTTTCATGAGTTGCAGACAAATCCTGCAAAGGCCCCGGCTCTTCGGCACTTTGCGCACTTTGACCGGATCGAGGATTTATCTTCTGCCTTGAGGTCCCGGATCAAGCCCGGTGCAAGAATCCTGGTAAAGGGATCGCGCGGAATGAAGATGGAGCGGGTTCTTGATGAACTGATCCCCGGAAGAAGGCCTTCTTGAATACTGAATTCCTGGATTCATCCCCACGATCCATTGCGCGGGCGTGCGCACTCCTTGATTCGCTCGAAGTGGTCGCCCTCCCCACCGAGACCGTCTATGGACTTGCGGGAAATGCTCTGAAGGAGGATTCAGTTCGGAAAATCTTTGCCGCAAAAACCAGACCTTACTACGATCCTCTGATCGTTCACATTGGCCTGCGCCACCTCTCGGACGGGGACGGACTCATTCCCTCACTCGTTCGGGATGGCATTTTGCACTCCACCCTTGCGGATTCAAAAGATCGTGGAATCATCGAAAAACTTTGCAAGAAATTCTGGCCTGGCCCCCTTACCTTGGTGCTCCCCCGGGGACCCGCGATTCCGGAGCTTGTGAGTGGCGGTCACCCGACGGTTGCAATCCGAATGCCGGTGCATCAGGTTTTCCAGACGGTTCTCCACCACCTCGATTTTCCACTCGCCGCTCCGAGTGCCAATCGGTTTGGAAGGATCTCTCCTACCACCGCAGCACATGTCCGATCCGAACTGGAAGGAAAAATTGCCGGAATTGTCGATGGTGGCCCCTGTCAGGTCGGAGTTGAGTCCACGATTCTGAAAATTGAAGACGGGAGCGCCATTCTCCTTCGACCAGGCGGAATATCCGCATCCGATATCAGAGCGTGCATCGGTTTCTCAACCCGGACGGGAATCACTCCCGGAGCAAAACCCGAAGCGCCCGGAATGCTTGATGAACACTATGCTCCCCGAAAACCACTCATTTTGCTCCCGGGACCGATCGATACCCATATTGATCTTAAAGAGATCCTCGGGGAATTCGCTCCAAGCGATCGAATCGGCTTCTTAAGCCATGCTCCCGTGGCGGGTTCTTTTGAACTGAAACGATTTTCCACCCATCGGACCTTGTCTGATACCGGCGATTCCGCAGAGGCTGCTAGGAACCTGTTCGCTTTTCTTCGTGAACTTGATCAGGATCCTTTTGTTGATCTCATCCTT
>CANGWP010000063.1 GCA_947457605.1 Bdellovibrionales bacterium | reverse complement strand
CCGCCCCGGGAAGCCGGGTCGGTCGATGCAGAAAGGATTCCAAGGGTGCGCCCGTGAAAATTCCCCTCGCACACGATGATCTTGGCCTGATTCTCTGGAATCTTTTTCACATCATAGCCCCAGCGACGGGCCAGCTTCATTGCGGTCTCGACAGCCTCTGCGCCCGAGTTCATGGGAATCAGGCGATCAAATCCCAACAGCTCGCAGAGCCACTTTTCAAACTCTCCCAGACGATCGTTATAAAAGGCTCGCGAGGTGAGCGTAAGTCGGGAGGCTTGCTCGGTAAGTGCCGCTACGATCTTTGGGTGCGCGTGTCCCTGATTGACCGCACTGTACGCGGACAGAAAGTCGAGGTACTCCTTGCCATCCACATCCCAGACCTTTGCCCCCTGTCCTTTGGTCAGGACCACTTCAAGCGGAGCGTAGTTCTTCCCACCATACCGGTTTTCGAGATCAATCAGACGTTTTGCTTTTTCGCTCAAATGCATGGACTTCTTTTAGCAGAAAGGCGCGTTTCATGTATAGTGCGATGAAATGAACACGGGCTCCTCCAAACCTCCACTCAAGTTCAAGGTGATCCATCGCGACTCCTTCTGCCTCTGTGCTCATAAGCCCCACGGAATCTCCACCTACCGCGAATCGCGCGGCGGAAATGCTCCAGGACTGAAGGAGCTGCTCGAGGATCAGCTGAATCAGCGACTGTTTCCGGTTCACCGGATCGATGCGGATACGTCGGGCCTCGTCTTGTTTGCCCTCGATCCAAAAAGTGCCGCAGCCTTCACCCGCCTTTTCAAGGAACACAAAGTGAAGAAGACCTACCATGCATGGTGCGTGGGCGAGACGCCCTCCAAGGGCTGCATCAAGACCCCCTTGAAAAAGAACAAAACCGATGAGACCGAATCCGCCCGAACCGACTACACCCGCCTGAAATCCGGACGAGGGTTCAGCCTGGTGGAAATTCATCCTTACACGGGACGCTTTCACCAAATCAGACGCCATTTTGATTCGATCGGACACGCCCTGGTCGGAGATCCCTTGTACGGAAACCCCGAACCATGGTCTGGCTTTTTCAAAGGTACTCCCCGCCTCATGCTCCAAGCCTCCGAGCTTGAGTTCATTCACCCGATCTCAAGGAAGCCACTCAAAATCAAAACCAAAGAACCTCTTTAGGAAAATCAACCAGCCTCATTGAGCAAAAAGCACCCCACATTCCTGATTGATTTCATCAGTTTTTGATTGAAAAATCGGCCCCTCTCCACTACTCTCTCCCCACTCCCAAAGGACCAAAGTGCGATGAAATTTCCCGGCAGACGAAAGAGCAAACACTACTTCCCGGTCACCGAAAAGGATCGGGTCAACATCGATCACAACTTCATGACCGATAGCTCTTTCCACGTAATCGGAATCGATCAGCTCCTGGTCGACATCGAGTGCCAGGTCGAAGATTCCTTCCTCGAAGAATACCGTCTCCAAAAAGGCCAATCCCAACTGATCGACCACCGGCTTTGTGATGAAATCTACGAAAGACTCAGGGCAGAGAAGCGAATTCACGGAGAGTTTGCAGGTGGAACCGTAGGCAACACCCTCCACAATTTTTCAGTGCTCTCGGACGAGCGTGCGGTGCTCCTGGGTGCGATTTCAAAACAAATCACGGTCGGTGATTACTCTTTCAAGTACATCGCCTCCACTTCCTCAAAAGTCGACCTCAATCACCTGCAGCCTTGCCCCTCGCCCATGGGTCGAGCCATGTGCTTTATCACTCCGGATGGCGAGCGCACGTTTGGAATCTCAAAAGGTTGCATGAACGATTTGAGCCCGGACTACATCCCAGCCGCCTTGATCGAGCGGTCATGCGCGCTCCTGATTTCGGCGTACATCTTGCGCGATGATACCGCGCCGATTTTCAAGGCAACCCTGCGCGCCTGTGAAATCGCAAAAGCCGCAAATGTTCCGATTGTGCTGACACTCGGAACCAGTGGGCTGGTTGCCGAAAAATCCTCATTCTTCAAAATGTTCATTGCGGATCATGTCAATGTCCTTGCCATGAACCATGACGAGGCTCGGGCGCTCACCGGAATCGAGGACCCGCTTCTCTCGCTTCAGGATGCTCTCCAAATCACGGACCTGGCCCTTCTTACGGTCGGGGCACAGGGTCTCTACATCGGAGCGATTGTGGATCAAAAGTTCGCACGCCTCACCAAACACGAACTCCACACCAAATCGATTGTGAACTACAACCAGTATGAATACTCGCGGGCCATGCGAAGGTCGGATTGCGAAGCTCCGGTGTCGATCTATTCGCACATCAATCCGTTCATGGGCGGGCCGGTCGAGATCCGAAACACCAATGGCGCAGGAGACGGCGCACTTGCCGCTCTTCTTCATGACATGGCCGCAAACCGCTACCATTTCAGCAAAATCCCGAACAGTCCGAAGCACGCGGCTCCGTACCTCACCTATTCCTCGCTTGCGCAGATTTGCAAATATTCAAATCGCGTGAGCTTCGAGATCCTGTCTCGAAATTCCCCACGGCTCTTCCGGGGATTGCCGGAAAAAGAAGAAAGCCTTGATGAGGCCTACTGGGCGAAGTAAAGCCGAAACATCATTGCTCGCAATATTTCGCGGCATTTTCAAAAATCGCAAACCCCTGACCGGGAGCTGCCGCCCGAGTCGGGTTCATGAACCAGTCCTCGGCATTGGTCCAGTTCAAGAAATACTCGGGATGCGGAGTCAGACCGAAAATCCGACCCGATGGATCACATAGACCAATGATCTTTTCCTGCTCGCCCGTCTTCAGACAGGCAAGTCCCAAGCGCTCGATCTTGCCCTTGGCCTCCACAAACGCACCGGGCTCGATCACAAAATCCGTATCTTTCAGGTTCAACGGCAGCTCGATGGTTCCCATCTCCTTGAGCCAGATGCAGCGATTGCCAATCGGTACCGCCTTCACCCAGCGGTTCTCGGTTTGCGCGGTTTCATTCAGTCGTAACGTAAAATCATCTCCAAACACATTCATGTGAAGAAGCGCTTGAAACCCTGTACCGACACCAAGGACCAGCCCCCCTCGCTCCGCAAACTTCTGAAGATTCCAACGAAACAGATGCTGCATCTTGAGTGCGAAAACCTTTCCGCCTCCGAGTACCGAAGAATACGTGTTGCCTCCCGTGACCACGAGAACCTTGTACTTCAGACAGAGCTGATCAAGGTCAATGCGGTAATCGACAATGTCAGCCACACTGAGCACTTCCGAATCAAATCCAACTGAATTCAATCCATGCTCAAAATGCCGCTCGCCCCGGCTTCCGGGCGCCGAAAGAATGAGTGCGCGATATTTGCTGCTCATAAAATGTCCTCGATGGAAATGGTCTCAACCTGATCCGCCTCATTTCGAATGACCAGATACGGAGTGGAGGTGACTCGACCCACAAACTCGAACTCCACACCGAGAACACGCCACTCTTCTTCGATCGCGTAGCGCTCGTTCTCGCTCACACTCACAAAAAAACCTCCCGGGAAATGGTGCTGAAGCCGGATCTCTGCCCCGAGCTTCCGCTTTTTCAGAGCAAAAGAAAGCGCATCGACAACACCTTTTGCGGGATCTTCGGTGGACTCGATCGCCACCGCACTATGAAGTCCGGTCTGGTAGCGCCCTTCGAACCCTGCAAGCCAGCGCGTGCCGGGTTGCTCGAAATCACCGGGCAGCCAGTAGATGCGGTCTTGGGTGAATTTCAGTTCCTCGGTTCTCACAGTACGAATGTCAGAGACTTTTGCAACCACCTGGATCGCCATCCAATGCGCCTGAACGTCGGGCTCATGAGCAAACTCGATTTCAGAAACCTGGATCCCGTATTCCCGTTCAACCTTTTTCAGGATCTTGGACCATTCCCGGAGCCCGTTCAAATAGGACACTTGGATGGAATTGATCTGCCCACCCATGGCGGTACATTTTCGAAGCAGGTAGTCGAGGTGTTTGGAATCAAACTCCTGATCCACGAGGTCGGAGAGAACCATAAGACCCGACCACGAATCCAGCGAAGGCCTCACTACGATGGGCGTGGCAACGGAAGCATGAAAGGATTCGGGCTTCAGGATCAACTCCTCGGTCGCAAAACGATTCCGGAATTGTCCCGGCTGCTTGCGTTCTTCCCGCAAAAAAAGCGGCTCATTCAGCAAAGCTTCCTCGCGGGTTTCATTCGAGCCATGGACCCCGAAGAATTCCTGAATCGTGGCCCCCGCCTTCACCGATCCTCCTTCCAAAATTCTCACGTCTCCGGTGAGCGTGGTGGTACCAAAGGAAAGACACGGAATTCCGCGAAGATCAAGCTCCCGAAGCAGCCACTCCTTTTTGTCCGGATTGATTCCCCAGATGAATCCCAGGGAAAGTGCCGACTCAAAGAATCGTTTGAACCAGTCCGTGACTGAATCGATGTGAAGATCCATCCCGTACTGCAGATGACCGCGACCTTCCTTCAAACACTGAAGCAGACTTCGTCCGGACGCATGAATGCTGAAATCAATGGCCTCGCCCTGAATCGCATGACGAAATACGGATTTCACTTCACTCAGAAACGTCAGATTGCGAATGAGCCCTTGATCGGCGTATCCGACAAAGAGCAACTCTGAAAGGGAACCGGTTTCCCGCGGATTCGGCGGTAGGAGTGCCGGATTGAAAAGACTCACGCTCCCCGTCCAAAAATAAGCAGGAAAGGACTCGTGACTTTCCTCCAGAACTTTCATGACCGCAAGCGGGGTATTGGTGGATTCCGCAACGCGTTCAATCGCAATCTCAAAATCATCGCGGACCTTGAGAGGCGACTCACCCTCGATCTCGCTTCTCCAAAGGCGGTTTCTTTCCGGAAGAACCCCCAGAACGGTCTGCAATCGCATCTCGCCTCTTTGATCGAAATGGTCCAGTTGATGCCGACAAAGCTGGAACTCGGTCTCATTCAAAGACTCCATCTGGAGCTTTGCAGAAGAAAATCTCATGTCCGAAAGGAAACTCCACTCATCCCCCTGACAAAGCGATGCCTTTGAGCCGATTGCCGGCATTTTCACGCGGAGCAATTCATTGATTCGCGTCCAATGGATTGGAAGATCCTGGGGGCGGGATGGCGCCCGAAATTGAAGAAGACGGGAACGGACCGCGGTATGGGGAGATGCCAGATACTTTGCCACCTGCTCTCCCTGAAATCTGGAATTGCGCTTCAGCTCTTCTTCGGAAAGAAGAGACCATGACTCCGTCTGTTCCCTCGCAAACCAGTTTCGGGCGACCCATTCAAGATCCGACTGAATGAGCTTGGCCCCCTCGAGCAGCAGCAGCTCTCCTGTAACGACGCGATCGGAAGTTGATTTTCGTCCAAGAACGGTTTGAATTGCATCGAGGATCACGAGGGATTCCTCATCATGCACATTGAGTCTTTTTCGTTTTTCAATTCCATGAAAAACCCCTGGTCGAAACGGGGATTCCTGCATCAAATCATAGAGGGTACCGGTTGAACCCGCAGCCGAGGGAAGAAGGTCGCCCGTAAACACCCAGTCTGTCACGCGATTCTTGAAAGCGGCCTGGATCGACTGCACCACCTTGTCACGGGGAGCGTCGATCTCCATCCAGGTGACCCTGAGTTTCCGGATCCATCGGATTTTCTCCGCAAGACTCGGATGAATCTCGCGAATTTTCTTCAGAACCAGATTTGCTTCCGGGTCCGTGAACTCCGACTTGAACCCCGTCTCAACCCTACAGAACATGGTCGTGCTTCCTGAAGAAATGGTCCGCGAGAAGTTGATATTCCTTTTCAACCGCCGCTTTCACTTTTGGATCAAGGAGTGGAACCGGTTCCACACAGTTTCGTCGCCACTCGGATGCCCCAAGATGACTGGCTTGCGTTTTTGCCCTGGCGACGGCATCAAACCAGGAAGTTTTCTGATAATGCTCAAGAGCCGTTTCAAATTGAAAGCGGGTACCGTCTTTTTCAAGGCCCATTTCATCAAGCGAGAACGGGTCCGCCAGTACCGCATCGCCGTTTTCCGTGAGCGCGAATTTCAATTCCATGGATTCGAGATTCAATCCAAAATTCCGGATCTCGGATCGGGCAAATGCCGAAACCCACGCAGCCGTCAGCATGAGTTCCTGAAGCCTTGTGGCTGACATTCCCGTAATCCAGATCGCCTCGGACAAGCCGATTCTTCTTCGAAGCGGGTCCTGCGGCAGCACAAGTTCAATCACCGGGAAATCCCAGGTAACGCCCGCCTGCAGGGTGTGGAGCGCCGCGGTTTTCGGAATCGAGAGATCCCCGACTCTTAGACTTTCGGCACTCGACTCCGTCAGGGTGAAGTGACAGAGGAATTGAAAGGGCAACATCTTGGGATACGCCTGATTCCGCCAAAGAGACTGATCCCAAATGGTTCGCCCCATCACGGTGGAAGAGGGAATTTTCTCTTCCTGAAAATACTCGCACACCGGGTAAAGATTTGGCGTGTCCTTCCACTGGCCTTTCAACTCTGAAAGTGGGAGAAGCTGCTCCGAACGAAGAGGTGCTTTTGAATCGAGCGCTTTGAAGGATTTTTCATCAATCACTCCAAGATAATTGGAGCGAACCGGGAGGCGCTCCGAGATTTCATTGAGCATCGAACTGACATTTCCGCTTTGAGGAATGCTTGAGCCAGCCTTCCGGAAGGAAAGCGCATCGGATGAACGAAGAAAACGCTTCCAGAACTCTTCGGATCGATAAATCTCGTTCATCAAGGTAAAGACGCCGGCCGCAATCCTTCCGCGGTCCGTGATCGGATCCGGCATTCTTCCCCACCCCAAAACGGAAAAGCCGTCGTTGAATTTATGAACGACGGCGGGGACAGTAGTCTTTTCTGAAAAATTTACGGGTCCGTACGAGTCTTTTGTCACCTGACGCAAGAATGAATCCAGCATGACAAAAAGCTATCGGTCACTGATCCATCTGCGCAAGGGGATTCAGATAAAGGCGGAAAGTTTTGTCGCGATGACGACGGATGGCAAATGCGCCGTCTCCCTTTTCACCCGCAAGAAAAGCATAAAGCTCGGGATCCAAAAACTGGAGTTCTTTCACGGTCCTTCCCTCGTGCCTCCCGAAATCAAGGATCACTTGGGATTCATCCAGAATTCCTGTAATTGGACTGGCTTGGTTTTGGCTCATGATCTGCCCCCCTCTCTCTTTGAAAGATTTTCAAAGATGGGTGACAAAAAAACAAGAGTCAGGAGGTTGACAGAGGCCGACCTGTTTTCTTTAGACTTCGTGAATGAATTCTTTGGGATCAAATCGAATCTGGGCACCCCAGACCCCTTGTGTGAGTTCGGGTTCACCAACCGAGATCACCATGACCACGCGATCCGAAAAGCGGAGCCCAAGCAGCCTCTTCACCCGGCACTCATCAAAGCCTTCCATTGGGCAGGTTCCATACCCTTCGGCCGCAATTGCAAGCATGAAGTTCTCGCTCGCCAATGCTGCGGATTTGATCGAGATTTCCTCACGATCCCGAGGACTCCAGGGTCGTCTCACGATTGGACGAAAAAGCCCGACCAGATTGAAGATCAGCCATTTGAGGGGGGCCAGAAACTGAAATCCATAAGTGAAGGGAATCAGCTTTTCATAATAGGGATACATGAATTTCGGAGCTTTGGCGCGATCGAGTTCCGAGATCATCCGCGCACGATTCCGCTTCCAGCGCCCCGGCTCTGCCGTGACTACAATCAATTCTTTTGCCGTGCGCGCGGCCCGCTGGGAGAGGCAAGCCTCAACGAGCTTTTGTTTTTTTTCAGGGTTCTTTACCCAATAAAATCCCCATGTCTGAAGATTTGAGGAGTTGGGAGCGAGCAGCGCCGCACTCAGTGCGCGCTGGATCACCTCTTTGGGAACGGGTTGATCCGTGTAATTCCTGATGCTCCGCCTGGCCCGGACCGCCTCGTAAAAATCCATGCTCATTTGGCCAAAAGCTTACAGGATGCATCTCCGACGGAGCCGCGATATTCAAAATCCGCTCCCGGCGAGCAATGCTCCTCATCATTGATCCAATCGCACTGGAAGTAATGAGAAACAGAATAATTGCCGGTTTTCCGGTTCCGCTCAAGATATCGATGAGTGGTGCCCACCCCGATTTGACCGGTTTCATAAAGATAAATTTTGGAATCAGAGAGACTGCCATTGGAAACCCTTTGAATGGTTTCCTCAGAGTGATTTGCTGTTTCAAGGACTGTCCCGGCAACAAGTTGCCCTTCGAGATCGGTTTCCTCGATCTCAATCGAGACGATCCGATCGCTATTGTTTTCGAGAGTGCATTTCAGAACCGAGCTTGAGCCCCCGGCAAAGGCCTCGAAGCCGAAGAAAGAAGCAAGCAGCGCCAAGGTCAAAAAGGAAGTCTTTGGATTCATCATGCGCGGCAGGGTATCATATCCGACAAAATTAGTCAATAGAGTGCGAGATAAATTGCTAGCTGCCCCGGAAGAATGAACATTGCCGAAGTTTGCGCGGGAGGAATCCCTTGAACTCAGGGGCAGCTTTCAACGAGATCAGTTTCCTAGCCGCCGATTCGGTCCCGTCCACCCATGTACGCCTGAAGCGCCTTCGGAACTCGAATCGCTCCATTGGCAAGCTGATGGTTTTCGAGGAGCGGAATCAGAATCCTTGGCGTGGCCACAGCCGTATTATTCAGCGTGTGCATGAATTTCACTTTTTCATCGCGATCACGATAGCGAAGGTTCGCGCGCCTTGCCTGCCAGTCATGAAGACTCGAGCAGGAATGGGTCTCGCGGTAGCGCTTTTCGGACGGCACCCAGCACTCAAGATCATGCATGCGGTATTTGCCGGCGCCCATGTCGCCCGTGCAAACCTCGATGATCCGGTACGGAAGCTCCAGCGCCTGAACGATCTCTTCCGAGGTTTTCAAAAGCTCCTGGTGCCAGTGTGCGGATTCATCTGCGTCATTTCGGCAAAACACGAACTGCTCCACCTTGTTGAACTGATGCACACGCATGAGTCCGCGAACATCCTTGCCCGCGCTCCCCGCCTCCCGGCGAAAGCAGGGCGAAAATGCGCCGATGCGTTTCGGAACCTCGCTCTCAGGCACAATCTCGCCCGAAAAAATGGAAGTAACGGGCACTTCGGCCGTACCCGAAAGATACAGGTCATCTTCCTTCAAGTGATATACTTGCTCGCGGCCCGCAGGAAAGTGGCCTGTCCCAAAGAGCGCAGCCTCGCGAACCATGGCAGGCACGGTAATGATTTGTGAACCTTTGCTTGCAAGAAAATCAAGCGCGAACCGGATGATCGCAAACTCATAGAGCGCAAGATCGTTTTTCAAGGCGATCATTCGGGAGCCGCAGACGGCTGCCATCCGTTCGAATTCCGCCCAGTTGTTTTGCAGTGCGAGTTCGACATGATCCTTGGAGGCAAAATCAAAGGCCGGAATCGTACCGCCTGTTTTCCGCTCCACATTCTCGGAATCGTCCTTTCCGACCGGAACATCGGCGGCTGGTACAAGAGGCGTAAGCCAAAGGAGATTCTTAAGGCCCTCTTCTTTCAGCGCAAGCTCGGGCTCGAGCTTTGAAATTTCTTGCCCCACTGCTCGTCCCCGCTCAATCAAGCCAGGACGCTCCTCGGGAGTGGCTTTCGGCATTTTCTTTGCGTTCGCGTTCTTTTCTTCCTGAAGCGACTGCACCCGCTTCTTCAGCTCCAGCACCTCCGCATCCAGCGAGAGCAACTCCTCGAGGTCCAGATTCACCCTTTTGTTTTGAAGTGCAGTACGTACCAGGTCTTTGTTTTCGCGGATGTATTTGATGTCGAGCATGGCGACAGCTTAGCCGCGCCTTCCGCAAGGAATCAACCGGAAAAAACGCCTAGGTTTTCAAATTGCTCCGGATCCATTCCTGAATTGTGGGTAAATCGGAAGGCCGTGCCTCCAACACCCAATTTCCCTTCGGGTAGGCAACGCAGGCGATGCCGGACTCGCACTTTCCAAGGCACCCGGATTTGTTCACCCTGACCTTGCCCGAAAACTTCTGTTCCTTTGCCCAGGACTTCAGATGATCGACAATCTCCTGCCCGCCCTTTGGCCCGCAACTCTCACCCTTCTCTTTTTGGTTCGTGCAGACCAGAATGTGCAGATCGTATCCTTCATTGCTTGTTTTCATGATGCAGACTCCTTTGCCACTTCGAGCACTCGTTCGATTTCAAAATCCTCATTGTACGCGTGGGGTGAAATGCGGATGAAATCTCCGCGCTTCATGACGGCAATTCCGGCATTCCGACAGGACGAAAGAAACCGCGACTCCCGCTCCGGATCCAGTCTGAAACTGGTAATGCCGCCCCGCTGATCCTTCGGAGTCGAGAGCGGAATCCCGAGCCCCAAAAGACCCTCGCGAAGAACCTTTGACAACCTTGCGATCTCGGTTTCGATTTCTTTCATCCCGATTTCCAGAAACAATTCGACTGCTGAATCAAGCGCAAAAAGCGCGGCAAATGCAAATGCACCCGGCTCAAACTTGGAGGCGGTTTCCACCATGGTGGCCTTCGGATCAAAGTCACGCCCCCAGGCACTGAACGTTCCGGCACCGATCTGAAGAGGCACAAGATGCTTCATGAGCTCGGGCTTCACTGCAAAAAATCCCTGGCCCAGGAGCGAGGCCATCCACTTGTGGGCGGCGCCCGCAATAAAATCGACAGGAAGAGAATTGAAATCAAAGGGAAGCTGGCCTAACGCCTGAATCCCATCCACCGCCAGAAATGCTCCGTTCTTTTTGCAATGCTCCCCCAGCGCCCTCAAATCCAGAATGCTTCCCGTTTTGAACTGAACCCAGGACACCGATACAACCTTCACTCCGGGGCGAATCGAGTCATAGAGATGATCGAGGTTCACTTGTGCATGAGAATCCGAGGAGACCACCTTGAGTTCCGCCCCGCTCCGCTCACATGCAACTTTCCAGGGGTAGAACTGACTTGAATATTCCTGATCAATGGTAACGACCCGGTCTCCGGGCTTCAGCGGAAAGCCCAGTGCCACCTGGGAAATCGCACTTGCGACATTCGGAGCAAATGCGAAGTGCTTTGGGTCCGCGCCCAAGAACTCCGCAATGCGAACCCTCGCACGCGCGAGCATCGACACCAGTTCTGGATCAGAAAAAGAAGCACGCCTCGCCTGAAGCTCCACCACCTCTTTCACCCGCTCCTGCACCCGCAAGGAAAGCGGGGACTGCCCGGCTGAATTGAGATGAATTCCCTCGCGACTCTTGAATTGCTCTTTGAATTTTTGGATTTCAGATCCCTTGATCGAAGGCATGTTTCTCAATCCTCTCCCACTGCCGCTCCAGATCGGTCGTAAGTTCATCCCAATACCGGGGCGATTCGAAATGCGGAAACGCTTTTTGAAACGCGGGATCCTCGTAGCGCTTGGCAATCCACGTTGCATAATGGATCATCCGAAGCGCGCGAAGCACTTCGACGATTCTAAGACTTCCATGAGGAAGGTCGCGCATCTGGTGGTAACCCTCGATCAAATGAACCAGGGATTCCGGATCAGGCGCAAGGAGCCAGAGATCCTGAATCGGCGGCCCCATCACCATGTCGTCAAAATCAATGAAAAATGGTCCCGTCTTTTCATTCCAAAGAATATTCCCCGCATGACAATCCCCATGGATCCGCTGCAGAGGCTGCCCTTGAAAGAGGGCAAGCGCGCGGGACAGAATCGGATCGACAATCGCCTCAAAGCGCTTTTCAACATCCGAATTGATGAAAGAGCCTTCGAGCAAGAACGCCAAAGAAGCCTTACCGTACACTTCTGGCGTGAGCTTGACCCGCGAAGGAGCCGATTTCCTTCCGCCCACCGCATGCATTCGAGCGATCAGACGCCCGAGTTGATGG